>NZ_JBJGYU010000019.1:0-95615 GCF_054050155.1 Geodermatophilus sp. SYSU D00703 | reverse complement strand
TGCGGAAAAATAACGACGGCCGGTATCCCCAGGGCGCCCCCCCGCCCCGCCCCCCCCCCCCCCCCCCCCCCCCCCCCCCCCCCCCCCCCCCCCCCCCCCCCCCCCCCCCCCCCCCCCCCCCCACGGCAGCGGGGCCGGGACCGAGCGAGATCGCGTGATCTCGCTCGGAGGGGCGGTGTCCCCGATCGCGGCCCGAGGTCCCGCCGCGTGGGCACCTACGATCGGTGTGTGATCGACCTGCGACTCGTGCGTGAGCACCCCGACCGCGTCAAGGCCAGTCAGCGTGCCCGCGGAGCCGACGAGTCCCGCGTCGACGACCTGCTCGCCGCCGACGCCGCCCGCCGCGAGGCTGTCAAGCGGGCCGACGACCTGCGCGCCGAGCAGAAGGCCGCCTCGCAGGCGGTGAAGAAGGCCACCCCCGAGGAGCGGCCCGCCGTCCTGGAGCGGGCCAAGGCGCTGGCCGCGGAGGTCAAGGAGGCGGAGGAGGGGCTGCGCGCCGCGGACGCCGCCCTGCGCGAGGCGCACCTGCGCATCCCCAACGTGGTCCACGACGACGTCCCGCCCGGCGGTGAGGACGACGCGGTGACCCTGCGCACCGTGGGCGAGGTCCCCGCCTACGACTTCCCGGTGCGCGACCACCTGGAGATCGGCGAGGCGCTCGGCGCGATCGACATGGAGCGCGGCGCGAAGGTCTCCGGCGCCCGCTTCTACTTCCTCACCGGCCCCGGCGCGATGCTCGAGTTCGCCCTCGCCCAGCTGGCGATCAGCCGGGCCGTCGCCGCCGGGTTCACCCCGGTCGTCGCCCCGGCGCTGGTGAAGCCCGCCGCCATGGAGGGCACCGGCTTCCTCGGGGAGCACGACGAGGAGGTCTACCGGGTCGAGCGCGACGACCTGTACCTCGTCGGCACCTCCGAGGTCGCGCTGGCCGGGATGCGCAGCAACGAGGTGCTCGACCTCTCGAACGGGCCGCTGCGCTACGCGGGCTGGTCGTCCTGCTTCCGCCGCGAGGCGGGGTCCTACGGCAAGGACACCCGCGGGATCATCCGCGTGCACTGGTTCGACAAGGTCGAGATGTTCAGCTTCTGCCGGCCCGAGGAGGCCGCCGACGAACACCTGCGGCTGCTGGCCTGGGAGGAGGAGTTCCTCCAGGCGCTCGAGCTGCCCTACCGGGTGGTCGACATCGCCGCCGGCGACCTGGGCACCAGCGCCGCCCGCAAGTACGACATCGAGGCGTGGTTCCCCACCCAGGGCACCTACCGCGAGCTGACCAGCACCTCCGACTGCACGACCTTCCAGGCCCGGCGGCTCAACACCCGCTACCGCGACGCCGACGGGAAGAACCAGACGGCGGCCACGCTCAACGGCACCCTGTGCGCGATCGCCCGCACCATCGCCTGCCTGCTCGAGGTGCACCAGCGCGCCGACGGCTCGGTGCACGTACCGGTCGCGCTGCGCCCCTGGCTGGGCGGCGCCGAGTCCCTCACCCCCGGCATGACGCTGGCGGCGCCGGTGCCGGTCGCATGACGCGGCGCGTGCCGAAGGCGCTGCCCGCCGTCGGCGTCCTGTCCGGCGCCGACGCCGTCGTCGACCTGGGGGACGTCGGCACCTGGCGGCCCAAGCTGGTGGCCAGTGACCTCGACGGCACGCTGCTCTCCTCCGACGGCGAGGTGAGCCCGCGCACCCGGGCGGCGCTGACCGCGTGCTGGGACGCCGGCATCCCGGTCGTCGGGGTGACCGGCCGTGGACCGCGCCTGCTCGACAGCGTGCGGGGCGCGCTCGACGGCCGCGGCATCGGCGTCCTCGCCCAGGGCGGGTTCGTCGTCGACCTGGAGCGTGACGAGGTGCTGCGCACCGTCGGGCTGCCGCGCGACCGGGCCATGGCCGTCATCGAGCGGATCGAGGACGTCGCCGGCGAGCTGGTCGTCGCGGTGGAGGACGCCGCCGAGCAGGGCGAGGTGCACTCCCCGCTGCGGGTGCAGCACGGGTTCGACTGGCCCTACCCCGAGCCGGCCCACCTCCTGCCGCGGCACCAGGTGCTGCCCGCCGGCGCGGTGCTCAAGGTCTTCCTGCGGTCGGCGTCGCTCGGTCAGGACGAGCTGCTGGCCCGCGCCCGCGGCGTGGTCGACGCGCAGGAGGCCGAGGTCACGCACGCCGGGCTGGGCTTCATCGAGGTGCTGCCGGCCGGGGTGACCAAGGCGACCGGCCTGGCCATCGCGCTGGACCGCTACGGCGTCGGGTTCGGTGACGTGCTGGTCTTCGGCGACATGCCCAACGACCTGCCGATGATCGAGGCGGTGCGCGCCGCCGGCGGGCGGGCGGTCGCGGTGGCCAACGCGCACCCCGACGTCCGGGCCGCCACGCCGCTGGTCACCAGCGGGCACGACGTCGACGGGGTCGCGCGCTACCTGGAGGCGCTGCTGTTCGACGGGAGGCAGCCCGGTGTCTGACGACAGCGCCGTGAGCATCGCAGCGAGGAACGAGCGAGGAGCGGAGCGGCGCGCAGAGTCGGACCGTTCGGCACCGTCTGACTGGCGGCCGAAGCTGATCGCCAGCGACATGGACGGCACGTTGCTGCGCTGGGACGACACCGTCAGCGAGGCCACCGTCGCCGAGTTGGAGCGCTGGCGGGCCGAGGGCGTGCCGGTCGTCCTGGCCACCGGGCGGCCCCCGCGCTGGATGACCCGCATCCGCGAGGTGCTGCGGCACGGCACGGCGGTCTGCTGCAACGGCGCGGTGCTGCTCGACCTGGCCGGCTTCGAGATCCTCGACGAGGACGCGCTGGAACCCGACGTGCTGCAGGAGCTCACCGCCGAGCTGCGCCGGCAGCAGCCCGACACCTGGTTCGCCGTCGAGTACGGCCTGGAGTTCCGCCACGAGCCGGTCTACCAGCCGCGGTGGGACGTCGACGCCCCCGGCGTGGCGGTCGCCTCCCTGGAGGAGATGGTCTCCGCACCGGTCGCGAAGCTGCTGGCCCGCCACGAGTCCCTGCCGCGCGACGAGTTCGTCGCCCTGGTCGAGGACGTGGTGGGGGACCGTGCGACGGTCACGACCTCCTCCAGCGACGCGCTGGCCGAGATCTCCGCGCTCGGGATCACCAAGGCCACCGGGCTGGCCAAGGTCGCCGCCCGCCACGGCGTGGGGCCCGAGGACGTCGTCGTCTTCGGGGACATGCCCAACGACATCGCCGCGTTCGACTGGGTCCGCGAGGCCGGCGGCCGGGCCGTGGCGATGGCCCACGCGCACCCCGACCTGCTCGCCGCGGCCACCGACGTCACCGGCACCAACGACGACGACGGGGTGGCCGCGTTCCTGGCGTCCCTGTGACCGCAGGTCAGGAACTGCCTGACCCCGTGTGGTGATCCCGGTGTTCGGCTCAACACACCCGGCCGGACGTCGACACCTGCTGTCGAGGGAGTGACCGCTCCCCCTGGACACGGGTTGCCGGAGAGCGCCATGGGAAAGAGCTTGTCGATCAGCCGCCGACTGACCCTCGGCTTCCTCGTCGTCGTCCTGAGCATGGTCGGCCTGACCGGCATCGGGGTGCTGCGGGTCGAGTCCATCAACGACTCCCTGACGACCATCAACGACCTGAACGCGGTGAAACAGCGGTACGCCATCAACTTCCGCGGCAGCGTCCACGACCGGGCGATCGCACTGCGGGACGTCGTCCTGAGCACCACGCCCGCCGAGCTGCAGCAGGAGGTCGACCTCATCGAGGAGCTGGCGGCCAAGTACACGGCGTCCGCCGGCCCCATGGACGACCTGTTCGCCGTCGAGGGCAACGTCAACGCCGACGAGGTCGCCGCGCTCGCGGAGATCGAGCGGATCGAGGCGGAGACCCTGCCGCTCATCGAGCAGGTCGTCCAGCTGGAGCGGACCGGGCAGCAGGCCGCCGCACTGCAGGTGCTCACCGAGCAGGCCAAGCCCCTGTTCGTCGAGTGGCTCGGCGCGATCAACGTCCTCATCGACATGGAGGAGGCGATGAACGCCGAGCTGAGCGACGAGGCGCGCGGCATCGCCTCGGGCTTCCTGCTCACCATGGTCCTCGTCTGCGCCGCCGCGGCCGTGCTCGCCGTGGTCATCGCCTGGCGGATCACGCGCGGGATCACCCGTCCGCTGGCCGAGGCCGAGCGTGCCTTCGCCGCCGTCGCCGAGGGGGACCTCACCCCGCGGCTCGAGGTCCGCAGCCAGGACGAGATCGGCCGGATGGCCACCTCGACGAACGCCGCCCTGGAGTCGCTGGGCCGGCTCATGGGCACCTTCTCCGAGGCCATCGCCGCTCTGACCACCGCCAGCAGCCGCGTGGGCGACCTGTCGCGGCAGATCTCCACGGGGGTGGAGGAGTCCTCGGCGCAGGCGGCCGTCGTCGCCGCGGCGGCCGGGGAGGTCTCGTCCAGCGTGCAGACGGTGGCCGCCGGCTCGGAGCAGATGGGCGCCTCCATCCGGGAGATCGCGCACAACGCCACCGAGGCGGCCGGGGTCGCCGAGCGCGCGGTCACCGCCGTCGGGACGACGACCGAGACGGTGTCCCGGCTCGGGGAGTCCAGCCGCACCATCGGTGACGTCGTGAAGGTCATCTCCTCGATCGCCGAGCAGACCAACCTGCTGGCCCTCAACGCCACGATCGAGGCCGCCCGCGCGGGCGACGCCGGCAAGGGGTTCGCCGTCGTCGCCAACGAGGTCAAGGAGCTGTCGCAGGAGACCGCCAAGGCCACCGAGGACATCGCCCGGCGGGTGGAGGCGATCCAGGCCGACACCGGCAGCGCCGTCACCGCCATCGCCGAGGTGGCCGAGGTGATCGACCGGATCAACGCCTACCAGTCGACGATCGCCTCGGCGGTCGAGGAGCAGACCGCGACCACCACGGAGATGAACCGCAGCGTCGCCGAGGCCGCCACCGGCTCGGGTCAGATCGCCACCGGCATCGAGAGCGTCGCGGCGGTCGCCCGGTCCACCACCGAGCACGTCGGCGCCTCGCAGCAGGCGGCCGAGGAGCTCGCCGCCGTGTCCGGGCGGCTCCGGGAGCTCGTCGGCGGCTTCCGCTTCTGAGCGACGTCACGACGGCGCCGTCCTCCTCCGCGGGAGGGCGGCGCCGTCGCGGCGTCCGGGCTCGGGTGAGCAGGTCGTAGGCGATCACCGTGTCCACGATCGCCATGACGACGCCGCGACGCCGAGCACGATCCCGACCGTGGCCTGACCCCCCCCGTCACCCGAACGGGTGAGGCGCCACACGTCACAGGTACTGGCCGCCGCCCGGGCGGAAGTCGGGCTGCTGCGGCGCCGACGACGGCCCGCCGGGCAGCGCTCGGCGGCGCATCTCCTCCAGCTGTGCCCGCGCGGCCATCTGCTGGGCGAACAACGCCGTCTGGATGCCGTGGAAGACGCCCTCCAGCCAGCCGACGAGCTGGGCCTGCGCGATCCGCAGCTCGGCGTCCGACGGCGTCTGGTCCTCGCTGAACGGCAGGGTGATCCGCTCCAGCTCCTCGCGCAGCTCCGGGGCCAGGCCCTGCTCGAGCTCGCGGATCGAGGAGGCGTGGATGTCTCGCAGCCGCTGGCGGCTCGCCTCGTCGAGGGGCGCGGCGCGGACCTCCTCGAGCAGCTGCTTGATCATCGTGCCGATCCGCATGACCTTCGCCGGCTGCTCGACCATGTCGGCGACGCCGGCCGCGCCGTCCGGGGCGCCGGTGTCCCCGTCAGGCGCCTGCGGCACGGACATCGTGCCGACCGGCCGGCCGTCGGGGCCGACGACGACGACCTGCTGAGGACGCTCACTGCCGTTTCCCGGTGCGGTCATGTCCCCATCCTCCCCCGTGCGCGACGGTGCCTGCCGGGCGCCGGTGCACACGTGCTCGTCCCGCCGGGGCAGCGTCTAGGGTCGAAACCCATGAGACCGGGGGAGGGACGGCTGGACGTCGCGCGCGTCCGCGGCCTGTTCCCGGGCCTCTCCGACGGGCTCGTGCACGCCGAGGGGTCGTCCGGCGCCCTGCTCCCGGAGAGCGTCGTGCTCGCCGTCTCGCAGGCGATGCGCACCCCGGTGTCCGCCCGGGGCGGGGTCTTCCCCGCCTCCGCCCGCGCCGAGGGCCTGGTGACCAGCGCCCGCGCCGCCGTCGCCGACCTGGTCGGCGGGGTCTCCGCCGGGGTGGTCCTCGGCGCCAACGCCACCGCGCTGACCTACACGATGGCCCGCGCGCTGGCCCGCACGTGGCGGCGGGGGGACGAGATCGTGGTCAGCCGGCTGGACCACGACGCCAACATCCGGCCCTGGCTCCAGCTCGCCGAGTCCGCCGGCGTGGGGGTCCGCTGGGCCGAGGTGGACATCGAGACCGGCGAGCTGCCCGACTGGCAGTACGACGAGCTGCTCACCGAGCGCACCCGCCTGGTCACCCTCACCGCGGCGAGCAACGCCATCGGCACGCGCCCGGACGTCGCCGCCATCGCCCGGCGGGCGCACGCGGTCGGCGCGCTGGTCTTCGTCGACGGGGTGCACGCCGCCGCGCATCACCTGCTCGACATGGGCGAGCTCGGGGCGGACTTCCTGGCCGTGGCCGCGGACAAGTGGTGCGGGCCCCGGGTGGGCGCGGTGGTCGCCGACCCCGCGCTGCTCGGGGAGCTGCAGCCGGACAAGCTGGCGCCGGTGCCCGAGCGGGTCCCCGACCGCTTCGAGAGCGGCGGGCACCCCTTCGAGCTGCTGGCCGGGGTGACCGCGGCCGTCGAGCACCTCGCCTCGCTCAGCGAGTTCACCTTCGGCAGCCGCCGGGACCGGCTGCGCACCTCGATGTCGGCGGTCGCCGCCTACGAGGGCGGGCTGTTCGAGTGGCTGGACCAGGCGCTGCGTGCCATGCGGCACGTGCACGTGCTCGGCGGGGCCACGCGCAGCACGCCGACCCTGGCGTTCACCGTGTCCGGCATGCGGGCGCGGCAGGTCGCCCACGAGCTCGCCCGCCGCGGCATCTGCGCCTGGGACGGCGACTTCTACGCGCGCGAGCTCTTCGACGCCCTCGGCGCCAACGAGGAGGGCGGGGCGGTGCAGCTGGGCCTCATGCACTACAACACCGCCGAGGAGGTCGGGTACCTCGTCGACTCGGTCGCGGAGCTGCGCCCGCGCTGACCGCCCGCGGCCTCAGTCCTCGGCGATCAGCAGCACCTTGCCGACGTGCTCGCCGGCGTCGACCACCCGGTGCGCCTCGGCCGCGCGCGACATCGGCAGCCGGCGGTCGACGATGGGGCGGATCACGCCGCGCTCGACGTCGGGCCACACGTCGTGCCGGACGGCGGCGACGATCTCGGCCTTGCCGCCGGGGCCGGTCGCCGGGCGGGCCCGCAGCGTCGCGGCGTGGATCGCGGCGCGCTTGCGCATCAGCTTGCCCAGGTCGAGCTCCGCCTTCGTCCCGCCCTGCATGCCGATGCAGACGAGCCGCCCGCCGGTGGCCAGCGCGTCCACGTTGCGGGCCAGGTACTTCGCCCCCATGTTGTCGAGCACGATGTCGACGCCGTCGCCGTCGGTCTCCTCGCGCACGCACGCGACGAAGTCCTCGTCGCGGTAGTTGATCAGCACGTCGGCGCCGAGCTCCCGGCAGACGTCGAGCTTGGCCGCGGTGCCGGCGGTGGTGAACACCCGGGCCCCGGCGCGGGCGGCCAGCTGGATGGCCATGGTCCCGATGCCGCTGGACCCGCCGTGCACGAGGACGTCGTCGCCCCGCGTCAGCCCGGCGAGCAGGAACAGGTTCGACCAGACGGTGCAGACCACCTCGGGCAGCGCCGCGGCGGTGGCCAGCTCCACGCCGGCCGGCCGGGGCAACAGCTGCCCGGCCGGGACGGCGACCCGCCCGGCGTAGCCGCCACCGGAGAGCAGCGCGCACACCTCGTCGCCGACCGACCAGCCGGTGACGCCCTCGCCGACCTCGCTGACGACCCCGCTGCACTCCAGGCCGAGGATCTCGCTCGCCCCGGGCGGCGGCGGGTAGTTGCCCGCGCGTTGCAGCAGGTCGGCCCGGTTCACCGCGGTGGCGACGACGTCGACGAGCACCTCGCCGGGGCGGAGCTCGGGGTCGGGGGCCTCGCCCCACTCCAGCACCTCGGGCCCACCCGGTCCGCTGAGAGTCACCGCGCGCATGCCCGCACGATAGGGCGTGCCCGCCGGCGCCGTCCCCCGCGGCGGGGCGTGCAGGCGGCGTGCACGTGGACTGCTCAAGTGCGGCCCAAGCCGGGCCGAAGCGCCGCCGGTCAGGGTCGCGCCATGACGACGACACTCCCCGCCCCGGTGTCCGCCCCGGCGCTGCCCGGGGGCTGCCCGGTGGAGCGGCGGGCCCTCCGCTCCGGCGCCCGCGACCTGGCCGTCGCGCTCACCGGCATCGCCTTCGACGCACCCTGCTGCCCGCGCCGGCAGCGCGAGGTGGTCGCATCGTCCGCCGGTGTGCTGGCAACGGTGCGCGCGGTCGCCGGTCGCGACGAGGACCTGCCGCTGCTGGCCGCCTGCGCGACCGTGGCCGCTGGGGCACCGCTGTTCGCCGCCGAGGTCAGCGCCGGCGCACCCGGCCTCGTCCGCGCGTGGACGACGGTCGCCGACCTGCTCGAGGGCGACCCGGCCGGGGCCCACGACCACGCGCCCGAGGACCTGCTGCGGTGCGCGCGCCGCTTCACGGACGCCGCCGGGTCGGCGCTGCTCGGCGTCCCCTGGTTCCTCGACGCCTGCGCGCCGCACGAGCGGGTCCGGTTGGTGCGCCGCGCGCCGCGCCGGGTGCGACTGGCGCTGCGGCTGGGCGAGGACCGCTGGCTCGCCCGCCGCGACGCCGTCCGCGCCACCCCGCCCATCGGGGCCCGCTGACGCCGCCCCGGCGCGCCGGCCGTGGGCCCGCCGGCGCGTTCGGCGCGGTCCTACGCGGCCGGGGCGGAGGCCGTGCTGCGCGCGGTCCCGGAGACGGCGACGCTGCGTCCCTGCGGGAGGGCGCCCTCCGCGGCGTCGGCGAGGACGGCGCCCACCGCGGCGCGCGACACCCGCCACCCCTCGACGTCCCCGCCGGGCGAGACGACCGCCTGCTCGTCGCCGTCGGTGAGGTAGACGGGCTGGACGAGCGTCCAGTCCAGACCGCTGTCGCGGACCACCCGCTCCTGCCGCTCGTGGTCGGCGATCTGCGGACGCAGCAGCAGGGCGAGCACCACCCGGCTGGAGAGCGGCAGCCGCGTCCGGGTCTCCCCGACGCCGTAGGACGACTGCACCACCAGGCGGCGCACGCCGGCCGAGCGCATCGCCGCCACGACGGTCCGCGTCCCGCGGGAGCGGACGTCCAGCGGCGTCCCCCGGCTGCCCCGCAGCCGCACGCGGAGCGGGGACTCCGGAATGCCCAGCGCGACCACCACGGCGTCCTGCCCCCGCACCGCGCGCTCGACGTCCGCGGCGACCGTGGCGTCGCCGTCGACGGCCCGGACCCCCGCCCGGTCCCCGTACACCGCGCTCGCCCGCCGGGCGAACGCGCTCACCTGGTGTCCCCGGGCGGCGAGGGCGTCGACCGCCGCCCGGCCCGATCCGCCCGTGGCCCCCACGACCAGCACCCGCATGGCCTGCTCCTCTCGGGAAGGCCGGTCCTCGCTGACCGGCGTCCCCATCGTCTGGACGCAGCGACCGCGAGCCCATGACCGCCCGTCCGGGGTCCCCGACCGTTCGTCCAGGGGCCCTGGACGACGGGCGGGGAGACGGTGAGAGTGGCGCCATGACCGGTGCCGGTGCGCGCGACGGCGGCACCGCGCGCCCGTGGACGCCGGTCGACCCGCTGGGCCCGGTGCTGTTCGACCTGCGGATCCGCGGGACCTTCTACTGCCGGGTCGAGCTCACCGAGCCGTGGGGGCTGGAGATGCCGGCCTTCGACGGCTGCATGAGCTTCCACGTCGTCACCGAGGGCAGCTGCCTGCTGGAGGTCGACGGCAGGCAGGTGCTCCTGCGCAGCGGCGACCTGGCCCTGGTGCCGCACGGTCGCGGGCACGTGCTGCGCAGCGGCCCGTCGGCCCGCGTCGCCGGCCGGGCGGACCTGCTGCCCCAGGAGCTGCTCGGGGAGCACTACTCGGTGATGCGGCTCGGTGGCGGTGGGGCGCGCGCCGGGCTGGTGTGCGGTGTGGTGGAGGCCGACCGACCCGGCGCGGCGCACCTGGTCGAGCTGCTGCCCCCGGTCCTGCACCTCGGTGGGGAGGGGGCCGGGCGGCCGGGCTGGCTGCCGGTCCTGCTCGGGCTGCTGGCCGACGAGGTCCGCCACGAGCGGCCGGGCGCCGAGGCGGTCGTCACCCGGCTGGCCGACGTCGTGGTCATCCAGGCGATCCGGGCGTGGATCGACGACGGCGGGACCGGCCCGGGCTGGCTGCGGGCCCTCCGTGACCCGCAGGTCGGCCGGGCCCTGGCCCTCGTGCACCGGTCGCCGGGGGACCCGTGGACGCTCGAGCGCCTGGCCCGGGAGGCGCGGATGTCCCGCTCGGCGTTCGCGGCGCGGTTCACCGAGCTCGCCGGGGAGCCGGCGATGCACTACGTGACCCGGTGGCGGATGCACCTGGCCACCGTCGCGCTGGAGGGCGGGGCGGGGGCCGGCGAGCTCGCCCGCCGCCTCGGCTACGAGTCCGAGGCCGCCTTCTCCCGCGCCTACAAGCGGGTGGTCGGTGTCCCCCCGAGCACGGCCACCGCCCGTCGGCGGGGGACGCCGGTCGCTGCCGGCGCCCCCCGCGGCGGGCTCACCGCGCTGCCTTGAGCTCCTTGCGGAGGATCTTGCCCGCGGCGGACTTGGGCACCGCCTCGATGAACTGCACGAAGCGGATCTTCTTGTGCGGCGCCACCCGGCCGGCCATGAACTCCACGACCGCCTCCGGCGTCAGCGACGAGCCCGGCGTCCGGACGACGAACGCCTTGGGCAGCTCCTCGCCGGTCCCCTCCTCCGGGACGCCGATGACCGCGGCATCGGCGATCTCCGGATGGGTGAGCAGCACCGCCTCGAGCTCGGCGGGGGCGACCTGGTAGCCCTTGTACTTGATCAGCTCCTTCACCCGGTCGACCACGGTGTAGTGGCCGGACTCGTCGACGATCGCGACGTCGCCGGTGTGCAGCCAGCCGTCGGGGTCGATGGTGTCGGCGGTGGCCTGCGGGTTGTTGAGGTAGCCCTTCATCACCTGCGGGCCGCGGACCCACAGCTCGCCGCGCTCGCCGGTCGGCGCGTCCTCGCCGGTGGCCGGGTCGACCAGTCGGCACTCGGTGTTCGGCAGCGCGTACCCGACCGACCCCTTCGGCACCTCGGTCGCGCCCGGCGGCTCCATCCCGGCGTCGGGCGTGCTGTGCGACACCGGCGACAGCTCGGTCATCCCGTAGCCCTGGGCGACGGTCACGCCGGTGTCGGCGCCCTTGCGCAGCCGGCTCTGGGCGGCCAACGCCAGCTGCTCGTCGAGCGGGGCGGCGCCGGAGGTGATGGTGCGCAGCGAGGACAGGTCGTAGTGGTCGACCAACGGGTGCTTGGCCAGCGCCAGCACGATCGGCGGCGCCACGAAGGCCCGGGTGATCTTCTGGTCCTGGAGGGTGCGCAGGAAGTCCTCGAGGTCGAAGCGGGGCAGCGTGACGACGGTGCCGCCGATGGCCAGGCCCTGGTTCATCAGCACGGTCAGGCCGTAGATGTGGAAGAACGGCAGGACGGCGATGATCCGCTCGTCGCCCTCGTGGACGTCCATGATCGGGCGCATCTGGGCCACGTTGGCCACCAGGTTGCGGTGGGTCAGCATGACGCCCTTCGGCAGCCCGGTCGTGCCGCTGGAGTAGGGGAGCGTGACCAGGTCGGTGGCGGGGTCGATGTCGACCTGCACCGACGGCGCGTCGCTGCTGAGCAGGTCGAGCAGCGAGGCGTGGCCCTCCGCGCCGTCCATGACGACGATCTCGTCGACCGGGGCCTTCGCCACCGCGGCCCGCACCCGCTCGAGGAACGGCGAGACGGTGACGACGACCTTGGCGCCCGAGTCGCGCAGCTGGAAGGCGATCTCGTCCGGCGTGTAGAGGGAGTTGATCGGGCTCATCACGCAGCCGGCGGCGGCGATCCCGTGGAAGACCACGGGGTACCAGGGCGTGTTCGGGCAGAAGACGGCGACGACGTCCCCCTTCCGCAGCCCGCGGGCGTGCAGGGCCGCGGCGACGCGGTCGACGTAGGCGGCGAGCTGCCCGTGGGTGATGGTGTCGCCCTTGAGCCCGTCGACCAGCGCCGGGGCGTCGGGCCGCGCGCGGCCGGCCGACAGGACGTGGGCGGGGACCGAGAGGTCGGGGATCTCGACGTCGGGATAGAGGCTGGCCAGCGCCACGGAGGAGCTCCTTCACGGGTCAGGTGTGGCGCCAGTCTCACATCCGGGGTGGCCTCCGCCACAGGGGGCCTACTCGCCGGTACCGGAACGGGTCAACGCGGCCAGAGCACCGACTGGGTGCAGCGGAACAGCGCGATGGTCTTCCCCGACCCCTCGTCGCGCACCACGGCGTCCCACACCTGCGTCGTCCGGCCGGCGTGGGCGTTGGTGGCCACCGTGGCGATCCGGCCCTCGCGGACGGTGCCGAGGAAGTTGCTCTTCAGCTCGATCGTGGTGAAGCCGGTCGAGCCCTCGGGCAGCAGCGCGCGGGTGGCCAGCCCGCAGGACGTGTCGGCCAGCCCCACCACGGTGGCCGCGTGCAGGTAGCCGTTGGGCGCCAGCAGGTCCGGCCGGACGTCGAGCGCGGCCTCCAGCCGTCCCGGCTCGTGGGCGGTGATCGTCAGCCCCAGCAGGCCGGGGAGGGTGCCCGGGAGCAGGGCGTTGAGCTCGTCGGCGGTGTGGAACCCGGTGGCGGCCATGGGCGGGAACCTATCGAGGCCGCCCGCCCGCCACCCGCGGTCAGCTGTCCCCGGCGGTCTCCCACAGGCCGATCACGTTGCCCTCCGGGTCCCGCACGTAGGCGGCGAACCCCATCGCGCCGACGGGCGTCTTGGGGCTCACCGTGGTGCCGCCGAGCTCACCGATCCGCTCCAGCGCGACGTCGATGCTCTCCACGTCGACCACGACGACCGGCCCGGGGGCGGCGCTGTCGCTGCGGGAGAGCATCCCGCCGTTGACGAACCCGGCCTCGGCCGGTCCCTGGGCGCCGCTGGGACCGGTGGTCACCAGCGTGTACGACATCTCCGGCATCTCCTGCACCTGCCAGCCGAAGGCCTCCTTGTAGAAGCTGCGCGCCCGGTCCCCGTCGTCGAAGGGGATCTCGAAGTGCACGACCCTGCCGCTCATCTGCGCCACCTCCTGTGCGGACGTGGCGCGCAGGCTAGGCCGGACGGGGCGTGGGAACCAGGGCCTTCAGGCCAGTCCGCGGGTGGTCCGCGCGGGCGGGCGGTCGCCCCGGATGGAGGCGACCATGTCCAGCGCCTGCCGGGTGGCGGCCACGTCGTGCGCCCGGAACACCGTCGCGCCCAGCCAGGCGCTCACCGCGGTCGCCGCGAGCGTCCCGGTCAGCCGCTGCTCGAGCGGGACGTCGAGGGTCTCGCCGACGAAGTCCTTGTTGGACAGCGCCACGAGCACCGGCCAGCCGGTGGCCACCAGCTCGTCGAGCCGCCGGGTGGCCTCGAGCGAGTGCCGGGTGTTCTTGCCGAAGTCGTGGCCGGGGTCGACCAGCACCCGGTCGCGGGCCACGCCCGCGGCGACCGCCGCCTCGGCCAGCGCCGTCGTCCGGCTGACCACGTCGCCGACGACGTCGTCGTAGGTGATCCGGTGCGGCCGGGTGCGCGGCGGCAGCCCGCCGGCGTGGGTGCAGACGATGCCGGCGCCGGCCGCCGCGGCGACGCCGGCCAGCTCCGGGTCGACCCCGCCCCACGCGTCGTTGACGACGTCGGCGCCCGCGGCCAGCGCCTCCCGCGCCACCTCGGCCCGCCAGGTGTCGATCGAGATGGGCAGCGACGGGTGCGCCGCGCGGATGGCGGCGACGAGGTCGACGGTGCGGCGGATCTCCTCCGCCGCGTCGACCTCGTCGCCCGGGGCGGCCTTCACCCCGCCGACGTCCACCATGTCCGCGCCCTCGGCCACCACCCGGTCCACCCGCTCGACGGCGGCGGCCAGCTCGTAGGTCGCGCCGCGGTCGTAGAAGGAGTCCGGGGTGCGGTTGACGATCGCCATGACGACGAACCGGCCGGCCGGCACGTCGAGGGCTCCGAGGCGCAGCACGCGGTCACCCAACCAGACGCGGGCCGGGCCCAGGCGCCCGTGTCGAGGCACAGGGAGCAACACCCACGTCCTGGATCCCCGAACGTGTGTACTGCTTCCTGTGCCTGCGGGCCTTCAGTCGACGAGGGCCTGGTTGACCAGCGCGCGCAGGTGGTTCCGGATCGGCAGCGTGCTCGAGGGCAGCAGCTGCGTGTAGAAGCCGACCGTGACGTCCTCCACCGGGTCGACGTAGAACGCGGTGGAGGCCGCCCCGCCCCAGCTGTAGTCGCCGGCGCTGGCCACCACCCCGTAGCGGACCGGGTCGACGACCATCGAGAAGCCTAGGCCGAAGCCCACCCCGCGCAGCGGCGTCTCGGCGAACAGCGGCCGGCCGAAGGTCTCCAGGTCGGTGTTGCCCGGCAGGTGGTTGCGGGTCATGTGCGCGATCGTGCGGGGGCCCAGCAGCCGCCCGCCGTCGTGGGCGCCGCCGCGGCGCAGCAGCTCGATGAAGCGCAGGTAGTCCGCGGCGGTGGAGACCAGCCCCCCGCCGCCGGAGAGGAACACCGGCCTGCGCAGCGCCGCCGCGCCCATCGTGTCGAGCGGCGCGTAGCCGGTGGGCGCGCCGCCGGGCTGCCCCGGGACGGCGGTGTAGAGGCGGGCCAGCGACTCGGGGTCGTCGCCCTCGCGCAGCCCGAAGGAGGTGTCCTGCATGCCGAGCGGGGTGAAGATGCGCTGCTCGAAGAACTCGTCGAGCGGCTGGCCGGAGAGCACCTCGACCAGTCGGCCGAGGACGTCGGTCGACACGCCGTAGTTCCACTCCGAGCCGGGCTGGAAGACCAGCGGGATCGCCGCCCACTGCCGGCAGACCGCCGCGGAGTCCGCGCCGGCCGGGGTGCCCCACTCGTGGCCGGCGGCCCGGTACATCGCGTCGACCGGGTGGGCGTGGTGGAAGCCGTAGGTGAGCCCGGAGGTGTGGGTGAGCAGGTGCCACACCCGGATCGGCTCGGTCTGCGGCGCGGTCACCGGCTTCTGCGCCGACCCGGCCACGTACACGCGGGTCTCGGCGAACTCGGGGAGCCACCTCGCGATCGGGTCGGAGAGCTCGAAGGCGCCCTCCTCGTAGAGGATCATCGCCGCGACCGAGGTGATCGGCTTGGTCATCGAGTAGATGCGCCAGCGGGTGTCGGTCTCGACCGGCAGCCCCGCCTCGACGTCCCGCTGGCCGTACCGGCCGACGTGCACGAGCCGGCCGTGCCGGGCCACGGTCACGAGGAAGCCGGGGAGCCGCCCCTCGTCCACGTAGCGGGCCAGCCGCCGGTCGATGCGGGCCAGCCGGCCGGGGTCGAAGTCGACCTCGGCGGGGTCGGTGTCCACCTGGAGCGCCGTCGTCACGAGTCCTCCGTTCCGCGCCGCGCCCGCCGTCGGGCGGCGGCTGCCCCCGCATCCTGGCCCACGGCGTCGTGGGCCAGGCCACACGGGGCAGCCGCCGGCCCGGTCGGACCGGGACGTCGCCGGTCGGACCGGGACCTCGCCGGGACGCTCCCCATCAGACCGGCACGTCGCTGGGACGCTGCCGATCAGACCGGGACGTTGCTGGCGGCCTTCTTCAGGTTCGAGCCGGCGGTCACCTTGACGGTGTTGGCGGCGGGGATGTCGATGGACTCGCCGGTCTGCGGGTTGCGACCGGTCCGCGCCGAGCGCTGGGTGCGCTCGACGGTCAGCAGACCGGAGACGGCGACCTTCTCGCCGCGGGTGATGGCGTCGACGAGCTCGTCCTGGAGGCCGGCGAGCACGGAGTCGACGGTCGAGGCGGGCACGTCGGCACGCTTGGCGATGGCGGAGACGAGTTCGGCCTTGTTCACTGAGGTTCCTTCCGTGTCGGTGACAGATCTGCCGGCCTCGGCGGATTCGCCGAGGTCGGACCGGGGGCACGGTGCCATGCCACACCGACAACCCGCCACCGAGGGGGTCGAACGGGTCCCTCACGTCCCACCGGTCCCTCCGGTCGGGACGGCCCTCCGCGGCCCTCCTGGAGGGTCCCGTCGCGAGGCCGCGAGTGGCGGGCGGCCGACCTGGCGGAGGGCTCGTGCCACGGCGCTGCGCCGGCCGGCCAGCTCACCGTCGTCTCGCCGATCGCCGGCGGCCGGTCGGTGGACCAGCTGGCCGACCTGCTGCAGACGCAGGACCTGCGGCTCCCCGACGACGAGGGGCGCTGCTCACCGACGCGTCGTCCAGAGCGGGGTGCCAGGGGCGCGGAGAACGCACCCCTGGCACTCCGCTGCAGGGCTCAGACGCCGTGGTCGCGGGCCGCGTGGCCGGCGACCTGCGCGAGGATGCCGCCCTCGTCGCCGGAGGAGAAGCGCGCGCTGCACCCGGGGATGACGTCGCCGCAGGCGAAGGTCTTCATCGTGGACTCCTGGCCGTCGTGCGGTCCGGGTCGCCCGGGCGGGCGGCCGGTGGTCCGGGGCTCCTTCAACAGCGGGCGGCGGCCGCCGAGGCGAGGTCCTCCATCCGCAGCAGGCCGAGGACCTGGCCGCTCGGGTCGGTGCACAGGACCGGGTCGAAGCGCTGCGTCGGCGGCCGGGTGAGCGCCCGCTGCAGGGTCTGGGTGACGTCGGCCGTGGGGTGCACGCGCAGCGACACCGGGGCGGTGTGGACCTCCGCGGTCCGCGGGTCGGCCAGCAGCAGGCCGACCGGCTCGCCCAGCTCGCCGACGAGCACAGCGGGCGGGACGCCGGGGTGCGGCGTCCCCACCTCGCACTGGCGGACCGGCCGCAGCAGGCTGGTCACGCTCTCGGTCAGCCGGGCGCGGGCCACCTGGGCGCGGACCAGCCGGACCACCTCGGGCGCCAGCGGGGCGAACGCCGGTGCGGGGCGGCCGAGCAGCCAGCCCTGGGCCAGCGGGACGCCGAGCCGGGCCAGCGCGGCGAGCTCGCCGGGGGTCTCGATGCCCTCGGCGAGCAGCCACGCGTCGATCCGGCCGGCGAACTCCCCGACCATCTCGGTCAGCGCGGCCCGGACCGGGTCGGTGTCGACGTCGGTGACCAGGGCCCGGTCGAGCTTCACCAGCTGCGGCCGGACGACCGCCATCTGCTGCAGCCCCGAGTAGCCCGAGCCGGCGTCGTCCAGGGCGATCAGGGCACCGCGGGCCCGGAGCTCCTCGGCCTGGCGGCGCAGCGCGGCCAGGTCGTGGACCGGCGTGTGCTCGGTGAGCTCGACGACCACCCGCTGCAGGTCGCGGCGGCCGGCGAGCGCGTCCTGGACCGGGGCCGTGCCGAGCAGGTGGGGACTGACGTTGACGGTCAGGAACGTGTCGTCGGGCAGCAGCGGGACGGCGTCGAGCGCCTTGCTGATGGCCAGCGCCTCGAGCTCGGCGGCCACACCGCACTCGGCGGCGGCGGCGAACCAGACGTCGGGCCCGGCGGTGCCCGGGAAGCGGGAGAGGGCCTCGTAGCCGGCGACGCGCGCGGCGGCGAGGTCGACGATCGGCTGGAACGCCATGGTCAGGTCGTCGGGGTCGGCGAGCAGCGGCCGGCAGTCCGGCAGGGCGCTCGTGCGGTGAACCGACATGCCCTCCCATCGGTCCGGTGCGCCGGCGGCTTGACCGGCCGTGCTGCCGGGTGACCCGGGAGGGGGAGCAACCCCGAGGACGCGCGAACGGGGGACGATCCGGTCCGGCTCCCCGACGCCGTGTCAGCATGGACGACGCGGCTCAACAGGGAGTTCGCTGCAGCGGCGGAACAGGGGGTCGTGGCGATGGAGTCCGCGTCCCTCCGGTCGGAGACCGACGTCCTGCACGACCCGTACCGCATCGCCGCTGCGCGCCGCCTGGCCGTCGAGGTGCCGGGGCCGGCCGCCTTCGACCGGCTCTCCGGCCTGGCGGCGCGGCTGCTGGGCACCGGGCACGCCAAGGTCACCCTCTTCACCGACCAGGACACCGTCGTCGGCGGGTACGGCCTGCCACCGGGCGTGGTCGGGGGGCGGGCGCTGCTCACCGGAGCCCTGTCGGCGCTGACCGTCCGCCGCGGAGTGCCCCTGGTCGTGCCGGACGCGCGGGCGCTCCCGGAGGTCGCCGCGCTGCCCGCGGTCACCTCCGGACAGGTCGGCGCCTACCTGGGGGTACCGCTGGTCGCGGCCTCCGGCTCGGTCGTCGGCGTCCTGGCGGTGTACGACCCGGTGCCGCGGCCCTGGTCCGACGACGACGCCGCGCTGCTGCAGCAGCTGGCCGCGTCGGTCGTCGCGGAGCTGGAGCTGTCGGCCGTCCGGTCGGCGGCCGGTGCCTCCGCGGCCCGGCTCGAGGTGGCGCTGGAGGCCAGCTCGGTCGGCATCTGGGAGATCGACCTGCGCGCGGGCACCATCGACTGGGACGAGCGCTGCGCGGCGATCTTCGGCTTCGACCGCACCGTGCGCAGGTCGCTGGACCAGGTGTTCGGCGAGCACGTCCACCCGGAGGACCGGGCGCGGTCGACCGAGGTCATGCAGGCCGCGATCGCGGCGCGGGCCCAGTACACCGTCGAGGTGCGGGTGCTGCGGGCCGACGGCGCGGTGCGCTGGACGAGCAGCCGCGGGCGGGTGCTGACCGGGCCGGACGGCGAGCCGCGGCGCATCCTCGGCACGATCGTCGACGTCACCGAGATCCGCGAGCAGGCGAGCCGGGAGTTCGACGCCGTCCGCCGGGCCGCCGCGATCGCCGAGGTCGCCGCGGAGCTGGCCAACGCCACCCGGATCTCCCAGCTGGCCGAGATCGCGCTGCGCGGCGCCGGCGTGCTCGGCGCGGAGTCGATCGGGCTGGCCGTCTTCGACCCGCG
This sequence comes from Geodermatophilus sp. SYSU D00703, assembly GCF_054050155.1. Classification (NCBI taxonomy): domain Bacteria; kingdom Bacillati; phylum Actinomycetota; class Actinomycetes; order Geodermatophilales; family Geodermatophilaceae; genus Geodermatophilus; species Geodermatophilus sp. SYSU D00703. The sequence goes on along the minus strand of NZ_JBJGYU010000019.1, from coordinate 76,647 downwards.
GGACGGGGAGCTCTACCTGCACCTGACCCGGCGGATCGTCGACACGGTGGCGAGCGAGACCGACGTCGAGCTGCCCGCCGGCGGAGTGCAGACGCCGCTGGACGACGGGCTGCCGATGCAGTACGTCGCCCGGCACGGCGAGGCGCTGCTGTTCGCCGACGCGGCCGAGGCCGAGGCGCGCTTCCCACGGATGGCCGAGGTCAACGCGGTGCTCGGCACCCGGGCCCTGGCCGCGCTGCCGCTGCGGGTCGAGGGGCGGGTCCTCGGCAGCTTCATCGTCGTCTGGACCACCGAGCACGCCTTCAGCGGGCCCGACCTCGAGCTGCTGGAGGCGCTGACCGCGCAGATCGCGCTGACCGCCTCACGGCTGCAGGCCGACGCGGTCCGGGCCGACGCCGTCACCGCCATGACCGAGGCCGCGGCCCGGCTGCAGCTCCTCGCCGACGCCGGGCGGGTGCTGTCGGGCAGCCTCGAGATCACCCAGCAGGTCGAGCAGCTGGCCGACCTCGTCGTCCCGACGCTGGCCGACTGGTGCTGGCTGGTCGTCACCGACGAGCAGGGCCGGCTGCACGAGATGGCCTCGGCGCACCGCGACCCGTCCCTGCGCGCCGAGCTCGAGCTGTACGTGCACTCGATGGTCGCGGTGATGACCGAGCACGCGGCCGCGCAGGTGGTCACCCGCTCCGGGCGCCCGCTGGTCCTGCCGCACATCGACCGGGAGCGCGTGGAGCGGGCCATCCCCGAGCCGGCCACCCGGGAGCTGCTGATGCGGCTGGGGCTGGACTCCGGGGTGATCGTGCCGCTCATCGCCCGAGGGCAGACCCTCGGGGCGCTCGGGCTGTTCAACGGCGCCGAGCGCGGCCCGCAGACGCCGGCCGAGGCCGAGACCGCCGTCGAGGTGGGCCGCCGGGCCGGGCTCGCCGTCCACCACGCCCGCCTGTACGGCCAGCAGCGCGCGCTGGCCCAGGCCCTGCAGCACAGCATGCTCACCGCACCGCCCGAGCCGGACCACTGCGAGATCGTCGTGCGCTACGTGCCGGCGGCCGCGGGAGCGGAGATCGGCGGCGACTGGTACGACGCCTTCCTCGAGGCCGGCGGTGCCACGGTGCTGGTCATCGGCGACGTGGTCGGCCACGACAGCCGCGCCGCCGCGGAGATGGGGCAGCTGCGCGGCCTGCTGCGCGGCATCAGCTCCAGCAGCGGTGCCCCGCCGGCGCAGGTGCTCGCCCAGTTGGACGTCGCCATCCGCGGGCTGGCGCTGGACACGATGGCCACCGCCCTGGTCGCCCGGCTGGAGCAGGACCGCGCCGACCTCCGAGCCGACCGCACCCGGCTGCGCTGGTCGAGCGCAGGGCACCCGCCTCCGGTCGTGGTCGACCCGGACGGCAGGGTGCGGGTGCTCGACGACGAGGCGGCCGACCTGCTGCTCGGGGTGAAGCCGTCGGCGCCGCGGACCGACCGGGTCGTCGACCTCGCCGCCGGCAGCACGCTGCTGCTCTACACCGACGGGCTCGTCGAGCGGCGGGACCGCGACCTCGACACCGGGATGGCCGCGCTGGTCGCCGTGCTGCGGGAGTCCGCCGGGCTGCCGCTGGAAGCGCTCTGCGACCGGGTGCTGGAGCGGCTGTTCCTCCCCGACGCCGAGGACGACGTCGCGCTGCTCGCCGTCCGCCTCCACCCGCAGGGGGAGCCGCGCCCGCCCGAGGCCGGACCGCAGGGGGTGCCCGAGGGGATCGCGCCGGCGCCGTCGGCGCACCCGGAGGTCGGCATCGACCGCCGGGACTAGGCGCGGTCGCGGCGGCGCAGCTTGGTGCCCCGCACCGGGCGCGCGGCGCGGGCCCGGACCAGCCGGCTGCGGGCCCGCCCGGGCAGGTCGACGGCGACCGGCGCCTCCCACCCGCGCCACACCGACAGCACCCGCAGCCCGGCCACCAGGGGGATCACCACCGCCGCCACCGGGACGGGCCCGAGGCCCAGCGGCCCGGCCAGGACCGTGAGGACGGCGGCACCGAGCAGCGCGGCGACGGCGTTGTACGGCCCCGGCTGGACGATCTCGGCGCGCTGGGCCAGCAGCACGTCGCGGATCAGGGCGCCGCCCACCGCCGTCACCGTGCCGACGAAGACCACCGACGCGCTGGGCAGGCCGGCGAGCTGCGCCTTCTGCGCGCCGATCACCGTGAAGAAGCCGAGCGTGACCGCGTCGAGGACGACGAGCAGCCCGGTCAGCCGCGACAGCCAGCCGGAGAAGTAGAAGGTCACCATCGCGGCGATGGCCACGGTCGGCAGGTACGCGGGGTTGGTCAGGGCCACCGGCGGGCCCTCGGCGAGCAGGACGTCGCGGATGAGCCCGCCGCCGAGCCCGCCGCTCACCGCGAGCAGGAGCACGCCGGAGACCGCGAAACCCTCGCGCGCCGCCAGCAGCCCGCCGGTCAGCGCCCCGACGACGATGGCGGCGAGGTCGAACGGCGCCGGCACGTGCAGCGTCTCGGCCGCCGCCGCGAGGATCTCCACGCCACGACATTCTCCCCGGGCCGACCGGGTCGGCCGACGGTGACAGCGGTGTCCGGCGTCACTAGCTTGCGGAGCACGTCCCGCCGTCCACCTGGAGGCCGCCGTGCCCGTACGCCCGCCGGACGAGAACGAGGTGGCCGCCCTCGCGGCCAGCTACGGCATGAAGCCCACCCCCGAGGAGGTGGCGTCCTACACCCCGATCATCGCCGCCTTCCTCGGCTCCTACGACGCGGTCGAGCAGCTCTACGCGGAGATCGCCCCGCAGGCGCCCACCGACCGGCCCAGCAGCCGGCCCGCGGACGCCGACAACCCGCTCGGCGCCTGGTACGTGACCACCGAGATCCGCGGGGCGGCCGAGGGGCCGCTGGCCGGGCGGACCGTGGCCGTCAAGGACAACGTCGCCGTCGCCGGCGTCCCGATGATGAACGGCTCGCACACCGTCGAGGGGTACGTCCCGGCCGAGGACGCCACCGTGGTGACCCGCCTGCTCGAGGCCGGGGCGACGGTCGCCGGCAAGGCGGTCTGCGAGGACCTCTGCTTCTCCGGCGGCAGCCACACCTCGGTCACCGGCCCGGTGCGCAATCCCTGGGACCCCGCCCGCACGACCGGCGGGAGCTCCAGCGGCAGCGCCGCGCTGGTCGCCTCCGGGGAGGTGGACCTGGCGCTCGGCGGGGACCAGGGCGGGTCGATCCGCATGCCGGCCGCGTTCTCCGGCATCGTCGGCCACAAGCCGACCCACGGTCTGGTCCCCTACACCGGCGCGTTCCCCATCGAGCTGACCCTCGACCACCTCGGCCCGATGACCCGCACCGTCGCCGACGCCGCCGCGATGCTCGACGTCCTCGCCGGCCGCGACGGGCACGACCCGCGGCAGCCCGCCGACCTGGTCCCCGAGCAGTACGCGGCCGCCCTCGGCGGGGAGGTGTCCGGCCTGCGGGTCGGCGTCGTCGCCCAGGGCTTCGGCTGGGAGGAGCTCTCCGAGCCGGGCGTGGACGAGACCGTGCGGGCCGCGGCCGCCCGGCTGGGCGAGCTGGGCGTCGAGGTGGTCGACGTCGACCTGCCGTGGCACCGGCACGCGCTGCACGTCTGGAACGTCATCGCCACCGACGGCGCGACGGTGCAGATGATCGAGGGCAACGGCTACGGGTGGAACTACGAGGGCCGCTACGACCCGGAGCTGATCGCCCACTACGGCCGCACGCGGCGGGAGGTGGTCGACCGGTGGTCGCCGACGGTCACCGCGGTGGCCCTGGCCGGGCGCTGGTCGCTGGAGCGGGAGCAGACCCGGCACTACGCGATGGCGCAGAACCTGGCGGTCGAGGTGCGCCGGCAGTACGACGCCGCGCTGGCCGACGTCGACCTGCTGGTCATGCCCACCGTGCCGATGGTCGCCCCGGAGATCCCGGCGCCGGACGACCCGATCGAGGTCCGCGTCGCCCGCGCGCTGGAGATGATCGTCAACTGCGCGCCGTTCGACGTGAGCGGGCACCCGGCCACCAGCGTCCCGGCCGGGCTCTCCCGGGGGCTGCCGGTCGGCATGATGCTGGTCGGCCGCCGGTTCGAGGACACCACCTGCCTGAAGGTGGCGGACGCCTTCGAGCGGCTGGTCGGCGGCTTCCCGCGCCCACCCGCCCGCTGACGGGCGCCCGTCTCCGCATCGATCACGGGGTTGTTGCCGGCGGCCGCGGCGTGTCCCGCCGCGGCCCCGGGCAGGGTCCCCGCCGGGAGCCCGCGAGCGGGGGGCAGGGGGTCCTCCTACTGGGCGGGCGCGACCTCCAGCGAGGTCGCCGTCCCCCGGCGCAGCGTGCCGACGGAGGCAGCCGCGTCGTGGGCGTGCATCGCCTCCTGCCGGCCCGGCTCCTCGCGCAGGATCGCCGCGGCCTTCCAGTCCTCCGGGATGGCGAACCCGTCGACCAGCGTGCCCATGTGCGGGCGCAGCTCCCTCAGCAGCGCGTTCACCGTGGCGGTCAGCACCTTCGCGCGGGCCGGGGTGAGCCGGCCGTGCTCGAGGAACCAGCCCTTGTCGGCCTCGATCGTCGACAGCGCGTAGAGGTCGCAGAGGCGGTCGAGCAGGGCCCGCGCGCCGTCGTCCGTCGTCCGCTCGATGCCGGCCACGAAGGCCTCCAGCACAATCCGGTCGATGTGCGCCCGCGCGGTGGTCAGCACGTGGTCCTGGACGTCGTTGAAGACGTCGAACGGGGCCATCCCGTCGGTCGCGGCGTTCTTCCGCAGCCGGCGGATGGCGCTCTCCAGGGTGTGCTTCTCGCGGTCCTCGAACGCCTTGAGCTGCCAGCCGCGGTCGAGCAGCGGCACCTCGTCGTCCCGGCCGGGGACGGCGTCGACGAGACGGGCGATCAGCCCGCGGGCCGCCGTCCGCTCCAGCACGGTCTCGCGGACCATGTCGGCGATGAACCCGACCTTGCCCCAGCCGTCCAGCGAGCCGAACGCGTCGCGGTAGCCGGTGAGCAGACCCTTGGCGACCAGCTGCATCAGGACGGTGTTGTCGCCCTCGAACGTGGTGAAGACGTCGGTGTCGGCCTTGAGGTGCGGCAGCCGGTTCTCCTGCAGGTAGCCCGCCCCGCCGCAGGCCTCGCGGCACAGCTGGATGGTGCGGGTGGCGTGCCAGGTCTGCACCGCCTTGAGACCGGCGGCGCGCGACTCCAGCTCCCGCTGGGCCCGCTCGTCGAGCTGGTCCGCCGCCTGGACGTCGTGCATCGTGCCCAGCAGTTCCTCCTGCGCGAAGGCGTACGCGTAGGTGGCGGCCAGGGCGGGCAGCAGCTTGCGCTGGTGCACGAGGTAGTCGTTGACGACGACCTCGCGGTCGGCGCCGGGCGAGGTGAACTGCCGGCGGACGTCGCCGTACCGGACGGCGATGTCGAGGGCGAGCCGGGTGGCCGAGGACGCCGAGCCGCCGACGCTGACCCGGCCGCGCACCAGCGTGCCCAGCATGGTGAAGAAGCGGCGGGTCTCGTTCTCGATGGAGCTGGTGTAGGAGCCGTCCTCGGCGACCTGCCCGTAGCGGTCGAGCAGCATCTCGCGCGGCACGGTCACGTGGTCGAAGGTCAGGCGGCCGTTGTCGACGCCGTTCAGGCCCGCCTTGGGCCCGTCGTCTTCGATCGTGACCCCCGGCATCGGACGGCCGTGCTCGTCGCGGATCGGCACCAGCCACGCGTGCACCCCGTGCCGCCGGCCCTGCGTGACCAGCTGGGCGAAGACGACCGCCATCCGGCCGTCCTTCGCGGCGTTGCCGATGTAGTCCTTGCGCGCGGCCTGGTGCGGGGTGTGCAGGTCGAAGGTCTGCGTGGCGGGGTCGTAGGTGCACGTCGTCCGCAGCTGCTGGACGTCGGAGCCGTGCCCGGTCTCGGTCATCGCGAAGCACCCGGGCAGGTCGAAGCCCGTGATGTCGCGCAGGTACGCGTCGTGGTGCCGCTGCGTGCCGAGGAGCTGGACGGCGCCGCCGAACAGCCCCCACTGGACGCCGGCCTTCACCATGAGCGACAGGTCGAGGAAGGCGAGCATCTCGACCGAGACGACCGAGCCGCCGGCGTCGTCCTCGCCGCCGTACTCCTTCGGGAAGCCCCGGGCGACGCGGCCGGAGGCGGCGAGCGTGCGGGCCGCCCGAGTGACCCGCTCCCGCGCCGCGCGCACGTCCTCGCCGGGGACCGGCAGGAAGTCGGGGTCGTGCAGGTGCTCGCGGGCGTCGCGGCGCACGTGCGCCCACCGCCCGTCGAGCGCCTCGGTCAGCGCCCTCGGGTCGACGTTGGCCGGCAGAGCTGTGGTCACGGTTCCTCCTTGCGGGTCACCACGCCGGACAGTCCGGCCCAGGCGAGGTCGGTGAGGTGGGCGGCGAGGTCGGCGCGCGGCATGGGGCGGTCGGCCTGCAGCCACCAGTCCGCGGCGGAGCGGACCAGGCCCACCAGGCCGTGCCCCCAGGGCTGGGCCGCCGACGGATCGCGGCCGGCCTGCTCCAGGGCCACGCCCATCAGCGCCGCGGCCTGGTCGCCCACGAGGTGGGAGAGGGTGCTGATCGGGTCGCTGGCGACCGGCCGGTCCACCAGCGGGTGGGCCACGACGAACCGGTAGACCTCGGGGTCGGCCTCGAGGAACGCCAGGTAGGTCTCGACGGCGGTGGCGACCATCTGCCGCGGCTCGTCGGTGCTGGTCACGGCCTCGCGCAGCTTGGCGGTGAGGTGGCCGGCCACGCGGGCGCAGACGGCGACGTGCAGCTCCGTGCGGTCGGCGAAGTGCCGGTAGACGACGGTCTTGCTGGTGCCGGCCTCCGCGGCGATCTCGTCCATGCCGACGCCGGCGCCGTGCTTGCCGACCGCGGCGAGCGTGGCGTCGACCAGCTGCTCGCGGCGGGCGCGGCGGTGCTCGTCCCAGCGCGAGTTCCGCCGGTCGCGGCGGGGAGCCGTCCGTTTCACGGTACGCACGGTACCTGATACCGTCGGTCCCGCACACCGCGTTCGGCCGAAGTGGCCACTTCGGCCGGCACCCCCGCGACCCCGGAGGTCCCCGATGGCTCCGCAGACCCGGAAGGCCGCGATCGTCGGCGGCAACCGCATCCCCTTCGCCCGGTCCCACTCCGCCTACGCGCAGGCGTCCAACCAGGACATGCTCACGGCCACGCTCGACGGGCTGGTCGCGCGCTTCGGCCTGCAGGACGTCCGGCTGGGCGAGGTCGTCGCCGGCGCCGTCCTCAAGCACGCGCGGGACTTCAACCTGACCCGGGAGTCCGTGCTCGGCTCCCGGCTGTCGGCCGCCACCCCCGCCTACGACGTGCAGCAGGCGTGCGGCACCGGCCTGGAGGCGGCTGTCCTGGTCGCCAACAAGATCGCCCTCGGGCAGATCGAGTCGGGCATCGCCGGCGGCGTCGACACCACCTCCGACGCCCCGCTGGCCATCCACGACGAGATGCGCCGCCTGCTGATCACGCTCGGCAGCGCCAAGACGGTCCAGCAGCGGCTGAAGGCCCTCGCCGGCGTCCGCCCGGGGATGCTCGTGCCCGAGGTCCCGCGCAACGCCGAGCCGCGCACCGGCCTGTCGATGGGCGACCACGCCGCGATCACCGCCGCGCAGTGGGACATCGGCCGACCGGAGCAGGACGAGTTCGCCGTCCGCTCCCACCGCAACCTCGCCGCCGCCTACGACCGCGGCTTCTTCGACGACCTGGTCACCCCCTACCTCGGGCTGACCCGCGACCAGAACCTGCGGCCGGACACCTCCGTGGAGAAGCTGGCGGAGCTGAAGCCGGTGTTCGGCGGGGAGCACGGCACCATGACGGCGGGCAACTCCACGCCGCTGACCGACGGCGCCTCGGCGGTGCTGCTGGCCTCCGACGAGTGGGCCGCCGCGCGCGGGCTGCCCGTGCTCGCCCACCTCGTCGACGCGCAGACCGCCGCGGTCGACCACGTGCACGGCGGCGAGGGCCTGCTCATGGCGCCGGCCTACGCCGTCCCGGTGCTGCTGGCCCGCAACGGCCTGACCCTGCAGGACTTCGACTTCTACGAGGTCCACGAGGCGTTCGCGTCCACCGTCCTGGCGACGCTGAAGGCGTGGGAGGACCCCGCGTTCTGCAAGGAGCGGCTCGGCCTGGACGCCCCGCTCGGCTCGATCGACCGGGAGAAGCTCAACGTCGCCGGCTCGTCGCTGGCGGCCGGGCACCCGTTCGCCGCGACCGGCGGCCGCATCGTCGCGACGCTGGCCAAGCTGCTGCACGAGGCCGGACCCGGCAGGCGCGGCCTGATCTCCATCTGCGCGGCCGGCGGCCAGGGCGTCGTCGCGATCCTCGAGTCGTGAAGGAGCACCCCGTGAGCGACTGGTACCGCGAGTTCGCCAACTCCGGCGTCGGGACGGCGATCACCCGGCAGCTCGGCCTGCCCCGCCCGGCCGTGCTCCGCCGGCACGAGCCGGGCGCCCCGCTGCTGCCCGGGCCGGCGGTGGTCGGCACGGCGGGATCGGGCCGGCTGGCGAAGGCCCTCACCACGCTGCTCGAGGACGCCGGGGTCCCCGTGCTGCCGGAGTCCGACGGCGAGCGGCTGGGCGCGGTGCTGCTCGACGCCACCGGAGTCGCCGGCCCGGCCGACCTCGCCGCCGCGCACGCCGTCCTCGCGCCCGCGGTGAAGCGGCTGGGGCCGTCGGGCCGGGTGCTCGTGCTGGCCGACCCGCCGGCGGCGACGACCGACCCCGCCACCGCCGCCGCCCGGCAGGCGCTGGAGGGCCTGGTCCGCTCGGTGGCCAAGGAGCTGCGCGACGGCGCGACGGCGAACCTGCTGTACGTGCCCGAGGGGGCCGGGGCCGCGGTCGGGAGCCCGGTCCGGTTCTTCCTGTCCGGCCGCTCGGCCTACGTCGACGGCCAGGTCGTCACGCTCGGCCCCGCCGACGTCCCGGCCGCGACCGACCAGGAGCGCCCCCTGGCCGGCAGGGTCGCCGTCGTCACAGGGGCCGCGCGCGGCATCGGCGCCGCCATCGCCCGGGTGCTGGCCCGGGACGGCGCGCACGTGGTCGCCGTCGACGTCCCGGCCGCCGGCCAGGCGCTCGCCGAGGTGGCCAACGAGGTCGGCGGGACGGCGCTGCAGCTCGACATCACCGCGCCGGACGCCGCGGACCGGCTGATCGCCCACCTGCGCGAGCGCCACGGCGGGGTCGACGTCGTCGTCCACAACGCCGGCATCACCCGCGACAAGCTGCTGGTCAACATGGACGCCGACCGCTGGAACGCGGTGATGGCGGTGAACCTGCAGGCCCAGCTCGACCTGACCCGGGCCCTGCTGGACGCCGAGGGCGTGCTGCGGCCCGGCGCGCGGGTGATCGCGGTGAGCTCGCAGTCCGGCATCGCCGGCAACCGCGGGCAGACCAACTACGCGGCGTCCAAGGCCGGGGTGATCGGCATGGTGCGGGCCTGGGCGCCGGCCTTCGCCGACCGCGGCGCGACGATCAACGCGGTCGCGCCGGGCTTCATCGTCACGGAGATGACCGCGAGGATGCCGTTCGGCACCCGCGAGGTCGGGTCGCGGATCAACTCGCTGCAGCAGGGCGGCCTGCCCGTCGACGTCGCCGAGACCATCGCCTGGCTGGCGCAGCCGGCCTCTGCCGGCGTCAACGGCCAGGTCGTGCGGGTCTGCGGCCAGTCGATGCCGGGGGCCTGACGATGACCGAACCGGCCCGGCCGCCGAGGCTGCCCGCCCTGTTCGCCCGGGCCGCGCTGACCGCGCGCGGCCGGGGCGGGGACCTGCCCGGCACCCGGCTGACCCGCACCGGCGTGGCCGTGGACCCGGCCGCCGTCGCCGCCTACGCCCGGGTCTGCGACTTCCCGCTGGCCGACGCGCTGCCGGCCACGTACCCGCACGTCCTCACCTTCCCGCTGCAGGTCGAACTGATGGCCGACCGCGCGTTCCCGCTGGCGCTGCCCGGTCTGGTGCACGTCCGCAACCGGATCGACGTGCTCCGCCCCCTCGCGGCGGAGGAGGCCCTCGACCTCGCGGTCTGGGCCGATCGGTTCGCCCGGCACCGCAGCGGCGCCACCGTGGACCTGTGCGCATCGGTGTCCGCGGGGGGCGCGGAGGTGTGGCGCGGCCGGTCGACGTACCTGGCGCGCGGCGCGTCGGCTCCCGACGGCGCCCCGGACGCCGACGTCGACGTGACCGTCGGGACCCTGCCCGAGGGCACCATCCGCTGGCCGGTGGCCGACGACACCGGACGCCGCTACGCCAAGGTCTCCGGCGACGTGAACCCCATCCACCTGTCGGCGCTGGCCGCGAAGGCGTTCGGCTTCAAGCGGGCGATCGCGCATGGCATGTGGGTGGAGGCGCGGGCGCTCGCAGCCCTGTCGGGCCGGCTGCCCGAGACGCTGGTCGCCGACGTCGTCTTCAAGAAGCCGCTGTTCCTGCCGTCGACGGTGACGCTGAGCGCGGCGCCGGCCGAGGGGGGCTGGGACCTCGCCGTCCGCAACCCCACGTCCGGCGCCGACCACCTGCTGGGAACCGTCCGGCCGCTCTGAACGGCTTCACCCCGCCGATCATGGCGCCGTGACCACACCCGGAGCTCCCCCGGTGGTCACGGCGCCGTGATCGCGGACCGGGTGCGGGCGGGCGGCGTCTCCGCTGAGCTGGGGGCGTGGGCGCGACCGACCCGCGAGTGCGACCCCGACGACCTGCGCCGGGCCATCCCCGGCGAGGCATGACGGTCTCGTCACGGGCGGGCAACGATCGTCACTCCGACCTGCGAGGTCGGGCCGGCGGGTCCAGGGTCAGGGGCAGGACGCCGCTCCCGAGCCCGCCCGGAGGACCCCGTGCGCAGCAACCGACTCCTGCCCCTGCTCGCTGCCGGCGCGCTCGTGCTCAGCGCCTGCGGTGGCGGTGAGAGCGTCGACACCGGCGGGGGCGGCGGGGGCGGCGGGGGCGGTGGCGACAACGTGCTCGTGGCGGCGGTCGCGGCCCAGCCCGACCAGTTCGACCCGCACGTCACCACGGCCTACCCCAGCTTCCAGGTGCTGGAGAACGTCTACGACACCCTCGTCGTCCCCAACCCCGAGGACCTCACGATGGAGCCGAGCCTGGCGACGGAGTGGGAGACCAGCGAGGACGGGCTGACCTGGACGTTCACCCTGCGCGACGGGGTCACCTTCCACGACGGCAGCGAGTTCGACTCCGCCGACGTCGTCTACTCCTACCGGCGGATCATCGACGAGGAGCTGAGCAACGCCTACCGCTTTGCCAACGTCACCGCGGTCGAGGCGCCCGACCCGCAGACCGTCGTCCTCCGGCTCAGCCAGCCGACGCCGAACCTGCTGGAGCGGATCGGCTCGTTCAAGGGGATGGCGATCCTGCCCGACGGCGCGGCCGACCAGGTCGACCTGACCACCGAGGCGGTCGGGACCGGGCCGTTCCGGCTGGAGAGCTCCGACGCCAGCAGCACCGTGCTGACCGCGTACGAGGACCACTGGGGCGGTGCGCCGAGCGTCGACGGCGTCGAGTTCCGCTACATCACCGAGCCGGCCGCCGCGCTCACCGCGCTGCAGAACGGCGAGGTCCAGTGGACCGACAACATCCCGCCGCAGCAGATCGAGTCGCTGGAGGGCGACGACTCCATCGAGCTGCAGACGACGCCCAGCGTCGACTACTGGTACATGTCCATGAACTACGAGCGCCCGCCGTTCGACAACCGCGACGTCCGGCGCGCGATCTCCTTCGCCGTCGACCGGGCGGCGGTCGCCGAGGCGGCGTGGTTCGGCGCGGCGCAGCCCAACCAGACGGCCATCCCGCAGGACAGCTTCTTCTACTCCGACTACGCCCCGTTCGACCGCGACCCCGACCAGGCCCGGCAGCTGCTGGCGCAGGCCGGCGTGCAGACCCCCCTGACGATGGGCCTGATGGTCACCGACGAGTTCCCCGAGACCGTCACCGCGGCGCAGGTGGTCGCCAGTCAGCTGGAGGAGGTCGGCATCACCGTCGAGATCGAGACCCTCGACTTCGCCACCTGGCTCGACCGGCAGGGCCAGGGGGACTTCGACGCCTTCCTGCTCGGCTGGCTGGGCAACCTCGACCCGGCCGCGTACTACCAGGAGCAGCACGTCACCGGCGGCTCGAACAACTACCAGGGATACAGCAACCCGGAGGTCGACGCCCTGCTGCAGCAGGGGGCCACCGCCACCGACGACGCCGCGCGCAAGCAGGCCTACGACCAGGCCGCGCAGCTCATCGTCGACGACGTCTCCTACCTGTACCTCTACAACCCCGACGTGGTGCAGGCGTGGGCGCCGGGCCTGGCGGGCTACCAGATCCGGGCGGACAAGGCGATCAACTTCGAGACCGTGGAGCTGCCCTGACCGGCTACCTGCTCCGCCGCACCGGCCAGTCCGTCGTCGTGCTGGCGGGGGTGAGCGTGATCGTGTTCGCCCTGGTCCACCTGGTCCCGGGCGACCCGGTCCGGCTCGCGCTGGGCACCCGGTTCGACCAGGAGACCTACGACGCGCTGCGGGCGCGGGCCGGCCTCGACCAGCCGCTGGCCGAGCAGTTCCTCGGCTGGTCCGGCCGCGCGCTCACCGGCGACCTGGGGGTCAGCTTCCGCAGCGGGGAGACGGTCACCTCGCTGATCGCCGAGCGGCTGCCCGCGACGCTGACCCTGGCGTTCGCCTCGATCCTGGTCGCCCTGCTGATCGCCGTCCCGCTGGGCACGCTGTCGGCGCTGCACCCCCGCTCGGTCGTCGACCGGGTCGCCACGGTGCTCAGCCAGATCGGCATCTCGGTGCCGGACTTCTGGATGGCGATCGTGCTCATCCTGGTCTTCGCCGGGACGCTGGGCTGGCTGCCCTCGGGCGGCTACGTCCCGCTGACCGAGGACCCGGTCGGCTGGCTGGAGCGGCTGGTGATGCCGGCGCTCGTCGTCGGTGTGGTGTCCGGCTCGGTGATCACCCGGTTCGTGCGCTCCAGCGTGCTGGAGGCGCGGGGTGCCGACCACGTCCGGACGGCGCAGGCCAAGGGCCTCCCGTCGCGGCACGTCTTCGGCTGGCACGTGCTGCGCAACGCGCTGCTGCCGCTGGTCACCGTCACCGGCGTCCAGCTGGCCTACCTGCTCTCCGGCGTCGTCGTCGTGGAGATCGTCTTCGCCTGGCCCGGCCTGGGGCAGCTGGCGCTGCAGGCGGTGCAGGCGCGCGACTACCCGGTGCTGCAGGGCGCGATCCTGCTCTTCGCGCTGGTGTTCCTGGTGATCAACCTGGTGGTCGACCTGCTCTACACCGCCATCGACCCGCGGATCCGCCGATGACACACAGCCGAGGCCTGCTGCGATGACACAGCCGAGGCCTGCTGCGATGACCGCGCAGGTGGCGTCCGTCCCCCTCCGCCCGGCCCGGCCGCGGTGGCGGGAGACGCTTGGCCTGCTCGCCCGCAACCCGACGGCGGCGGTCGCGGCGACGGTGCTGCTCCTGATCGTGCTCATGGCGGTCTTCGACGAGGCGCTGGCACCCAGCGCGGCCAACGAGATCGACGTCGAGGACCGGCTCCAGCCGCCCAGCCCCGAGCACCCGTTCGGCACCGACGACCTGGGCCGCGACATCCTCAGCCGGGTCATCCTGGGGGCCGCGGTGTCCCTGCGGGTCGGGTTCCTCGCGGTGGCGATCGCGCTGGTGGTGGGCAGCCTCATCGGGCTGCTGGCCGGCTTCTACGGCCGGTGGGTGGACGACGTCCTGATGCGGTTCATGGACGTGCTGTTCGCCTTCCCCGCGGTGCTGCTGGCGATCGCCGTGCTCGCCGTCCGCGGCCCGGGGTCGGGCAACACCGCGCTGGCCATCGGGATCGTCTACGTGCCGATCTTCGCCCGGGTCACCCGCGCCAGCGTGCTGGGCGTCCGGGAGGAGGTGTACGTGCGGGCGTCGCGGTCCGTGGGCGCGTCGGACTTCCGGCTGCTCACCCGGCACGTGCTGCCCAACGCCGCGCCGCCGATCATCGTGCAGACCTCGATCAGCCTGGCGTTCGCCGTCCTGGCCGAGGCGGCGCTGTCCTTCCTCGGCCTGGGCACCCAGCCGCCGAACCCGTCCTGGGGGCTGATGCTGGCCGAGGGCCGTGGCTTCATCGACATCGCGTGGTGGCTGGCGTTCTTCCCGGGCATGGCCATCTTCGTGACGGTGCTGTGCTTCAACCTGCTCGGCGACGGGCTGCGCGACGTCCTGGACCCGCGGCAGCGGACGCTGATGGCCGGGGGTGGGCGGTGAGCGAGCCGGTGCTGGAGGTCTCCGACCTCCGCGTGGACCTGCGGACGCCGCGCGGGACGGCGCACGTGGTCAACGGGCTGGGCTACACGGTCGGGGCGGGGGAGACCGTCGCCGTGGTCGGGGAGTCGGGCAGCGGCAAGAGCGTCTCGGTGCTGGCGCTGCTCGGGCTGCTGCCGCCGCGGGTCGCCACGGTGACCGGGCGGGCGCTGCTGCACGGGGAGGACCTGCTCACCATGCGCCCCGAGCGGCTGCGCGAGGTGCGCGGTCCGGGCGTGGGCATGGTCTTCCAGGACCCGATGACCTCGCTCAACCCGGTCCTGACCGTCGGCCGGCAGCTGGTCGAGGGCATCCGGGCGCACTCGGAGGTGCCGAAGACGGCGGCCCGGCAGCGCGCGGCCGAGCTGCTCGCCGAGGTCGGCCTGCCCGATCCGCAGCGGGCGCTGGACCGCTATCCGCACGAGCTCTCCGGCGGCATGCGGCAGCGGGTGATGATCGCCATCGCGCTGTCCAACTCGCCGGCGCTGCTCATCGCCGACGAGGCGACCACGGCCCTCGACGTCACCGTGCAGGCGCAGATCCTCGACCTGGTCGAGAAGCTGCAGGCCGACCACGGCACCGGGGTCGTCTGGATCACCCACGACCTCGGCGTCGTCGCGGGGATCGCCGACCGGGTGCTGGTCATGTACGGCGGCCGCTGCGTGGAGGACGGCACGGTGGACGACGTCCTCGAGCGCCCGGCGCACCCGTACACACGCGGCCTGCTCGGCGCGCTGCCCGACCTCACCACGGCGGACGGCGGCGAGCTCGCCACCGTGCCCGGCGTGCCGCCCGCGCCGACCGACCTGCCGCCCGGGTGCGTCTTCTGGCCGCGCTGCCCGGTGCGCGCCGACCCGCGCTGCGAGACCGAGCAGCCGCCCCTCACCCTCGTCGGTGGGGGCGGGAACGGCCATCTCCGCCCGTCCGGGAGCCGGCGGTCCGTGTCGGCGGGGACGCTGCCGCACCGGGCGGCCACCTGGTGTTCGGAGGGCGCATGAGCTCTGACGTGCTGCTCTCCGCGCGGGGACTGGAGGTGCACTTCCCCATCCGCTCCGGCGGCGCCCTCCGGCGGCCCACCGGGGTGCTGCGCGCGGTCGACGGCGTGGACCTCGACGTCCACCGCGGCGAGACGCTGGGGCTGGTGGGGGAGTCCGGCTGCGGGAAGTCCACCCTGGGCAACGCGCTGCTCCGGCTGGTGCCCCCCACCGGCGGCACGGTCACCTTCGACGGGATCGACGTGACAGCGCTGGGCAAGCGCGGGCTGCGCGACCTGCGCCGCCGGGCCGGGATGGTGTTCCAGGACCCGTTCGCCTCGCTCGACCCCCGCCGGACGGTCGCGCAGACGGTGGCCGAGCCGCTGGAGGTGCACGGCCTGCACGGCGGCCGGCGGGAGCGGGCGCAGCGGGTCGCCGAGCTGCTGGAGCTCGTGGGCCTGGACCCCGCCGTCGCGGGCCGCTACCCGCACGAGTTCTCCGGCGGCCAGCGGCAGCGGGTCGGCATCGCCCGCGCGCTGGCCGGGGAGCCGGACTTCCTGGTCTGCGACGAGGCGATCGCCTCCCTCGACGTCAGCGTGCAGGCGCAGGTCCTCAACCTGCTGCGCCGGCTGCAGCGGCAGCTGGGGCTGACCCTGCTGTTCATCTCGCACGACCTGTCCGCCGTCCGGCACGTCTCCGACCGCATCGCGGTGATGTACCTGGGCCGGATCGTCGAGGTGGGGCCGGCGTCGGCGGTCGGCGCCGATCCGCAGATGCCCTACACCCAGGCGCTGCTGTCCGCGGTCCCGGTGCCGCACCCCGGGCTGCAGCGCAACCGGCGGCGGATCGTGCTGCGCGGCGACGTCCCCTCGCCGGCGGACGTGCCCAGCGGCTGCCGCTTCCGCACCCGGTGCCCGTACGCGTTCGAGCCGTGCCCGGACGTCGACCCCGCGCTCCAGCCGGTCGGCGCGGCCGGGCAGTCGGCCGCCTGCCACCTGCACGGCGTGGTCGGGAGGCCGGTCGAGCGCGAGGAGGTCGCGGCCGCGGCGGAGTGAGTGGACGTCGTCGGCGCGTGCCCGCGGGTGGGCGGCGGGTCGCTGTGCCAGGCTGGGCTGATGGCAGTCGCTGAGCAGCGGAGCGGCGGGCGCACCGAAGCCGTGCGCTCGTACGAGGGGCACGGCATCCACGCCGCGCCGGGCGTGCACGAGTACGCCGTCGAACTGGTGCGGCGCGGGCTGCCGGACGGCGGCCGGGTCCTCGAGGTCGGCTCCGGCTGCGGCGCGCTGGCGCTGCGCATGCGCGACGCGGGCATCGACGTCGTCCCGACCGACCTCGACCCGCCGCACGACTGGATCGCCCGCCTCGACCTGGACGACCCCGAGTGGACCGACGACACCCGCGGTCCCTTCGACATGGTCGTCTGCGTCGAGACGCTGGAGCACGTGGAGAACCCGCGCCAGGTGTTGCGGCAGATCCGGTCCCTGCTCCGGCCGGGCGACCGGCTCCTGGTCAGCACGCCGAACGTGTCCCACCCGCACTCGCGGCTGAAGAACTTCCTGGTGGGCTCGCCGTACATCTTCGGGCCGGAGTTCTACCACTCACCCGGGCACATCACGATCCTCCCCGACTGGATGCTCACCGAGCACATCCGCCTGGCCGGCTTCGACCGGATCGAGGTGACCAACGCGGGCGACACCTTCTACAGCGGGCTCACCCGCGTCGCCTACCGGGTCGAGATGGCGGTGCTGCGGCTGTTCGGCCTGCGGGCGCGGGCCACCCGCGGCGACGGGATCTGCACGTTCGTCACCGCCGTGGCCGCCTGACCCCGCCTGCGGAGCGCCCACTCGACCACCACCAGGTTGACCACCCAGCCGGCGAGCATCAGCAGCACCCGAGGGGTCCCGCTCGGCTGGCCGACGAGCAGCGTCCACGGCAGGTGGGTCAGCACCTGGGTGCCCGCGCCCAGCCCGATCGCGTAGCCGCGGGCCATCCAGGCGCGGTGGGCAGCGACGTCCCGACGGCGGATCGCGGCGACGCCGAGGAGGAGGCAGCCGGCCATGGCTCCGCCGAAGACCAGGCGCATCGGGGTCAGCAGCACGTCGTCCGCCGGTGGCCGCTCGTAGGCCAGCGCCATCCACACCCCGGACAGCGCCGCGGCCAGGCCGCACGGGACCAGCACCCGCCCGGCGACGCGGTGCCAGCGAGGCCGGCGCCGGCGGAGGGCGGGCGCGAACTGCAACGCCCCGAGCAGGCAGAAGACGGTCGCGCCGACGACGTGCACGAGCAGCGGTGCCGGCGAGGCGAGGAAGCGGGCGTTGTCCGCCGTGATCTGGGCGCCGCCGGTGATCTGGCCCACCCGGGCGGCTCCGGCCAGCACGGGGACGGCGCTGAGCAGGACCAGGCCGACCAGGGTCGCCCACTGGCGCGTGGAGGTCACGGTGGATTCCCTCCGTTGGAGGTGTACGGCGTACACCAGGTGTCCGGTACGGTAGGTGTACGCTGTACACCCGTCAAGCCCTGGAGGACGGCGATGCCCGGGCGGCGCGAACCGCTCAACCGGGGCCGCGTGCTGCGCGCCGCGGTCGACCTGGCCGACGAGGCGGGGATCACCGCGGTGAGCATGCGCAGGCTGGCGCAGCAGCTCGGCGTCGTCCCGATGGCGCTCTACAAGCACGTCGCGGACAAGGAGGAGCTGCTCGACGGCATGGTCGACGCCGTCCTCGGCGAGATCGAGCCGCCGGACCCGGCGCTGGACTGGAGGGGCGCCGTCCGGCAGCGGGTCCTGTCGGCGCGCCGCGCCGTGCTCCACCACCCCTGGGCGCGGCAGGCCATCGAGTCACGCACCCGGCGGACGCCGGTCGTGCTCGCGTACATGGACGCGGTGGCCGGCACCTTCATCGCCGGCGGACTCTCCCCGGACCTGACCCACCACGTGATGCACGCCCTGGGCAACCGCATCTGGGGGTTCAGCCCAGAGTTGTTCGAGGAGCCGCAGGACCCGGGCGCGCCGGGCCCCGATCCGGAGGAGCAGGCGGCGCTGGCGCAGCGGTACCCGAGCATCCTGGCGATCGCCACGGCCGCCACCGGCGGCGACCTGACCGCCGTCGGCTCGGGGTGCGACGAGCAGTTCGAGTTCGAGTTCGCCCTCGACCTCCTGCTGGACGGCGCCGAGCGGCTGCACCGCGGCGGCTGGATCTCCCGGGAGCGCTGACCCATCGGCGCGGTGGGGGGCATTGCCCGGGCGGGGCGGGCCGGGGAGGGTCGCGGGATGGACATCACCGAGGTGATCCTCGAGCAGCACCACGAGCAGCGGCGCGCGTTCGCGCTGCTCGACGAGATGCCCCGCGGCGACACCGCGGCCCTCGGCGCGGTGTGGGGCCGGCTCGAGGTCCTGCTGGAGGTGCACGCCGAGGCGGAGGAGCGGTTCTTCTACCCGAGGCTGCTCCGGCTCGGGAGGGGCAACCCCGAGGGCGGCGTCGACGACGAGGTCGAGGACGCGATCAAGGACCACAACGAGATCCGCGACGCCGTCCGGAAGGCCCGCGAGCACGAGGTGGGCACCGACGGGTGGTGGACGGCGGTGTGGGACGCCCGCAAGGCGAACGACGACCACATGGGCGAGGAGGAGCGGGAGGACCTGCTCGACTTCCGGCGCTCCGCCGACCTGCAGACCCGGCACGACATCGCGGTGCAGTTCCTCACCTTCGAGGCGCAGCACCACGCGGGCATCCCGATCCGGGACAAGGACCCCGAGCGCTACGTCGCCGACAACCGCTGACGCCCGGTTCCCGCGGGGATGTCGAGAACGCCGCCTCCGCTCCGTCCTCGGGATGAGGCGGCCGGGAGGCGCCGCTCCGTACGAGGGAGAGACACGATGGCCAAGTACCTGCTGCTCAAGCACTACCGGGGCGCGCCCGCGGCGGTGAACGACGTGCCGATGGACCGGTGGACACCCGAGGAGATCGACGCCCACGTCGCGTACATGCAGGACTTCGCGACGCGGCTCGGGGAGTCCGGCGAGTACGTCGACGGGCAGGCGCTGGCGCCCGAGGGTGCGTTCGTCCGGTACGACGGCGAGGGGCGGCCGCCGGTCGTCGACGGTCCGTTCCCGGAGACCAAGGACCTCATCGCCGGCTGGATGGTCATCGACGTCGACACCTGGGAGCGCGCCGTCGAGCTGGCCGGGGAGCTGTCGGCCGCGCCCGGGGCAGGCGGGAAGCCGATCCACGAGTGGCTCGAGGTGCGGCCCTTCCTCGGCGAGCCCCCCACGGTGACCGAGTGACCGGACGGCGGCCCCCGGGCGCGGGCGTGGCCACGGCCGTGGACGAGTCGCGGCTGCGGGAGCTGATCCCCGCGGTGATCGGCGTCCTCGTCCGGCGCGGAGCGGACTTCGCGTCGGCCGAGGACGCCGTCCAGGAGGCGCTGGTCAAGGCCATCGAGACGTGGCCAGGGGACCCGCCCCGAGACGCCAAGGGGTGGCTGGTCACGGTGTCGTGGCGCAGGTACCTGGACCTGTGCCGGTCCGACCGCGCCCGCCACGGCCGCGAGGTCGCGCACGACCTGGAGCCGCCGCGGGGGCCGGTGCCCGAGGTCGACGACACCCTGCGCCTGTACTTCCTGTGCGCGCACCCGTCGCTGACGCCGAGTT
The DNA here is from genome assembly GCF_054050155.1 of Geodermatophilus sp. SYSU D00703. Classification (NCBI taxonomy): domain Bacteria; kingdom Bacillati; phylum Actinomycetota; class Actinomycetes; order Geodermatophilales; family Geodermatophilaceae; genus Geodermatophilus; species Geodermatophilus sp. SYSU D00703. Next base: position 56,768 of record NZ_JBJGYU010000019.1, on the reverse strand, counting down.
CGGCGGTGGCGCTCACCCTGCGCGCCGTCGGCGGCCTCACCACCCGGCAGATCGCCGAGGCCTATCTCGTGCCGGAGGCGACGATGGCCCAGCGGATCAGCCGGGCCAAGCGGCGCGTCGCGGAGGTGTCGCTGGACCAGCCGGGCGACGTCGCGACGGTGCTGCGGGTGCTCTACCTGATCTACAACGAGGGGCACTCCGGCGAGGTCGATCTCGCCACCGAGGCGATCCGGGTGACCCGGCAGCTGGCCGCGGTGGTGGACGAGCCGGAGGTGGCCGGCCTGCTCGCGCTGATGCTGCTGCACCACGCGCGCCGCGCCGCGCGAACCGACTCCGCCGGTCGGCTGGTCCCGCTCGCCGAGCAGGACCGGTCCCTGTGGGACACCGCGCTGATCGCCGAGGGGGTGGCTGTCCTGCAGGCCGCGCTCGCCCGGGACCGGCTCGGTGAGTACCAGGCCCAGGCGGCGATCGCCGCCCTGCACGCCGACGCGCGGCGGTTCGAGGAGACGGACTGGGTGCAGATCGTGGAGTGGTACGACGAGCTCGTGGCCCTCACCGGCTCCGCCGTGGCCCGGCTCAACCGCGCCGTGGCGGTCGGGGAGGCGGACGGCGCGCCGGCGGGGCTGGCCGCCCTGGCCGAGGTCGACCCGGGCCTGCCGCGCCACACCGCGGCCGAGGCGTACCTCCGCGAGAAGGCCGGCCAGCCCGTGGACGCGGCCGACCTCTACGCTGCGGCGGCGCGGGCCGCGACGAACACGGCCGAGCGCGACCACCTCACCCGGCGGGCCGCACGGCTCAGGCAGGCCGCCTCCGGCTGAGCCGCTCGACGGGGCGTCCGGGCCTGGTCCGCGCGCCGGTGTCCGCGCGGGTCGGCGACAGGCTCCGTAGCATGGCCTTGGCGCGGTAGCGGTGCTGGTCGACCGGCATCGGTGCCGCTGGGAGGGCTCGCCTAGTGGCCGATGGCGGCGGTCTTGAAAACCGCTATGGGGTTACACCCATCGTGGGTTCGAATCCCACGCCCTCCGCTCAGCGGACGCACGGTCCGGCTCGGCTAGCGTCGTGCCGTGGCCGCCGCTCCCTTCCGCCCGCCCTGGTTCGGCAACCGGGGCGTACAGGTGCTCGCGGCCGGTGCGCTCGCGTACAGCCTCGTCCAGCTGGTGCTGCACGTCGTCGACGCCGAGTGGGGCGAGGCGTTCCTCAGCTTCGCCTGGAGCGTCCTGTTCGGCTACGTGCTGGTCGAGTCGCTCCGCTTCCGGCGGGAGCAGGACGGCGCGCGCGACGAGCCGGCCGGGCCCGGCGACTGACCGGGGCCGATCGGAGGCGTCAGTCGGCCGGTGGACCGTCGGGCTGGTCGGGGGGTGCCGGCTCGCCGGGTTCCCCGGGCGTGGTCTGCCCGGGCGCGGGCTTGCCGGGAGCCGGGGGGTCGGGAGCGGGATCGGCCGGCATCGGGTCGTCCTCCCGCGCCACCGCGCCGGGCGGGACGTCGTCCCTCGTCTCCGCGACCTCCGGGGTCAGGGTCATCGTCGACTCCTCTCCGGTCCCGGGCCGTTCAGGAGCCCAGGTTCAGCAGCTCGTTCACGCACAGGACGACGAACAGCAGCGCCGCCGCGGTGAGCAGCGTGTTCGACAGCCAGCCGTTGCGCCACCGCTCCGGCGCCCGCCGGCTGTTGAGCAGCCACAGCAGGGTCAGCGCCAGGAACGGCATGAAGAAGGCACCCAGCGCGCCGTAGGCGACGACGAGTGCGAACGGCTGACCGAGGAAGAGCAACAGCATCGGCGGGAAGGTCAGCCACAGCAGGTACCCGCGGTATGGCCAGCTGCGCTCGGCCGGCCCCTCCGCCAGCTGCCCCGACGCCCGCTTCGACGTCCGGACGAAGTCGGTGAACAGCAGGCTGACCCCCTGCCAGACGCCGAGCAGCGACGAGAACGACGTCGCGAAGAAGCCGACGAGGAACAGCGTGCCGACGACGTCGCCGAACCGGTCGCGGAGGATCTCGTCGAGGTCGAGCAGCCCGCGGTCGCCCTCGGTCAGGGCGATGCCGCTGGCGTACAGCAGCTCGGCACCGACGATCAGCATCGCCACCACGAAGACGCCGGTGGTGGTGTAGGCGACCCGGTTGTCCAGCCGCATGACCTTCATCCACGAGGCGTCCCGCCAGCCCTTGGCGTTGACCCAGTAGCCGTAGGCGGCCATCGTGATCGTCCCGCCGACGCCGCCGACCAGCCCCAGCGTGTAGACCGCCGACCCCTCCGGTAGACGGGGGACGAGGCCGCTCAGCGTCGCGCCGACGTCCGGGACGACGAGCACCGCGACCCCGACGACCACCACGAACATGACCCCGATGAGGACGGTCATCGCCTTCTCGAACAGGCGGTAGTTGCCGAACCAGACGAAGGCCAGCCCGACGAGGCCGCAGACGATCCCCCACCCGGGGATGCCCAGCGCCGGGAACAGCGCCGCCAGCGGGAGGGCGGACGACGTCATCGCGGTGGCGCCGTAGACGTACCCCCAGACCACCACGTAGACGACGAAGTAGACCGAGGTCCACGCGCCCAGCGAGCGCCAGCCGGCGAAGATCGTCGAGCCGGTGGCCAGGTGCCAGCGGCCGGTCGCCTCGGCCAGCGCGATCTTCACGACGACGCCGAGCACCACCGCCCACAGCAGCGCGTAGCCGAACCGCGAGCCGGCGATGAGGGTGGCGACGAGGTCCCCCGCGCCCACGCCGGTCGCGGCGACGACGATCCCCGGGCCGACGATGCTCCACCGTCGGGTCCGCTGCTGCTGCGCCTCGGGGGAGGCGGTCACGTCCTGGCTGAGGCGCTCGTTGTCCGGCACGGCTGGGCCCTCCGCGGTGTCGACGGCCACCGCTCAGTGCAGCGGAGGGCGGGCCGCGCGGCAACCGCGGGTCAGGCCCGGATCAGCAGCTCACCGCCGTCGGCGGCGAAGTCGCGACGCATCTCGCGCAGGATGTCGAGGCCGTCGGCGTCCGCGGCGCGCACGCCGCGCAGGTCGAGCACCACGCGCGCGTGCCCACTGCCGCGCAGCCCGTCGGCGGTCCCGCGCAGCAGGTCGGCGCCGAGCGAGGTGAGCGTCCCGCTCGCCCGGATCAGCCCCGCCCGCCGGTCGACCACCTCGGTGAGGGACGGTGCGCTGCTCACGAATCCTCCGCGCCGGCGCTCGTCGGCCGCGGTCGCGGCGCTGCTGCGCCCGCACGTGAGCTCGCTCACGCGACGGCCGCCGGCTCGACCGCCATCACGTGCCACAGTCCGGTGCGGCGCAGGAGGTCCTCGGTCCGCCGGTTGGCGCCGCGCAGCACCACCGCGCCGCCGCGGGCCCGGCAGGTGCGGTGCGCCCAGAGGAAGCTCGCGACCGCGGGGCTGGACAGGTGCGCCACCGCGGACAGGTCGACCACCACGTGCCGCGCGCCGGCCAGCAGGGCGTCGTGCAGCAGCCAGCGGACGTCGGCCAGGCCGTCGGCGAGCAGGGCGTCGTCGAGGTGGATGGTCACCACGTCCGTCCGCGCGTCGACGTCGGGACGGGGGAGTGCTCTCGCCGGGGCCAGGGTCATGTGCGGTCCTCCTCCGTGCAGTGAGCGCGATCCTGCGTGCGCCTGCTGACAGAGTCGTGGGAGGAGTTTGCGATCCCGCCGGGAGTTGGTTTGCGATCCGGTGACGACCGGCCGAACCCCGGGGAACCGGTGGCAGCATGGCCCGAGTGGCGCCCCGTCTCCTGGTCGTCGAGGACGACGACCCGATCCGGACCGCCCTGCGCTGGGCCCTGGAGGACGAGGGGTACGACGTCGCGGAGGCCGTGAGCGGGGAGGATGCGGTCGCCGTCGTCGCGACCGCCGCGCCGGACGTCATGGTGGTCGACCTGATGCTCGGCCCGATGGACGGCTTCGACGTCATCCGCGAGGTCCGCCGCGACCACGACCTGCCGATCATCGTCGTCAGCGCCCGCGCCGACACCGCCGACATCGTCACGGCGCTGGAGGCCGGCGCCGACGACTACGTGACCAAGCCGTTCCAGGTCAAGGAGATCACCGCGCGGCTGCGGGCCCTGCGCCGGCGGGCGGGCAGCGCCCACGACGCCGCCCGCCCGACCGAGGTCGTCCTGGACCGGCACCCGGATGCTCCGCTGGTGCTGCGGGAGCTGCGGGGCACCGTCCACCGCGGGGACCAGCAGGTGCCGCTCACCCTCACCGAGTTCCGGCTGCTCTGCGAGCTCGCCGGCGCGCCCGGCCGCGTCTTCAGCCGGCAGGCGCTGCTCGAGCGGGTGTGGTCGCACGGTTTCTTCGGCGACGAGCGGATCGTCGACGTCCACATCCGGCGGCTGCGCACCAAGGTCGAGATCGACCCCGGCGCGCCGCGGATCGTGGTCACCGTGCGGGGGCTGGGGTACCGGCTGGACCGCCAGTGAGCGGACAGGGGCGGGAGCCCGGCAGGGAGCGCCGGCCAGCGAGGAGCGGAGCGCCCCGCGGAAGCGAACCGAGGGCACGGTGAGGCGGGCCCTCGGGGGGCGGGGGCTGCGGGCGCGGATCGTGCTGGGCTTCGCCGCGGGGGCGCTGCTGGTCTCGGCGGTGCTCGTGACGACGACGTGGCTGCTCGCCCGCGGGTACCTGGTCGACCAGCGGGAGGCGTCGCTGACCCGGCAGGCCCTCGCCGACGCCAACGTGCTCAGCAGCCGGCTGGCGACCGCCGGCACCGACGTCGACGAGGCGGTGGCTGAGCTGGTGCCCTCGGGCGGGGCCGACGTCGTCGTCCGCAGCGGGGACTCCTGGTACTCCTCGAGCCTGGACGTCGGTGCGCGGGACGTGCCGGCGCGGCTGCGGGCCCTCGTCGAGGGAGGCGAGGCCGGCACGGTCCGCGTGGACACCGCGTCCGGCCCGGCGCTGCTCGTGGGTGTCCCGGTCACCGCCACCGGGGTGGAGTTCTACGAGCTCTCCCCGCTCATCGAGCTGCAGCAGGCGCTTCGGACGCTGGCCGCCGTCCTGGGCGCCGGGGCGCTGGCCGCCACCGCCGCGGGCGCGGCCTTCGGCATGTGGGCCAGCCGGCGGGCGGTCGCGCCGCTGGAGCAGGTCGCCGCCGCCGCGACCCGGATCGCCGGCGGCGAGCTGGCCACCCGGCTGCCGCCGACCGACGACCCCGACCTGGTGGCGATCGTGGCCAGCTTCAACAGCATGGTCGACGCGCTGGCCGCGCGGATCGAGCGGGACGCCCGGTTCGTCGGTGACGTCAGCCACGAGCTGCGCAGCCCGCTCACCGGCGTCGTGACGGCCGTGGAGGTGCTGGCCGCCCGCCGGTCGGAGCTCTCCCCGCGGGCCGACCAGGCGCTGACGCTCGTCGAGGGGGAGCTGGACCGCTTCCGGCAGATGCTCGACGACCTGCTCGAGCTCGCCCGGCTCGACGGCGCCCCGCCCTGCGACCGGTCCGCGCCGGTGTCGATGACCGCGCTGGTCCGCGAGGTGCTGGCCACCGGCGGGCGGGACGCGCGCCTGCTGGCCGCCGACCCCGACGAGGAGACGACCGTGGTCGGTGACAAGACCGGGCTGGAACGGGCGGTGCGCAACCTCCTGGACAACGCCGACCGGCACGCCGGCGGGCCGTGCGCGGTGCACGTCCGGCGGTGCGACGGCAGCGTGGTGGTCAGCGTGGACGACGCGGGCCCGGGGGTGCCGGCGGGGGAGCGCGAGCGGGTGTTCGAGCGGTTCGCCCGGGGCCCGAGGGCGGCCCGCCGGTCGCTTCCCGGCGCCGGACTCGGGCTGGCGATCGTCGCCGAGACCGCCGCCCGGCACGGCGGCGCCGCCTGGTGCAGCGCCGCGCCCGAGGGCGGGGCCCGGTTCAGCCTGTCGGTGCCCGGGGGGTCCCGGTGACCGGCCGGCGCGGGCTGGTCGCCGCCGCGCTGGTCGCGCTCCTGGCCGGCTGCGGCGTCCCGACCGGCGGGCCGGTGGAGACGATCCCGGAGTCCGAGGTCCCCCGCGGCCTGACCTCCCCGAGCCCGACCGCGACGGCGCCCGCCGAGCCCGAGCCGCTCGCCGAGACCGCGCGCATCCACCTCGTGGCTCGCGACGACACCCTCGTCCCGCGGCCGCGGGAGGTGACCGGTCCGTCACTGCCGGACCGGCTCGACGACCTGCTCGGAGAGCTCGCCACCGGGCCCACGGCCGACGAGCGGGAGCTGCAGCTGTCGACCGCGCTGCCCCCGGACGTCGAGCTCGCCGTCACCGACGTCTCGGCCGGGACGGCGACGATCGACCTCACCGGGCCGGCGGAGGTGCCCACCGGGCTGGCCAGCCGCCGGGCGGTGGGCCAGGTGGTGCTCTCCGCCACCACCGTGCCGGGCGTGGACGCGGTCGTCCTCACCATCGACGGCGAGCGGGTCGAGGCGCCGCTGCCGTCCGGGGAGCTCACCGCCGATCCGCTGTCGGCCGCCGACTACGCCGCGCTGCTCTCCGCGGCCGCGCCGCCGTCCTGAGGCGGGGCCGCCGCTGCACGACCCCGCGTCGCGGCGCTCAGGCGCGCCGGACCACCAGCCGCCGGGCCGTGGCGGCCAACGTGCGGACGGGGAGCCGGCCGTCGGCCAGGCCCAGGGCCACCACGTCGTCGAAGGCGCGCTGGTCGGCGGAGGCCGCGCGGAAGGCCGCGTCCATCACCGCCGGCCACCGGCTCAGCGACGACGCCAGCGCCGACGCTCGCAGGTGCGCGGTCAGCCTCCGGTCGAGCAGCGCCCGGTGCCGTGCCCCCGCTCCGGGCCCGGCCCCGGCCGCCACCCCGGCCAGGGCCCCGGAGAGCACCGCGTAGAAGATCCCCTCGCCGGTGAGCGGGTTGACCAGGCCTGCCGCGTCGCCGGCCAGCAGCACCCGGCCGTCGGGCAGCCGCGGCCGGCCGGTCGACAGCGGCAGCCGGTGCGCCCGCAGCGGCCCCGGCGCCACGCCGGGCAGCAGCCGGTGCAGCCCCTCGACCAGCGTGGCCCGCGTGGCCCCGCCGGACACCAGCTCCCCGTAGCCGACGTTGGCCCGCCCGTCGCCGAGCGGGAAGGACCACGCGTAGGCCGGCCACCGCTGCTCGGTGGTGACCAGGTGCAGCGTGCCGGACCGGCCCGGCAGCTCGGGCGCGTAGCCGCGGATCGCCACGGCCAGCCGGTCCGGCCGGTGGGTGCGCAGCCCCAGGGCCCTGCGGACGACGGACTCCGCGCCGTCCGCCCCGACCACCACCGATGCGCGCAGCGTCCCGTCGACGGTCACGCCGTCGGGGTCGGGCCGCAGGGTCCGGACGACGTGCCGCCGGAAGGCCGCCCCGCGGGCGCAGGCCTGCGCGAGCAGCCGGCCGTCGAGGACCGCGCGCGGGACCACGTGCGAGGGGCGGGCCGTGGCCCGGTCCACCGTCGCCCCGCCCGGCGAGCGCAGCGCCAGCCGGGGCACCGGGGGGGAGCCGGCCACCAACTCCGCGGGATCGACGCCGAGGGCCGCCAGCACGTCGAGTGCCTCGGGAGCGACGCCGTCGCCGCAGACCTTGTCGCGGGGGAACTCGGCCCGGTCGACGACCAGCACCGAGGCGCCGGTGCGCAGCGCCGCCAGCGCGGCCGCCGACCCCGCCGGGCCCCCGCCGACGACGACGACGTCCCAGCGCTCCACGAGCGCCGACGCTAGGCGGTCGGCGCGCCGGAGGCCCGCCGAGGCGTGGTGGCCGACCTGGTCACGGCGGGGTGGGCGTCCACTTCCGCGCCGGGTGCTCGTAGCCCGAGACGAACGCGAGCAGTTCATCGGCGTCGGTCACCACGCCGAGCGCGTCCAGCCGGCGGACGTCGAGGTAGCCGTCGTCCACCATGCGGCGCAGCTGGGTGAGCAGCGGCTGCCAGAACCCCTCGACGTCCACCAGCAGCGTGGGCTTCGCGTGCAGGCCGAGCATCCCCCAGGTCCAGGCCTCGAACAGCTCCTCCAGCGTGCCGGCCGCGCCGGGGAGGGCGACGAAGGCGTCGGCGAGCTCCGCCATCCGCGCCTTGCGCTCGTGCATCGAGTCGACGACCTCCAGCTGCGGCAGGCCGGGGTGGGCCAGCTCGTCGTCCACCAGGTGCTGGGGGATGACGCCGACCACCTCGCCGCCGGCGGCCAGGGCGGCGTCCGCGACGACGCCCATGAGGCCGACGTGGCCCCCGCCGTAGACGATGCCGACGCCGGCCCGGGCCAGGCCCGAGGCGAGGTCGGCGGCGGCCTGCCGGTGGGACGGCGGCCCGCTCTGGGACCCGGTGAAGACGGCGACGCGCACGCCGCCGAGCCTGTCACGCGGCGCCCGGTGGGGTGGCAGGGGCGCGGGGTCCGCGCCGTCGTACTCCGCTCGGGGTTCACTGGGGGCGTGTTCTCCTCCACCGACGGCTGGGTGACGTGCTCGGTCGGCCACCGGCACTGGGGACTGCTCGGTGCGGCCGGGCTGCTCGTGCACCGCCACGGAGCCGACGGCACCGAGCTGTTGCTGCAGCACCGGGCCACGTGGTCGCACCACGGCGGCACGTGGGGCACGCCCGGCGGCGCGCTGCACACCGGCGAGACGCCGCAGCACGGCGCGCTGCGGGAGGTGCGCGAGGAGCTGGGGCTGCTGCCCGACGACCTCGAGCTGGGCGCCTGCTCGGTCGACGACCACGGCGGCTGGTCCTACACCACGGTGCTGGCCCGCCCCCTGCGCAGCATCGAGCCCGGCGACCTGCGGCTGGACGGCGAGAGCGACGGGGTGGCCTGGATCGCGCTGGACGACCTCGCGTCGGTACCCCTGCACCCGGGCTTCGAGGCCTCCCTGACCCGGCTGCACGACCTGCTGGTCTGATCAGGCCGGCGACACCGTGACGGTCAGCGCGCGGTGGTCGCCGACCGGCAGCACCCGCGTGCCGCCGTCCCGCGCCCGCAGGCCGTTCCCGAGCGCCAGCAGGTGGTCGAGCTGCACCCGCGGCTCGTCGGCGGGGAAGCTCGGCGCCCGCACCAGCGGGGTGGCCCGGAGCAGCCGGGCGGGCACGGACCCGGGCAGGTTGAGGTCGCCGGCCACCACCACCGGGCCGGGGAGCCCGGCCGCCCACCGGCGTAGCCGCAGCAGCTGCCGGACGGCGGTGTGCGGGGCGAACGACAGGTGGGTGGTGACCACGGTGAGGTGCGCCAGCCGCGCGGCCAGCGCGATCCGCGGCTCGTCGGGCACCCACCACCACCGCCGGCCGCCGACGCGCGGGTCGGGGCCCTGGACCGGCAGCCGGGCCCGCCCGGTGCCCAGCCCCAGCACCGACCAGTCGAGCACCGGCAACCGGCTGACCAGCGCGATGCCGTAGACGGGTCCGGCGCCGTCCGGGTGCGGCCCGCGCACCGCGGGCTCGGCCGCCGCCCAGGTGCGGAACGGGTCGGGGGTGCCGGTGAGGGTGACCGCGCTCCGCCAGTGCGCGGCGCCGAGCCCCTCGGCCAGGACGGCGGCCTGGTCCGTGCGGTGCGAGCGCGGCTGACCGGCGTCGACCTCCTGGACGGCGAGCACGTCGACGTCCAGCCCGCCGACCGCGGCCCGGAGCTCGGCCGGGGTGAGGACCGCGCCCGCCGAGCTCCGGCCCGAGGCGATGTTCGCGGTGCCGATCCGCACGGCGGGCGGCTCGGTCACGGCCCGACGCTACCCGGCGGTCCCGCGCTCGACCTGCCGCTGCGTGCAGTCCCGCTTACGGTGAGCGCGATCTCGTGCGCAATGAGGAGCCGTCCCTGTCTCGCAGACCGCGTCACCTGGCCGCCGCCGGCGCACGCCTCGGCCGCTCGGGCGCGCGCCACCTGCGCCGACGGGCGGGCACGCGCGGCCCCCTGGCGCTGCTCTTGCTGGCCGGGTTCCTGTGCGCCGCCGCCCTGGTCATGATCGCGGTCGCGCCGTCCCCGGCCGTCTCCGACGGGAGGGGCACCCTCGGGGGTGCCGAGGAGCCCGCCGAGGCGCCCCGGCAGGGCGGCGGGACGGTGGCCCCCGAGACGGCAACCTCGACGGCGGCCCGCGGGACGGCGACCGCGACGGCGGGCTCCACCGCCGCGCGGCGGTCGGCGGACCCGAGCCGTGCGGCCGACCTCCCGGCGGTGTCGGGCGCGCCGGTGGTCGCGGGTCCCCCGACCGTGCCCGGAGCCGCGGCGGGGTCCTCGCCGGAGGGGACCGTGGAGGCCGGAGCACCCGCACCACAGGGCTCCGTAGCGGGTGGGTCGGCGTCCGGGGCATCGGGGTCGCGAGGGTCGGCGTCCGGAGGATCGTCGGTGAGCGGGTCGGGGTCGGACGGGACGGCGTCCGGGCGCGCCGCCGGCCGGACCTCCGGCGGTTCCCGGAGCACGACGCCCGGGACGTCGACCGGAGGCGGCTCGGCGAGCCGGCCCGACCGCGACCCGGGTGGGAGCTCGCCGGGCGGGGGCTCGAGCGGCGGGTCCTCGACCAGTGGCGGCGGGTCGACCGGCGGCGGGGGCTCGACCGGCGGCTCGACCGGCGGCGGCGGAGGCAGCCCGCCCGAGGACGGGAGCTGCGTGTGCGAGGGCGTCGGCGACCTGCTCGACGGCGTCACCGAGGGCGCGGGCGAGGTCGTGGACGGCGTGACCGAGGGTGCGGACGGACTGGTCGACGGCCTCCTGCCGTGAGATGCAGCGCACTCTCGCAAGCGGGGGTGCCCCCAGCGTGACCGAACCGTTACTTTGTGGTGCGCGTCGTCACCGATCTGAGGAGCCCGCCCTGTCCACTCGCCCTCGTCACCGCGCGTCCGGAAGTGGGCCCGGCTACCGCGCGCGGGTGCGGCTCGTGCTGGTGTTCCTCGTCGGGTTCGTCGGTGCCGCCGTCCTCCTGGTCCTCGGCCAGGACCCCGACCCGGCACGCGACGGCGCGTCCCCCCGGCTCGAGAGTGCCGCCGACGGCATCGGGACGGCGGTCCGCGCCGGCACCACCCCGGCGGCCCCGGTCGAGACCGAGGCCTCGTCGACGGTGGAGCGCAGCCCCGCTGCGGGCACCACGACTCCCCCCGACACCGGCGTGACCCCCGGCGAGGACGCCGGCGCCCCGGGGGCGACCCCGTCATCCCCGTCGGCCGTCCCGGCCCCCGCCCCCGCGACGGCCTCGACGCCCGGGACGACCCCCGGCGCGGCGCCGGCCCCCCGGACCGCCGACGGGACGAGCGCAGCACCGCCGCCGTCCCGCACGGAGCCGGGCGGGACGGCGGCGGCCGACGCGGCCGCGGCACCGGCTCCGACCCCGTCGTCCGGCAGGGAGGCGGCTCCGTCCTCTGCGAGCGAGGCCGCGGACCGGGACCGGTCGCGGGCTCCGCGGGAGCGCGACAACGACGGTGACCGGGACGGCGACCGGGAGCGGCGGGAGCGGTCCGCGGAGCGGGACCGCGGCGCAGGGCGGGGCTCCGCCGGCGACGCGTCTCCCGAGGAACCGCAGGCGGCGCTCGGCGAGCTCGTCGAGGGAGCGACCGCGACGGCCGACAGCGTCGCTCCCTGAGAGGCCGTCGCGGCGAGCCCACTAGGTTCGACCGCATGACCGCCCGCGACGACGTCTCCGAGATCTTCGACAGCGCGGCGTGGCAGCCGGTGGAGGGCTTCGACTTCGCCGATCTCACCTACCACCGCGCGGTCGACGCCGGGGTCGTGCGCATCGCGTTCGACCGGCCGGAGGTGCGCAACGCCTTCCGCCCGCAGACCGTCGACGAGCTGATCACGGCGCTCGAGCACGCGCGGCTGTCGACCGACGTCGGCTGCGTGCTCCTCACCGGCAACGGCCCCAGCCCGACGGACGGCGGGTGGGCGTTCTGCTCGGGCGGTGACCAGCGGGTGCGCGGCAGGTACGGGTACGAGCACGACAAGGGCCGCAGCAGCGGCCGGCTGCACGTGCTCGAGGCCCAGCGGCTGATCCGGTTCATGCCCAAGGTGGTCGTCTGCGTCGTCCCGGGGTGGGCGGCCGGGGGCGGACACAGCCTGCACGTCGTGTCCGACCTGACCCTGGCCTCCGCCGAGCACGCCCGGTTCAAGCAGACCGACGCCGACGTCGGCAGCTTCGACGGCGGCTTCGGCTCGGCCTACCTCGCCCGCCAGGTGGGGCAGAAGTTCGCCCGCGAGATCTTCTTCCTGGGCGACGAGTACTCCGCCGAGGACGCGCACCGCATGGGCATGGTCAACCGGGTCGTGCCGCACGCCGAGCTGGAGGCGACCGCGCTCGACTGGGGACGGCGGATCGTGGCCAAGAGCCCCACCGCGCAGCGGATGCTCAAGTACTCGTTCAACCTGATCGACGACGGGCTGGTCGGCCAGCAGCTGTTCGCCGGCGAGACCACCCGGCTGGCCTACATGGCCGAGGAGGCCGTGGAGGGCCGGGACGCGTTCCTGGAGAAGCGGGACCCGGACTTCTCCCGTTTCCCCTGGCACGTTTAGGCAGCTCGCTCGACGCCAACGGTACCGGCGTCGTGGCCCCCGTCCGGGTCCCGACTCGAGGAGGGCGACGTGATCGTCGAGGTGGTGGGCGGCACCGACGAGGTGCCCGAGGTGAAGGTCGTGGACGTCGACGACCTGACGAGGCTGCACCTGGCGCTCGGGGCGGTGACCGACGAGGAGGCCGACAGCGCGCTGCGCGAGGCGGGGCTGGGCCGGTTGCAGGACGCCGAGACCGGGTTCCTCGACGTGGCCGCCCTGCGGTCCGCCGCTGAGCCGCAGGCCGGGGCCGCCGACTGGGCCCGGCAGTGGGACGGGATGGTCGAGTACGCCCGCGGCAAGGGCTGGCTGGCCGACGACGGGGCGAGTCTGCAGGTCCACGTGGAGAGCGCCGCCGGCGCCTGACGTCCACACGATCGGGTGGCGCCCGTCCGAGCGCGGTGCCCGCTTGGGTGGAGGGACTAAAGAAACTTCCTGTGGATGTGGGTCCCGGTCATTGTGGTCGGTCAGATATTTGTCCACGATGTCGCGGTGAGGTCCACGTACGTTCGGGCGACGGCGTGACAGGAACGCCGGGTCGTCCCCTCAGCGCCGAGCTCTCCGACCAGCTGCTCTCCGTGGCGGTCGACATCCTCGCGGAGGAGGGCTGGGGACGGCTGAACAGTGATCGCGTCGCCGCGCGGGCCCGCGCCGGGAAGGCCGGCATCTACCGGCGCTGGCCGACCATGGCGGCGATGGCCCGCTCGGCCATCGGCCGCTTCACGCTGGTGCGCGTCCCACCCGACACGGGGTCCCTCCGGGACGACCTCGCCGCGCTCGTCGACCGCTGGCGCCGTCCCCTCGACCGTGAGGAGCGGGCGACCGCCAGCCTGGTCGGCGCCGCGCGGCACGACGAGGACCTGCGGGCCGGCCTCGACGCGGCCCTCGTCGCGCCCCTCGCCGCGGCGGTCGCCGAGATCGGTGCCCGCCACGCCGACCGCGGACACGAGGCGCCCGAGTCGCGGCTGGCGCTCCTCGGGTCGGTGCTCGAGGCCTTCTGGTGGCAGCGGTTCACGTCGGCCAACGGCGTCATGACCGCCGAGCAGGTGCGCCACGTCGTCGACGAGGTGCTGGTGCCGATCCTGCAGCCGGCCCGCGAGGGCGCCGCCGTCTGAGGTGCCGCGCGGGTCACCCCGCGCGGCGCAGGCCGGCGAACACGTGGCCGGCCACCGTGTGCGCGACCGCGGCGCCCTGCTCCGGGTCGCCGGAGCCGGCGTCCCGGCGCTGCTCGCAGATGAGCGACCGGACGGCGGCCAGCCAGACCGCCGCGGTCACCGAGGCCGCCGTCCGCGGGTCGCCGGGCAGCGGCGGCGCGGAGCCCTCCTCGGTGTACGCCTCGAGCAGGGCGTCGGTCAGCAGGGCGATCGACCCGTGGTGCAGCTCCCGCTCATACGCGCGCAGCGCGGGGGAGGCCTCGACGGTCGTGACGTAGTCGCGGCCCTCCGGCGTGGCCAGCCTGCGGACCTGCAGGGCCACCCGGGAGGTCAGGTAGTCCTGCAGGGCGTCCAGCGCGGTCACGTCCGCAGGGCGGGAGCGCACGGCGTCCGCCGCCGCCCGCCCATGCCGCCACCAGCACGGTCAGGTCGATGACGTCGAGGTCGGCGGCGACGTCCGCGACGGTGGTGCGCCACACCGGGGAGGCCCGCCGGGAGCTGCTCGCCGAGCCGGGCGGCCAGGCGGCCAGCCGCTGCGGGCCGCCGTCACCGTGCTGCACCGCGTAGGCGTCGTCGGCCAGCGCCACGGCCGCTGCGGCCTGCGGGTCGGCGACCGCCTCCTCGCGCAGCCCGCGCAGTGTCTCCTCGAACAGCCGTGCGCACGCGCCGGTGGGGGACGAGCCGTCCCCGGGAGCCGGTGCCAGGACCGATCCGCAGCCGGGGCAGCGGACGGGAGCGCGCTCCGCGGCGGGCGGCGGGGAGGGCGTCGCGGGCCGGGGGGAGGGTACCCGCCGATCGTGCCGCACCGGGCGGTCCCGCGCTGGGCGGTTCCCGGCCGGTCGGGGTGGGCAGAGGCCGGTCATGGGAGCGGTGCGGATCGGTCTGGTGGGAGCCGGGGGAGTGGGCGCGCGGCACGCCCGCACGCTGGCGGGGTTCCCCGACATCGAGTTCGTCGGCGTCACCGACGTCGTCCCCGGGGTCGCCGGGGCGCTCGGCGCGGACCTCGGCGTCCCGGTGGTGGACGACGTCCCGACGCTGCTGCGGCAGGGCCTCGACGGGGTCTGGCTGTGTGTGCCGCCCTTCGCCCACGGGGAGCTGGAGCTCGCCGCCGTCCGTGCCGGGATCCCGTTCCTCGTCGAGAAGCCGCTGGCCACCGGTCTGGCGGTGGCCGAGGAGGTGGCCGCCGCGGTCGCCGCCGCCGGGCTGCCCACCGCGACCGGCTACCACTGGCGGCACCTGGACACGGTGGCCGCCGCCCGCGCCGTCTGCGCCGCCCACCGGCCCCGGCTGGTCGACGCCACGTGGCTGGACAAGGTGCCGCCGCCGGCGTGGTGGGCGCGGGCGGAGTCCTCGGGCGGGCAGGTGGTCGAGCAGCTCACCCACGTGCTCGACCTCGCCCGGCTGCTCGCCGGGGAGGTGGTCGAGGTCCGGGCGGCGGCGGCGCCGTCCAGCGCGACCGGGCGGGACGTCGACGACGCCACCGCCGCGCTGCTCACGTTCGCCTCGGGCGCGGTGGGCACGGTGAGCGCCGCCTGCTCGCTGCCGTCCAAGATCCGCGCCGGCCTGGACGTCGTCTGCGACGGGGCGGCGGTCGAGCTCACCGAGACGGCGCTGACCGTCACCACGGCCGCAGGGACCGAGCGCACGGAGCCGACCGTCGACGCGCGCACCGCGGTCGACCGCGCGTTCGTCGACCTGCTCGCCGGGGGCCCACCGTCCGGGGACCTCGTCGACTACGCCGAGGCGCTGCGCACCCACCGGGTGGCGGTGGCGATCGCGGAGTCCGCGCGTGGCGGTGGCGCCGTCCAGGTGACGGGGGTCTAGCCGACGACGGCGTCCTGCCCGGCCGGCGGGATCCGCGGCGCAGGGAGCGTCGAGCGGGCCCGCCGCAGCGCCTCGGCGTACAGCCGCTCGTAGCCGTCGGCCATCACCGGCGGCGCGAACCGCCGGCGGGCCTCCGTGGCACACCGCTCGGGGTCGATCTCGTCGAGCCGCCCCAGCGCGGCGGTGAAGCCGTCCTCGTCGGTGGCGAGGAAGCCGGTGCGGCCGTGCTCGACCAGCGAGGGCAGGCAGCCGCGGGCCATGGCGACGACCGGGGTGCCCGCGGCCAGCGCCTCGCAGACCGCGGTGCCGCCGGGCTCCTCCCACCGGATCGGGAACAGCACCGCGCGGGACGTGCGCAGCAGCTCGGTCTTCTGCTCCCCGCCCACGCTGCCGATCCACCGCGCCGCGACGCCGTCGAGGTGCGGGTCGACGTGCTCGAGGAACCAGGCCACGTCGGGGTGCGCGCGGGCCGGGTGCCCGGGGGTGGCCAGCGCGGCCGCCAGCGCGTTGCGGTCGGGCAGCCCGCCGACCGGACCGGCCAGCACCAGGGGCACCCCCGCGGCCCGGCAGGCCCGCAGCGCGGTGTCGATGCCCTTGGACTCGCACAGTCGGGCCAGCACCAGCACCGAGTCGGTCCGTTCCGTGCGGGGCACCGGGGGCACGTCGTCCACCGGGACGGCGAGCGGCACCGCGCCCAGGACCTGCGTGCGCAGCAGCTCCGGCGCCCGCGCCACCTGGCTGTCGGAGACGCCGGCGAAGAAGACCCGGCCGCGGCCGTCGAAGCCGGCGTAGAACTCGGCGTTGCGGTGCAGGTCCCAGTGCAGCGTGGCCAGCACCGGGGGAGCGGCGTCGCCCAGGCTGCCGAGCAGCGCCGGGCCGACGACCTCGACGTGGGTGTGCACCAGGTCGAAGGGCTCGCCGGTGAGCGCGTGCTCGGCGATCGCCGCCTGCACCACGTGCTCGTGCGCGTGCGCCGTCCCCACCACCTGCGGGTACGGCCCGCCCAGCAGCTCGAACCGGCCGCTCGGGAAGGCGCTGACCAGGCCGTCGACCGGCAGTGTGGAGTCCCCCACCGAGGCCAGGACGACGGTGTGCCCGCGGGCCCGGAGCTCGGCGGTCAGCGTGGCGACGACGTTCTCCAGGCCCCCGTAGCCCGGCGGCGGCACGGGCAGCCACGGCCCGGCGTCCATCAGGATCTTCACGCGCCCGGCTCCGCGCTGCCGTCCGCCGCCCGCACCGAGCGCATCGGCGGCCGCTCGACGACGCCGACGTCCCAGCTGACGCCCTCCAGCCCGTCCGCGGTGCGCATGAACTGCAGCAGCTCCCGCGACGGCCACCCGGCCCCGGGCCGCCGGGCGAGCGCGGTCTGCAGGATCTGCCCGGCCATGCGGCCCAGCGCCGCGTCGGCCTGGTGGGTGTGCTGGCGGGTGCCGAGGTCGACCTGGGCGAGGGCGTCGAGGCCGGCCAGCCGCACGAGGTCCACCAGGAGGCCGAACTCCACGCCGTAGCCGGAGACGAACGGCACCTGCTCGAGCAGCTCCCGGCGGCCGGCGTACTCGCCGGAGAGCGGCTGCACGAAACCGGACAGCTCGGGCCAGAACGCGTTGAGCAGCGGCCGCGCGACCAGCTCGGTGACCCGGCCACCACCAGAGGGGACGATCCCGTCGGTGGTGGTCAGCGGGCGGTCGTAGAGGGCCTTGACGTAGCCGATCGTGGGGTCGGACAGCAGCGGGCCGAGCAGGCCGACGACGAACCGCGGGTCGAAGCCGATCAGGTCGGCGTCGACGAAGACCACGAGGTCACCGCTGGTCGCGTGCAGCGACTTCCACAGCGCCTCACCCTTGCCCGGGCGGCTGCCGTGCCCGGGCAGGACCGTGTCGACGTGGACGACGCGGGCGCCGGCGCGGGCCGCGACCTCCGCCGTCCGGTCGGTGGACCCGCTGTCGACCACGACCAGCTCGTCCACCAGCGGCGTTCGCTCCACCAGCGTC
This sequence comes from Geodermatophilus sp. SYSU D00703, assembly GCF_054050155.1. Taxonomy (NCBI): domain Bacteria; kingdom Bacillati; phylum Actinomycetota; class Actinomycetes; order Geodermatophilales; family Geodermatophilaceae; genus Geodermatophilus; species Geodermatophilus sp. SYSU D00703. The sequence continues at coordinate 39,362 of NZ_JBJGYU010000019.1, read as the reverse complement.
TCGCGGATGGTCCCGACGATCTGGCCGACGGTGCGTTCCTCGTCGAGGGCGGGCAGGACGACGCTGACCGTCGTCCCCCACTCCTGCTTCTCGGCGACCAGCCCGTCGGGCTGCCACGTGTCAGCGGTGAAGGTGCGGTGGCGCAGCCAGCGCCGGACGTCAGGGTGCACGCGTCTCCCCCTGCCGGGTGCCGACTCCGTTGTCGGCACGGGACCCCCGTCGCGACAGGATGCCGGGCGATCGGTGATCGGCACAGGGGTCAGCCGGGCCGATTCCCTGGTCGGGCGTGTCCGTCCCTTCCCCAGCGTGATCGCGGACGGGCTCACCGCCGCGTCAGCCGACGACGACACAGTCGGCTTCCCGCAGCCGGTCCGCTCCTCGCTCGCTGTCGGTTCGGTCGCTCGCTGCGATGCTGCCGGCGCGTCAGCCGACGTCCTCCGCGCGGAGGGCGCGGTACTCCGGCACGGTGGCCATCGGCGGCCGCTCGTCGACGGTGACCGGCGTGCTCTGCGGCACGAAGCCCAGCCCGTCGTGGCGGAACTGCGTGAGCAGTCCGCCGGCCTCCGCCTGCAGCGCTGCTCCCGCGCGGGACAGCACCGTGGACACCACCTGCCCGGCCATCCGGCCCAGCGCCTCCTGGCTCTGCGAGGTGTGCCGGCGGACGCCGAGGTCGACCTGGGCCAGGCCGCCGAGCCCGGTCAGCCGCAGCAGGTCCACGAGCAGGCCCACCTCGACCCCGTAGCCGGAGACGAACGGCACCTGCTCCAGCACCGCGCGCCGGCCGGCGTACTCGCCGCCCAGCGGCTGCACGAACCCCGCCAGCTCCGGCCACAGCGCGTTGAGCAGCGGCCGTGCGGTCAGCTCGGTGACCCGGCCGCCGCCGGCGGGGACGCTCATGCCGTCCACCTGCAGCGGCCGCGTGTAGCAGCCCTTGACGTAGTCGACCTGCGGCTCGGTGAGCAGCGGCGCGAGCAGCCCGGGTACGTAGTGGGTGACGTCGCCGATCAGGTCGGCGTCGAGGAAGACGACGAGGTCGCCGGTGGTGGCGGCCAGGGACTTCCACAGTGCCTCCCCCTTGCCGGGGCGGGTGCCGTGGGCGGGCAGCACGTCCGAGGTGGCGACGACGTCGGCGCCGGCGGCGCGGGCCACCCGGGCGGTGGCGTCGGTGGAGTCCGAGTCGACGACGAGCAGTTCGTCGACCAGCGGCGTGCGCAGCACCCAGTGCTCGCGCAGCCCGGCGACCACCCCGCCGACGGTGTCCTGCTCGTCGCGGGCCGGCAGGACGACGCTGACCCGGTGCTGACCGCGGCGCTTGGCCCTCAGCAGGGCGCCGAGGTCGAGGGCGGCCAGCGAGGGTGCGGAGGTCGTGCGGTGCTCGAACCAGGCGCGCGCATCGGGTCGCATCGGCCCACCTTCGGGGACGACCTCGTCCGGACGCCAGCGGGCGCGACCGAGTTCACGTGACCGTCACCGGGCGTCTCGCCGTCCGTCACACCCCCACGCCGGACCCGTGCAGCGCCGTCGCACTGAGCGCGCCGACGGCCGCGCCCGCGCCGGTCGGCTCGGGGTGGCCGAGGTCGGTGAGCCAGCCGCGGAATACCCGGTGCAGCTGCTCGGCGCCGACGACCTCGCCCGGCGGCCGGAAGGAGCGGGGGTGGAGCAGGAACCCGTGCTGCTGCGGCCCACCCAGGCCGCCGTGCGAGCCGACGTGCGGCTCGAACGCCGACGCCTCGTCGGTGGCGGGGTCGTAGCGGCTGTTGATGACGACGTCGGGGCAGTGCGGGAACGTGGACGCGCGGGCCACCAGCGCCGCCGCGTGCTCGCCGTACGGCGCGAGGGGGTCCTCGCCGATCACCATCCCCGCGGCCAGCCGGTGCACCCCGTCGCGGCCGAGCACCACCGGCCCGTACTCCTCCGAGTGCACCAGCAGGAAGCCGACGCCGTCGTGGTCGACGAGCCCGGGCAGCAGCCGGGGCCAGTGCCGCTCGATCTCCTCCAGGGAGACCCGGCCCGGGATGTCGGCGAAGGACACCAGCGCGGTGTGGCCGGAGACGGCGACGACCACGCCGGGCGCCACCCGCGGTCCGCGGCCCTCCCGGTCTGTGGGCAGCTCGTGCGAGTGCGGCACGCCCTCCGCGCGCTCCACCCGCTCGCGCAGCCGGCGGGCGATCACGCCGCCCTCGGCCAGCGCGGCCCCGACCTGCCAGCCCTCGGTGAGCCGGCGGCTGTCCCGCGGACCGGTGAGGTGCTTCTCCGGCAACTCGTCCGGCCCGCCGCACAGCCGGCCGACCAGCTCCTCGACCGACTCGCCGAACCGGCTGACGAACGACTCGCCCTGGGTCTGCCCGTGGTCGGACAGGCAGACCAGGTGGTACCCGCGCGGCGCGAGCTGGGCGGCGCGGTGCAGCCGGCCGATCTGCTGGTCGATGCTGCGCAGCACCGCCAGGCTGTCGGCCCGCTCCAGCCCGGCGTGGTGCGCGGCCTCGTCGTAGCCGAGGAAGTCCGCGTAGGCGACCGGCCGGCCCGCCATCACGTCCTCGAGCAGCGCGAAGACGACGACGTCCCGCGCGATGACCGTCGTCCCCGGCCGGGCCAGCGGGTAGAAGCCCCCGCGGGACACCCGCGGCCGGACGTCGGCGCGCCGCTCCCGGGCCGCCGCGACCAGCTCGCGGTAGACGTCGACGGCCGAGACCGCGATGGTGCGCAGCGCGTTCGCCGGGTTGGCGAAGTAGGCGTAGTACCCGGAGCCGACCCGCTCCCGGGCCTGCCGGGGCCGCCGGCTGGACGCCGGGACGACGTGGGCCAGCGAGCTCATCGTGAGGCTGACGTGGGTCGCGTCGCCGGTGAACAGGTTGCCCCGGCTGGCGCCTCCGCCGGACAGCAGGCCGCGGCCGTCGGAGTGGGCGCGCTCGAGCTCCGCGGCGTCGACCGGGGAGGAGACCCGGACGATCCGGTCGCGCTCCTTGTCGTACCAGCGGAACCCCGGGATGTCGGAGTTGGACCCGTGCAGGATGCCCATCACCGATGCGCCGGTCTGCGAGCTCCAGTCGGTGTGCCAGGAGGTCAGCGTGTGGCTGCCCGCGCGCAGCCACGCGGCGAGGTTGGGCATCGAGCCGTCCCGCACGGCGCGGCGGGCGGTGTCGTACGAGAGCGCGTCGATCTGCAGGAACAGCACGCCCGGCGGCCGCGGTTCGCCGTCCGCCACCGCCCGGGCCCGGCGGCGCGCGCGGCGGAAGAACAGCTCGTCCTCGTCGATGGCCAGCACGCTGCTGACCAGCCCGGACACGGCGGCCATGCCGACGCCGACGGCCACGCCCGTGCGCAGGTTCTCGATGACGACCCCGGGGATGAGGAACGACAGCCCGAGCACCGCCGCGCCGAGCAGCAGGAAGCTGCCCAGGCCGAGGGTGAAGAACGCCAGCGGCAGGGCGACCCGCATGACCAGCGGCCACACCAGGGCGGTCAGCGCGCCCAGCAGCAGCGCGATCACCGGCGGCTGCCACCAGCCGTCCATCGTGAACTCGTCGAGCCAGGCGTCGAGGGCCGACAGTGCCGCGGTGGTCGCCGCCCAGGTGAGCAGCAGCCGGGCCGGCGTCCGGCCGCGCTGCAGGACCCGGCCGGGCGCAGCGGGTGGGCTCATGCCGGTCCGCAGGTCGAGTGGTCGGGCTCGCGGTCGGGCTCGGGCGCCTTCCGGCGCCGCCCGCTCACCAGGTTGAGCACCGCGCCGACCACCAGGACGAGCACGGTGGCCAGGAGGACGGCGGTCAGCGGGGAGTCGAAGATGCCGCCGCTGACCACGCCGAGCAGCGCGTAGGCCAGCGCCCACAGGGCCGCGGCCAGCAGGGACGCGGGCAGCAGCCGCCGCCAGGGGTAGGCCAGTGCACCGGCGGCGAGCAGCACCGGGATCCGACCCGCGGGCAGCAGCCGGCCGACGACGATGATCTGCCAGCCGTGCCGGACGAACTGCTCGCGGACCTCCTCGATCCGCTCGGCGTGCTGGCCGCGGGCCACCCAGCGCACCGCGGCGGGCCCGCCGAACCGGCAGATGCCGAACGTGACCACGTCACCGATCCACGCCGCGAGGGTGGCGACGAGGAGCACCAGCGGCAGGTTGAGCCCGGAGGCGGTCATCGCGAACGCCGCGCCGGCGCCGACGATCGCGCCGGTCGGGACGACGGGCACGATCGAGCCGAGCAGCACCCCGCCGAACAGGACTGGGTAGCCGATCGACCCGTCGGTCCAGGCCGAGGCGAGTGCGCCCGCGCTCATGCCGCCACCTCCCCGCTGTCCGGCGGGGGAGGCAGGAGCACCGGCTGCCCCGGCTCGGTGACCGCCACGTGCGTGTCGAGACCGAGCGTGGCCACGGCGGCGGCGAACGTGTGCGGCGGCTCGACCAGCAACGGGCGCACCCGGCCGCGCAGGCCCGGCAGCACGGTGCCGCCGGGGACGGTGAGGGTGCCCCAGTGCACGGGGACGGCGATCCGCGGGCGCAGGCGGGCGGTGGCCTCGGCGGCGGCGTGCGGGTCGAGGTGCCCGGGCCCGAGCGTCGGCCCCCAGCCCCACACCGGCAGCAGCGCGACGTCGACACCGCGGTCGCCCAGCAGGTGCATCTCGTCGAACAGGTCGGTGTCGCCGCTGACGTAGACCGTGCGCCCGCCGCCTTCGACCAGGTGCCCGACCGCGGTGGTGTCGGGGCCGTGGGTGAGCCGGGGGCCCCAGCGGTGGCCGGTGTGGTCGGCGGGGACGGCGGTCACCCGCAGCGCGCCGTGGGTGAACGACTCACCGGGCAGGACCTCGACGACGTGCCGGAAGCCCTTCGCGCGCAGCCACGCGCCCGCGCCCTGGGGGACGACGACGCGGACGTCGGGCCCCAGCAGGCGCAGCGACGGCAGGTGCAGGTGGTCGCCGTGCAGGTGGCTGACGAGCACCAGGTCGACCCCGGCCCACGCCTCCGGCGTCGGCGGTGGGACCACCCGCCGCAGCGGCCCGACGCGGCCTGTGAGCAGGGGATCGGTCAGCACGGTGTGCCCGGCCAGCTCGACGCGCACCGTCGAGTGGCCGAGGAAGTGCAGGTCCAGGTCCCCCACGCGCTCAGTATCGACCTCCCCGGTGACGATCCGGCACCGGTTTGACCCTTACGGGGAGCCCCTGACGACCCGCGTCCCTGTCGTCCGGCCGTCACGCTCCGCCCTCCGAGCGGCCGGACCGGAGCCCTCCGAGCGGCCGGACCGGGGCCCTCCGAGCGGCCGGACCGGGCCCTCCGGCCCCTGACACCTCACTCCTCCATCCCTGGCCCGGGGCCACACGCCGGCCCCATCGTCACAGGACGTCGAACACCAGGAGCAGGACCAGGGTCAACGCGGCCGAGACGAGCAGCGAGCCCAGGCAACCGAGCCGGCTCGAGAAGAGGAAGAACACCGCGCCCTCATGCCCCTGGCGGCGCGGGGGCGAACGTCGGCCCGGTGAGGCGTCCGGCGCCGTGGAGGGAGCCGTCCGCACGATCTCCACGGGGTGGGGGCGACGGGAGGGCACGCCCCCGGGCGGGGCGACGAGCCCGTGATCGACACGGCACCCCGCCCCGGCCGTCGAGCCGGCGCAACCCCCGGTGACCTGCAGGATCCGCGTCCCCCGATGCGCCGGATCGGCGCCGAGGTGGCAGAGTCGACCGGGTGAAGACCTGGCTCGATGCGTGGCCGGTGTTCCGGCAGCTGACCGGCCCCGATCCCCTGGGACGCGGCAGGGCCGCCCGCAGCAAGGCGACCGAGAACGTGGTGAGCCGCACCGCGACGGCCGACCGCGTCGTGCAGAGCGTCTGCCCCTACTGCGCCGTCGGCTGCGGGCAGCGGATCTTCGTGGAGGACGAGCGGATCGTCCAGATCGAGGGCGATCCGGACTCGCCGATCAGCCGCGGCCGGCTGTGCCCCAAGGGCAGCGCGAGCAAGCAGCTGGTCACCAGCCCCACCCGGGTGACGAAGGTCCGCTACCGCCGTCCGTACGGCACGGAGTGGGAGGACCTCGACCTCGACACGGCGATGGAGATGATCGCCGACCGCGTGCTGGAGGCCCGTCGCAAGGGCTGGCAGGACGACAACCAGGGCAAGCGCGTCAACCGGACCATGGGAGTAGCCAGCCTCGGAGGGGCGACCCTCGACAACGAGGAGAACTACCTCATGAAGAAGCTGTACAGCGCCCTGGGCGCGATCCAGATCGAGAACCAGGCGCGCATATAGCACTCCGCCACGGTCCCCGGTCTGGGGACCTCGTTCGGACGTGGCGGTGCCACCAACACCCTCGAGGACCTGGCGAACTCCGACTGCATCGTCATCGAGGGTTCGAACATGGCCGAGTGCCACCCGGTGGGCTTCCAGTGGGTGTCGGAGGCCAAGGCGCGCGGCGCGAAGATCGTGCACATCGACCCGCGGTTCACGCGGACCAGCGCGATCGCCGACCTGCACGTGCCGATCCGCGTCGGCACCGACATCGCGTTCCTCGGCGGGCTGATCAAGTACGTCCTCGACAACGACCTGTACTTCAGGGAGTACGTGGTCGCCTACACCAACGCCGCGGCGCTGGTCGGCGAGGAGTTCGTCGACGTCGAGGACCTCGACGGCCTCTTCTCCGGGTTCGACCCGGAGAAGAGCACCTACGACGAGGCCAGCTGGCAGTACGAGCCGGAGGAGCCGCCGCACTCGGGGTCGGACCACCCAGGGAAGGCGTCCGAGCAGGAGGCCGCCGAGCAGCACCCCGACGTCAGGAAGGCCGACCGCGCGCAGGCCGCCGGCAGCGGCGGCCCGCCGATCCCGAGCAAGCCGAAGCGGGACGAGACGCTGCAGCACCCGCGCTGCGTCTTCCAGGTGCTCAAGCGGCACTTCGACCGCTACACGCCCGAGATGGTCGCCGAGGTCTGCGGCATCGAGCCGCAGGTCTTCCTTCAGGTCGCCCGCTGGATCACCGAGAACAGCGGCCGTGACCGGACGACGGCCTGGGTGTACTCGGTCGGCTGGACGCAGCACAGCGTCGGCGCCCAGTACATCCGCACCGCGTCGATCCTCCAGCTGCTGCTGGGCAACATCGGCCGGCCCGGTGGCGGGATCATGGCGCTGCGCGGGCACGCCAGCATCCAGGGGTCGACCGACGTCCCGACGCTGTTCAACCTGCTGCCGGGCTACCTGCCCATGCCGCACGCCCTCCAGCACCAGACGCTGGAGGACTACGTCGCCGATGCCGCCGGCAAGGCCGGCTTCTGGGGCAACAAGCGCACCTACACGGTCAGCCTGCTCAAGGCCTGGTTCGGGGATGCCGCGCAGCCGGAGAACGACTTCTGCTTCGACCACCTGCCCAAGATCGACGGCGACCACAGCTCCTACCGGACGATCGCCGACATGATCGAGGGGAAGGTCTCCGGGTACTTCCTCGTCGGGGAGAACCCGTCGGTCGGCCACCCGAACGGCCGGATGAACCGCTTCGGCCTGGCCAACCTCGACTGGCTGGTCGTGCGCGACCTGCAGTTGATCGAGTCGGCGACCTTCTGGAACGAGTCCCCGGAGATCGAGACCGGCGAGCTGGCGCCGGAGTCGATCGCCACCGAGGTCTTCTTCCTGCCCGCGGCCTCGCACGCGGAGAAGGAGGGGACCTTCACCCAGACCGAGCGGCTGCTGCAGTGGCGGCACAAGGCCGTGGACCCACCGGGCGACGCCCGCAGCGACCTGTGGTTCTACTTCCACCTGGGCCGCATCCTGCGGGAACGGCTGAGGGACTCCACCGACCCGCGGGACCGCCCGCTGCTCGACCTCACCTGGGACTACCCGACGCACGGGCCGGAGGCCGAGCCCAGCGCCGAGGCGGTGCTGCGCGAGATCAACGGGGTGGGCCCGGATGGCCGCGCCGTCTCCGGGTACATGGAGCTCGCGGACGACGGGTCGACGTCCTGCGGCTGCTGGATCTACTCGGGCGTCTACGCCGACGAGGTCAACCAGGCCGCCCGCCGCAAGCCCGGCCGCGAGCAGGGGCCGGTCGCCTCCGAGTGGGGCTGGGCCTGGCCGTACAACCGGCGCGTGCTCTACAACCGGGCCTCGGCCGACCCCGAGGGGCGGCCGTGGAGCGAGCGGAAGAAGTACGTCTGGTGGGACGCCGAGGCCGGCCGCTGGGTCGGTGAGGACGTCCCGGACTTCGAGGCGCAGAAGCCGCCGTCCTACGTGCCGCCGGAGGGCGCGCGGGCGCAGGACGCGCTCGCCGGGACCGACCCGTTCGTCATGCAGGGTGACGGCAAGGCCTGGCTGTACGCGCCCGCGGGGCTGGTCGACGGCCCGCTGCCGACGCACTACGAGCCAGCCGAGTCCGTCGTCGAGAACGCGTTCTACAAGCAGCAGGCCAACCCGACGATCGAGCGGATCGAGGGGCCGTGGAACCGGGAGAACCCGCCGCGTAGCGAGGTCTTCCCGTTCCAGGTGACCACCTACCGGCTCACCGAGCACCACACCGCCGGGGCGATGAGCCGCACGCTGCCGTACCTGGCCGAGCTCCAGCCGGAGTTCTTCGTCGAGGTGAGCCCGGAGCTCGCCGAGCTGCGCGGGCTGCGCAACGGCGAGTACGCCACGCTGGTCAGCACGCGGACCGCGATCGAGGCGAAGGTGCTGGTCACCGAGAGGATGCGGCCGATCCGGCTGCGCGACGGCACGGTCGTGCACCAGATCGGCATGCCGTACCACTGGTCCTACAGCGGCATCGCCACCGGTGACTCCGCCAACGACCTGCTGGGCATCGTGCTCGACCCGAACACGCACATCCAGGAGGACAAGGTCAGCACCGCAGACATCCGGCCCGGACGGCGGCCGCGCGGGCCGGCCCTGGTGGAGTTCGTGGAGGACTACCGGCGGCGGGCCGGGGTGGCGTCCGGACGGGTCGGCCGCAACGGCCGTGACCCGGTCGAGGCGAACGCCGGGGAAGGGTCGACGCTGTGAGAACGACGGGCGAGCGAGCATCGCAGGGAGATGCCCGGAGCCGACGGGGAGTGAGCATCGCAGGGAGCGCCAGCGACCGAGGAGCGGAGCGACCGCGGAGGCGACTGATGGCGTCGACCGAGGAGCGGAACGAGTCCGGAGTCGAACGGGGTGCACTGTGACCTCGATCAGCTCGGCGAGCCCCGCCTTCACCGGCCGGGACCCGGAGAACCGGCTGTTCGGGCCGCTGCCCGACGTCCAGGCGGAGGCCGGGTACGGCGCCGACCACCCGGCGCGCGTGGGCTTCTTCACCGACACCTCGGTGTGCATCGGCTGCAAGGCCTGCGAGGTGGCGTGCAAGGAGTGGAACCTCCTGCCGATGGACGACTCGCACGGCACGCGGGACGTCATCGGGCTGTCCGGGATGTCCTACGACAACACCGGTCAGCTCGGCGCCAACAGCTGGCGGCACGTGGCGTTCATCGAGCAGAGCCGCCCGGTGGACCTGCCGATGCCGACCTTCGGCCGGCCCGGCGACGACCGGCAGGGCGGCGGGCCATCCCCGTCGAACGCGACCGGTGACAGCCTGGCCGAGGCGCAGGCCAGCGTGCTCAACGCCGAGGCTCTGAGCGAGTACGACCCGCAGACGGGGCAGTCGGGCACCGACAAGCAGGTCCGCTGGCTGATGAGCTCCGACGTCTGCAAGCACTGCACGCACGCCGGCTGCCTGGACGTGTGCCCGACCGGGGCGCTGTTCCGCACCGAGTTCGGCACGGTCGTCGTCCAGGGCGACATCTGCAACGGCTGCGGCTACTGCGTGCCGTCCTGCCCGTACGGCGTCATCAACCAGCGCAAGGGCGACGGCCGGGTGTTCAAGTGCACCCTCTGCTACGACCGGTTGACCGACGGGCTGATGCCGGCGTGCGCCACGGCGTGCCCGACCCAGTCGATCCAGTTCGGCAACCTCGACGAGTTGCAGGCCCGCGCCGACGCGCGGCTGGCCACGCTCAAGGCGCAGGGCGTGGAGACCGCCCGGCTCTACGGGCGGGACGAGAACGACGGCGTCGGCGGCAACGGCGCGTTCTTCCTGCTGCTCGACGAGCCGGAGGTCTACGGCCTGCCGCCGGACCCGGTGGTCACCACGCGCGACCTGCCGTCGATGTGGAAGGCGGCCGGGGCGGCCGCGGCGATGATCGTCGGCGTGGCGCTGTCGGCCGTGCTCGGCTCGCGGAGGCCACTGTGACCCGGCCAAAGTGGCCACAAAGGCCGTCGGAGGTGGGTGCGTGACCGAGGGGATCACGACCCCGGGGGCGGGCTGGCGGCGGGCCGGGGGCTCGGACGTCACGGCGAACGGCAAGCGCCGCCGGCGGCGGGGCGGAGGCCGTCCCGGTGGCGAGGTGCCGATGGTCGAGGAGGCCGAGTTCACCTCGTACTACGGCCGCCCGATCATCAAGCCGCCGGTCTGGAAGAGCCCCGACGTCCCGCTGTACCTGTTCCTCGGCGGCGCGGCCGGCTCGTCGTCGATCCTCGCCGCCTTCGCCGACCTCACCGACCGGCCGCAGCTGACCCGGGTGACCCGGCTGGTCTCGGGCGGCGGGGCGATCGCCTCGGTGGTGTTCCTCGTCCACGACCTCGGGCGGCCGGAGCGGTTCCTGCACATGCTCCGCGTGCTCAAGCCGACCTCCCCTCTGTCGGTGGGCACCTACATCCTGTCGCCGTTCAGCGCAGCGGCCGGCGCGACGGCGGCTGTCGAGCTGCTCGGCTGGTTGCCCGGGCTCAAGCGGTTCGGCGGCGCGGTGGCGGCGCTGTTCGGTGGGCCCCTGGCCACCTACACGGGCGTGCTGCTGGCCAACACCGCCGTCCCGTCGTGGCATGCCGCGCACACCCAGCTGCCGTTCGTCTTCGGCGCGTCCGGGATGGCGGCCGGTGGCGGTCTGGCGATGGCGCTGGTGCCTGTGGCGGAGGCCGGCCCGGCGCGGAAGATGGCCGTCGCCGGCGCGGCGGTCGAGCTGGCCGCGATGCACCGGGTGGAGACCGACCACGGCATCGTCAGCGAGCCGTACCACGAGGGCCGGCCGGGGGCGCTGCTGCGCGCGGCGAGGGCCTGCACCGCGGCCGGCGCGACGCTGACCGTGGTCGCCGGACGGCGGAAGCTGGGTGCGGTGGCGTCGGGCGTGCTGCTGGCCGCGGGCTCGCTGCTGACCCGGTTCGGCGTGTTCGAGGCGGGTCTCGTCAGCGCCCGGGACCCGAAGTACACGGTGGTGCCGCAGCGGGAACGGCTCAACGCACGGCAGAACGGGCACGCCCCGACGATCACCCGCTGAGCCGGGACAGCACGAGGAGAGGGGGTGCAGCCCGACCCGTCACCCGTCAGCTCGTTTCGGTGAGCCGTCCCAAATGACCTGCCCCGCCTGGTTGTCGTCTCGGTCGGCAGGTACCTGGCCGTGGTCTACCGGCGGCCTCCTTCGGGATGGATCTTGGAGCGGGTCAGCCCGACGGGACGCCGAGGTGGGGTGCACGAGGCGTAGCTGGCTTCTCCGGTGGACCGGTCGCGCATACCGGTCGGTTCGGTCCAGTACGCGGTGCTCGCCACCGTCTGGGATGATCCCGAGCTGGTCCACGTGTAGCGGGTCCCCGGGAACTGGCTGCTCGTAGCGAGCGCCGCCAGCGCTTGTCGCCCCCTGCGGTGTAGGTGTCGCCGGAGCATGCCTTGCCTCGGGGCCTTCCTCGGTGGCGCGGTGCGCAGGTATGGTGCACGGTCCACGGGGACCCGCCCATGACGAACCAGTCGGTTGCTGACGGCCCGCCGGGCGACCTGGACCGGCGTGCAGCCACCAGCTCTCCGGTGATCCGCCAGGAGACAGCGGTATGAGCTCTTCCGGACGTCCCGGCCGTTCCGCGCCCCGCTCCCAGCCCCATGATCGGCGTCGGGTGCTGAGCCACGTGCCCGTGTGGCTACGGTGGACGATCCTGGTCGTCCTCGTCCCCAGCGTCGTGGCAGCCTCCGTGTGGGCCCTCACCCGGACGTCGGGACCTGCCGCGGACGGCAGGGGCAACGCGTCGGGATCACCCCCGGGCGGTCTGCAGGGCACCGTGGTCTCCCTGACCTTCGACGGCGGGAAGGCGAGCCAGTATCGCAACGCCAGACCCCTGCTACGCCAGTACGACGTGCACGGCACCTTCTACGTGCCCACCGGCCCGATCGATGCCAACGGCCCCTGCTGCATGACCTGGCAGCAGGTCCAGCAGATGTACCGCGAGGGGGACGAGATCGGGGGCTCCGCCAAGGACGCTCTCGACCTCACCGTCCCCTCCCCCGATCCCGCCCGGGACTTCGCCGACAAGCAGGAGCAGGTCTGCGGGGCTCGCGACAGACTCGCCGGACTTGGCCTGGACCCGCGCAGCTTCGCCTACCCGGCCGGCAAGCACACGTACGAGTTCCCTGCCGGCCAGGGCTCGCTGGCCGACCTCGTCGCCTCGTGCGGGTACTCATCCGGACGCGTCATCGGCGGGTTGTTCGACGACCAGGGCCCGGCCGCGGCAGCCATCCCGCTCCCGCCGGACGAGCCCTTCGTCGTGCGCAACCCCGATCGGCCCCAGCCGTCCCCGATCACCCTGGAGGAGCTGCAGCGCTCGGTGACGGCGGGCGCGGGTGACCGCCACTGGATCCCGCTGGTCTTCAACGAGGTGTGCCACTCCACGGACTCGTCGTACGAGTCCTGCATGTCCAGCGTGAAGCCCGTCGATGACGCCGTGCTGTCGGCCTTCCTGCGGTGGCTGCACGACGCCGGCGCCGCGGACGGCGCCCCGGCGGACACGACCGTGCGGACAGTGCGCGAGGTGATGGGGGCGCCGCCGCAGCCTCCGCTCCCCGCACCGAGTACGGTTGTGTCGCTCACGTTCGACGGCGGCCAGGCCAGCCAGAAGCTGGCGGCTGACGCGCTGCGCGCGCACGGGATGCACGGGACCTTCTTCGTCAACACCGGGCTGATCGACGGGGACAACCCTTACCTCGGGAGCAACCCGAACCACCTGAACTGGGAGGAGCTCTTCCGCCTGCTCATGCAGGGCCACGAGATCGGCGGCCAGACGTCGGCTTACGTCGACCTCACTGATCCCCGGATCCCGGAATCCGTCAAACGTGACGAGATCTGCCGGGATCGGACCCGCCTGTGGCAGATGGGGTTCGACCCGCAGAGCTTCGCCTACCCGTTCGGGAAGGTGGACGAGGCGGCCCAGCAGTTGGTGGAGTCCTGCGGCTATCGGTCGGCCCGGTCGACCCAGAGCGCCTCCCCGGAGGAGGCGGTCGTCCCCGACACCATCCCGCCGGTCGACCCGTTCTCCACGCGAGCGGTCCGTGTCTCCGGCAGCGGTTCCTTCTCTCTCGACGACCTCCGGCGGACCATCGTCACGGCAGCCGACGCCGGTGGCGGCTGGGTGCAGGTCGCGCTCCACCGCCTCTGCAGGTCGGGCGATCCGGGGTTCGTGGACTGCATGGCCGACGGGGTGGACGAGGGCGCCTTCACCGCCTTCCTGGACTGGCTGGAGCACCATGCGCCCCCGGGGACGACGGTGAGGACGGTCCGGGACGTCGTGGTCGACGGCCCCTGAGCCGCTGTGCTCTCCCACGTCGTGGCCGTCGTCCAGGCGAGAGGAACAGCCGATGTCCCACCGCACGCACCGGATGGCCGCGGTCGTCGGGGTGCTGATGCTCGTGGTCGTCGGCGCAGCGTCCGGGACGAGGTGGTTCGTCGACTCCACACCGTCCCCGGGCTCGTCGCCGGCGGCCGTGACAAGCGCCCGGGGCCACATCACCGCCCTCAGCGTTCACGGCAACCAGCTCGTCGACCAGGACGGCGCTCCTGTCCGCCTGCTCGGCTTCAATCACTCCGGCGCCGAGTACGCCTGCGTCGAGGGGTGGGGCATCTTCGACGGCCATGCAGCGCAACGCACCCGCATGTCGGCGTCGACGGTGGCCCGGATGGCGACCTGGAGGGGCGCGAACACCGTGCGCGTGCCCCTCAACGAGCAGTGCTGGCTCGGGCTGGGGGTGCAGCCGGCCTACGGAGGAGCCACGTACCAGGAGGCCATCCGCCACTACGTGCGTCTCCTTCGTGACCACGGCTTCGTCGTGGTCCTGGACCTGCACCGCTCGGCGCCAGGTCGAGCGCGCTCGCTCGAGCAGGAGCAGATGCCGAGCCGGGAGCACAGCCTGGACTTCTGGAGCGAGGTCGCGGCCACCTTCGAGGACGACACTGCGGTGGTGTTCGATGTGTTCAACGAACCGTTCCCGTTCGACGAGGTGAACAGCCGCCGTGCGTGGTCGTGCTGGCGCGACGGCGGCTGCGAGCTGCCGTCGCGGAACGCCTCCCGGACCTACGTCGCTGCGGGCATGAACGAGCTCATCGCAGCCATCCGCGCGGCTGGAGCGCGCAACGTGATCGCCGTTGGCGGCATCGACTGGGCCTCCGCTCTCGACCGGTGGCTGGACTACCAGCCCGCCGACCCCCTCCACAACCTCGTCGCCTCGTTCCACGCCTACCCGCACAACCGGTGCGCGGACGTCCGGTGCTTCGACACGGTGCTGGCCAAGGTCGCATCGGTGGTGCCGCTCTACGCGGGGGAGGTGGGCCCCGAACTGGACGAGAACTGCAGACCGACGCACACGGCCGGGGCCGGGTTCTCCGAGCAGGCCTTCGACTGGCTGGACGCTCATGGCGCCAGTTACACGGCGTGGACGTGGAACGTCTGGGACGACTGCGCCTCGCTCATCTCAGACGACGACGGGACGCCCACCCCGGTCTGGGGCAGAGAGGTTCGGGAGAGGCTGGCCCGGAACAGCGAGTGACGGTTGCAGCGGACATGACCGCCTCACGAATGGTGATCGTCCAGGTGTCTTGCGTGCGGGCCTCACCGGGGAACGCGATCCCGGGAGAAAGCAATACCGAATCAGCTCTCATTCTGTGCCGGGCCCCTTAGTGTCCCCGAACCACCAGACGGCCGACGTCGCCATCCACCGCCGGCTCAGTGAAGGAGCCGTGGCATGGCGCCTCCGAACCCAGGAGGAATTCGTGAGCACCCACGCCGGGAAGGGTTCCGAGATGTCCGGGCTCCACCTGCCTCGGAGCCACGTCGAGAGTGTGCCGCGCCGGCCCAGGACTCCGCTGTCCCGACGTCCCAGTGCACTGGGGCGGGCTCGGCACCTCACGCGCACCTGGGTGAGCGCCCAGCCAGCGCTGTACCTGCCGCTCGCCCGCAGGCGCTATCCCGGGCCGACGCCGGAGGTCATCGCGCCGGACACCGAACTGGTCATCGACGGGTACACCCGTGCGGCGAGCACCTACCTGGTCTACGCCTTCCAGCTCGCCCAGGAGCGTCCGGTCCGGCTGGCCCATCACCTGCACGCTCCCGCGCAGATCATCGAAGCCGTTCGACGGGCTCTGCCGACGCTCGTGCTGGTGCGGGAGCCTGTGGAGTCGGCTCTGTCGCAAGCGGTGCAGGAGCCGCACGTCACAGTGCGGGACGCGCTGTTCGCCTACGCCCGCTTCCACGAGCGGCTGCTCCCGTACCGGGACTCGTTCGTCGTGGCCGACTTCGAGGAGGTGACCCGGGACGCCAAGCCTGCGGTGCAACGGCTGAACGACCGCTTCGGGACGGCGTTCCGGCTGCCGGCCGTCGAGGACGACGAGCTGGTGACGGAACTGGTCCGGCTTCGTCCGACGGACTGGCCGATGATCGCCTTCGAGTCAGGCAGGGTCTCCAGGGCAGAGGTCCTCGCGGTGCTGGCCGATCCCGAGAGGCGGCCCCCACCGGCTGCGGAGCCCGATGAGTGGGTGCCGTCGGAACGCCGGCGGCTGGCCAAGGACGCCCTACGCGCCGAGCTGGAAAGGCCGCAGCTGAGGGGGGTGCGCCGGCGCGCGGAGGAGGCGTACACGGCGATCCTCGGCATGGCCGGCTAGCGGATCCGGAGGCAGGTCGTGAGTCGCTTCACGCTCAGCCGCAAGGACGCCCTGCACGTGAGGCGATCGCGGAGGAGGGCGGTTGCCGATGTCCGTGATCGCCCGGAGGTGGTGGCGCGGGGGACGTCCCCGGTCGGCCGCGTCTGCCTGGTGCGCCATTGCGCCTACTACGAGCTGGACATCCGCCGGGAGGCCGAGGCGTTGCGGGACGCGGGGTTCGACGTCGACATCGTGTGCCTGCGAGAGCCGGGCAAGCCGGCTGTCGAGACAGACAACGGCGTCACCCTCCACCGGTTGCCCCTGGCCCGCAGACGGGGCGGTCCGCTGGCCTACGTGCGGGACTATCTCGCGTTCTTCGTAGGGGCGTCGGCCGCGGTCACGCGGCTGCATCGGCAACGTCCCTTCCAGGTGGTGCAGACCCATTCCATGCCGGATTTCCTGGTCTTCGCCGCGCTGGTCCCGCGCCTGCGCGGAGCCAAGGTCGTCGCGTTCATGCAGGAACCCACCCCCGAGCTCGGGGAGACGAAGTACGGGTCTGCCCTGCTGGTACGGCTCCTGCGGCTCATCGAGCAGGCCGCGATCCGCTTCGCGGACCTCGTCGTCACGGTGACCGACGACCTCAAGGAGGCGTACGTGGCGCGGGGCGCGGACCCGGACAAGATCGTCGTCGTGCTGAACGGCCCGGACGCCCGGCACCTCCTCGAGCACAGCACCGGTGCGGCTCCCGATCGCGAGTGGTTCACCGCCGTGTGCCACGGCTTCGTGGACGAGCGGTACGGCCACGACACGATGGTGCGCGCGGTGCGGCTGGCACGGGATCGCATCCCGACCCTCCGCCTCCGCATCACGGGAGCCGGGGAGTACGTGCCCGAGCTGGAGCGGCTCATCGAGGAGGAGGGGGTGCAGGACCGCGTCCAGTACCTCGGCTGGCTGGAGCTACCCGCTCTGGTGGCGGAACTGTGCGCGGCCGACGTCGGGATCGTCGCCCAGAAGTCGTCCCCGTACTCGAACCTGGTCCACACCAACAAGATGTACGAGTACATGCTCCTGGACATCCCGGTGGTGGCCAGCCGGTTGCGGTCGACGGCGCGGTACTTCGGGGACGACGCCGTGCAGTACTTCGAGCCGAGTTCCGCGGAGAGCCTCGCCGACGCGCTCGTCGGTCTCCACGAGGACCCGGATCGCCGGCGGGCCCTGGTGGCTGCGGCCCGCGAGCGCTGCCGCGCCTTCGGCTGGACGGCGCAACGGGAGATCTACCTGTCCGCCTACGCCGCTCTGCTCGGCGGCGAACTGCCGGGCCGGCGGGGGACGGCGTCGGAAGACGAGGCCGCCAGCCGGCCGTCGCGTGCCGGCGCGGGCTGACCGGGCTTGAGGGCCGCCGCCACCGCCGCCGCTCAGGGCTCCGGTGTCGACAGTCGCGCGACGATCGTCTCGCCCGCTCGGACCCTCTGCCCCGGCTCGACCAGCACGTCGACGTCTCCGCGGGCCGGGAGGACGAGGTCGACCTGCGAGCCGAAACGGATGACGCCGATGCGCTGGCCTATCGCGACGTCGTCACCCTCTCGGACGAAGGCAACGATGCGACGCACGAGCCGCGAGGCGATGAGTACGACCGCCATCTGCGTACCGCGGTGCTCGAAGAGCATCGTCGCCCGCTCGTTGACGAAGACGGCGGCTGGGTCCTTCAGAGACCTGAACGGGCCGGGGAACTTCCGCTGCGCGAGGACCCGGGCGCCCACCGGCGCCCGGTTGACGTGGACGTCGAGGAAGCTCAGTGCGATCCCGATGATGATCGCCTCGTCGACGTCGAGAGGCGTGCGGACGAGCTCGTCAAGCCGGTACGAGCGTCCCTGCTTCTCGGACACCGGGACCTGCCCGTCTGCTGAGCGCTTGACGTAGATGATCTGGCCCTCGGCGGGGCTGACCACGATGTCCTCGCCCTCGGGCGCCGTGCGCTCGGGGTCGCGGAAGAAACGCCAGAGGACCACCGCCGCGGCGAGTGCCAACGTCACCGCCGCAACGAGCGCTCCGCCGAGCAGGCCGGCCACACCCGCAAGGTGCATGAGTGCCCCGGAGAGGACCGTCAACCCGACGAGTGTGACGGCCGCTCGCACGACCCCCAGCTCCCACTTCCAGGCGAGCGGCAGTCCGGCGGCGAGGGCGACGAGCCCTCCGATCAGCGTGATCTCGATCATGGTCAGTAACCCCGCGTTGCAGACAGGTACGGCAGGACCGCCAGCTCCGCGATCGCGGGCAGCGGATCGTCGCGGCTGAAGGCCGCCTCTGCGGAGAGGCGGCGGAGCGAGCGCAGATAGTCCCGCGGCGCCAGGTCGCCGTGCATGATCTCGCGCATCGCCGTCGGCGTGTCGGTCAGCAGGCGGATCCAGCGCACTCCCGGCCGTCCCCGACCTGCCTCCACTGGACGGCCGACCTGGTCGGCGTACAGGATCCAGGGGAAGTCCACACCCGCTGCCCGGCCGATCGAGTGGTAGCCCCAGGTCCGCGCGTTGACGTCCAGGAGCTTGTGGCGCCCGTCGCGCTCGTCGAGCATGAACTCGGCCTCCACCAGGCCGTAGAAGTCCAGCGACGCGAGGAAGCGCGTCGCGTGCTCCTCCACCTCAGGCGCCTCGACCGTCTCGACGTAGGTGCTGTGCCGGCCGAAGTCCGGTGGGTGCTGGCGCCAACGCCTCGACACGAGCGCCGCGGGTGCCTGGCCGTCCTTGAAGAACGCGCAGAAGGCCAGGCGGTGGCGTCCGTCGCCAGGTAGCAGCTCCTGGACCATGACCTCACCCGCGCCGACGATGGCCGTGGCGGCCTGCCAGCGGCTGACGAGCTCCTCGCGGGTGTCGGCCCGCCAAGCCTTGTCGCCGGTCGCGTAGATGAAGTGCTCTTTGATGGAGGGCTTGAGGACCACGGGGAGGTCCGCGCGGTCGGCGACCTCGTCGAGCTCCGCCCGGTCGCGCGGCCACCAGGTCCGGGCGGTCGGGACGCCGACGCGCTCAGCATGCTCCTGCATGAGGCGCTTGTCCCACGCCCAGCGGACGACGTCCCACGGCGGCGTGGGCACGCGGAACACCTTGCCGAGCTCGTCCCGGTGGCGCGAGCAGGCGGCGACCGTCTCCTCGCGCGTGGGGAAGACCACCCACCCGTCGAGGCCGTGCGACCGGCCGATGTCCAGCAGCGCATCCACCGTCCGGCCCTCGTCGCGCAGATCCGCCGTCCGCACGGCCGCGGTCGTGTAGCGCGACAGCGGGGCGATCGAGAGTTCGCTGTCGACGACGCACACCGGCACGCCGCGCCGGCCCAGGCTCCGCACGATCCCGAGCCCCTGGTAGTCCCCGCCGATGACCAGGGCGCCCGGAACACCGGAGGGGAGTCCGCGTTGCCGGGCGGTCCAGCGCGACGGACGGCGGTGTACGCGTGCCACGTCAGCCATTGCGTGCCCCTCCTCGTGTCGTCCCCACCGGATCCGCGGTCGGCCGCACGGAGGGGGCGGCCTGCACGGATGCGTGCCGGCCGGGCTGGGACGCCGTCGGTCCGGCCAGCGGAGCCGTGAAGCAGATCGCCGCCTCACCTGCAGCGGCACCCACCACCCGCCACGCGCTCCCGTCCCAGTCCACGGACGACTCAGCCCTCCTGCGCCACCAACCGCTCACCTCGGCCGGCAGGGGCCGCCACACGCTGGGGTCGGTCGCGAAGTGCGCGAGGAGTTGCTCGTAGGCCGCCAGCACGGGCCCCTGGAACGCGTAGTCCGGATGGGTGATCAGCAGCGCCAGCCCCCCACGCGCTCGGATGAGCTCGGCCTTGTCGATCCACGGCTGCCCGTCGCGGGCGCGGAGGATCACGAACAGCGTGTGGTCCTGCGGCAGTGTGATGGGCAGTTCGACGACGGGCCCGTTGGAGAACGGCAGCCAGCTGCAACACCCCCCGGCTTGTGGCTCGAAGGGATCGCTGTCCGGGGAGGACGAGTCGTACTCGAACGGCAGCGTGGACATGACGTCCCAGTCGCGATGGGTCGCCGGGGAACGGAAGCCCACGGCGCCCCAGCGCTCCGCCCATCGGCGCATCTCGGGCAGCCGGCCCGGGAGCTCTCGGGGGTCGAGGTCCCGTCCGTCGTGGAGGAGCCCGTGGATTCCCACCTCCTGCCCACTGCGCTGGAGGTCGGCGACGAGCGCGTCGTCGACCGTGTAGCGCCCCGGCACGAGGTTCCACGACGCTCGGTGAGCCGCCCGCCGGTCGACGTCCCGCAGGACCGGGATCTGGCGCACGCCCACCTCGGTCTCCACGTCATGGGTCAGCACCAGCGCCCACGACCGCCCCTCCGGCCAGGGGGCGAGCCACGGCACCGGTCGCCCAGCGAGCGTCGCGGCCCACTGCAGGACCAGGTCGAAAAAGCCGTGCAACGACTCCTCGACCGGCCACCGGGGGAAGGTCCTGCGTCGCTGTATCCGGCTGGCCGCGCGTCGCAGCGCGATCTGCAGCGGCCGCGGCAGCACGGGCCGCACGATGTAGTAGGCGCGCACCGCGACCGCCATCGCCCCGGATCCAGTGCCGGTGTCGGCGGGATCGACGTACCGCTCGCTCCAGAAGCGGGTGATGATCTCGTCCGGGTCGAAGGGCAGGGCGATGTCCCCCCCGGAGGAACGCCGGACCGACGCGAGCACCCCTCCGTCCTCGGCCCGCAGCTCCTCGGCTCGCCGCCACGACCGGTCGGACCCGGTCAGCGCCGCGTCCAAGAGGTGGTCGGGGAGCACGTGCCCGTGCAGCACCAGGTCACCCATCCGGAACCGCACGACCCGCCCGGCGACCGCCGGCTGCGCTCCTTCGAGGACCGGCCAGACCAGGACGGGGCGGCCGGCGCCCGCGGAAGGGGTGAGCCGTGCCCAGCGGATCCCCGTCATGTCCGGACCAGGGGAGATCTCCAGGCCGGGATCGACGTCGTAGGGAACGCGGAAGTAGTCGAAGGCGAGAAGGGGCTGCGTGGACCTGAACACTTCCAGACCTCTCACTCGGGTGGGGCGGGAGAACGGGCGCTGCGCGACCGGATCCGCAGCGCCGGGTGCAGCGGCGTCCCGGGGGTGGAGGCGGTGTGCATCGGGCTACCCCGCCTCGGGGATCCGGGTGTGCTCCTCCGGCCGGAGGGCGCCGGGCCGTTCTGCTCTGGACGCCCCGCCGTTCGGGACGGCGCCTGCCGAGGGGGCCGGCCCCGGCGCGCGGAGGTCCCCGGAGCGTCGGGGGGCGCGGCCCGAGCGGCGGGTCAACTCGCAGAGGACCCCTCCGAGGAGGCGCGCCGGGAGTTCGGCCAGCTCTGTCATCGCCGCGCGGACGTCCTGGCGCCTGGTGCCACCCGTGCTCACCACGAGGACGAGCAGCTGGGAGTGGGCGGCGAGGGCGGAGGTCTCAGCAGCGCGGAGCACCGGTGGCGCCGCGACGACGACATCGTCCACGTCAGCAGGAACCGCGCTGATGAACCTCTGCACGGCTCCCTCGTCGAAGAGCTCCCCCGGGGTCGAGGGGATGTCGGCGCTCGCCGGGAGCACCAGCAGGTTCGGGACGGGGGTGGCCCGTACCGCATCGGTCAAGGGCACGCGACCGGCCAGGACCCCGCCGAGGCCCCCGTCGTCCGGGACGGCGAACATCTCGCTCAACCGCGGACTGCGCAGGTCCGCCTCGACGAGGAGGACCTTGTCGCCGGCGAGCGCGAGCGCTGCCGCGGTGTTGGCCGCCACGTGGGCGGCGCCGTTGTCCCGAGCCGGGCTGGTCATCAGGACGATGGCAGTGCCGGCGTTGCCACCCCGAGCGGCACGGTGGACCTTGCCGCCCAAGATGCGGCAGGCCTCCGCGGCCCCGGACCGGGGGGCCGCGAGGACCACGGGCTGGGCGCCGGCGTAGGCGGCTTCAGTCGCGGTCAGCGGGACGGTGGCCAGCAGCGGCAGACCGGTGCGCTCGACGAGGTCGCGCGGCCCCCGGACGCGATCGTCCAGCCGATCTCTGAGCAGAGCGCTGCCGATCCCCAGCAGCAACCCGACGGTGAGCCCGGCCGCACCGTTGAGCAGGTAGTTCGGCTGGCTCGCAGAGGGGGGAGTCGGGGCGGTGGAGATGATGGCCGCCTGTGGGGCCCGGTACGCGGCATAGGCCTCCGCGAGCGCCTGGGCACAGTCTCGCGCCGCGGAGGCCGTCGTGCTCGTGTGGTCGATGACCAGCACCGTGCTGTCCGGGGGGACCGTGACGGTCGTATCCCGCTGCAGCTGCTCCACGGGCGTCCCGGTCACAACCGCAGCGGACGAGGTGACCACGCTCGAGAGGACGACTTCCTGCTCAGTCTCCATGTTGGGCGTCACCGGCGTTCCGCCACTGGTCACTGACGGGTTCACCAGGACGTGGGCCTGCGACCGGTAGACGGGGTGGTGGAGGGCCCAGGAGAGGATGCACGCGCTCGCCGTCGCCAGGAGAGTGATCGTCAGGATCCAGCCCAGGTGAACCGTGATCAGCGGGCCGTCGCGTCGGGCGCCCACGGAGAGCCGGCCTGTTGGTCTGTCGGTCATCGGAGTCCTCACACCCCTGCCTGCTGCCCTCGACGATCGCGCCCCCGAAGGCGCTCGTCGTGCTGGTCGACGTCCAGCGGTCGATCGGTCGCGGGGGATCGGCGGCGTCCGGCCGCGACCGTGAGCGCGAGCAGCGCGAACAGCTCCTCCGCCGAGCCTCGATAGGTGACGTGCGGGTCGAAGACCATGAGGACCGTGACGACCACGACGCCGACGAAGGCAGCGGTGGCCGCGGCACCAACCGCGTCAGGGCGGCTCCGAGCCACGACCCAGGCGCGCGCCGCCGCCACATACGTGAAGAAGACGTAGGAGGCCAGGAGGGGGATGCCGCCACCCCACAGCAGCCAGGTGTGGCCGCTCTCGATCCACACCCATCCACTGAACTGCGTGGGTGCCGGCACGCGGGCGCTCGGCCGGACCCCGAGCAGGACGTTGCCGTGCGAGAACAGCTCCGGCCAGAAGTAGGTGCGCAGGTTGTGTAGCCGGGCCAGCCAGCTCTCCGGCATCCCCGAGGCGAGGGAGAAGCCCTCGAGGCGGACGGCGATCACCGGCCAGACCGCCACCGCCCCGCCCGCAGCGAACACGCCGAAGATGCCCAGAAGCGCGAACCGGGCGGTCGCCAGAGCCAGCGCGACCATGCCCACGACCAGGCCGAGGATGCTCGCGAACTGGCCGGCCGCCAGGGTCCCGAAGACGAACAGGCCGGCGGCGGCGCCGGAGAGGACCGTGAACCGCCGGTCGCGGAGCCACAGCGCGGTGACGATCGCGAGATTCATGATCATCAGGTCGGCGGTCGCTGCCGGCAGCGTCAGCGTCGAGCCGCCCCGGGCCTCGCTCGACACACCGACCTCGCTGTAGTAAGTCGCCAGGAAGCCGCGCACGCCGAACAGGCCGAGGCTCTGCAGGATCCCGATGAGGGCGACGACGCAGCCCGCGGCCACGGCCACGACCAGGCAGGTGCGGACCTCCCGGTCGCTGCGGACGCTCGCCCTGACGACGAGGTAGAAGGCGGCGAGCTTCCACAGGACCAGGCTGTAGGACAGGTCGTCACCGCTGATCTCTCGTCCCCGCACGACCATCATCGCCAGCGGGAGGACCGAGTTGGTGACCGCCATCAGCAGGATGGCGACCTCCACGGCATCCATCCGCAGCCGCTGGACCTGGCCGGACCGGAGCCGGAGCAGCCAGCGGGCGGCCAAGGTGGCCCCGAAGACCGCCAGGAGCCCTTCGTGCGGCCGGAGCAAGGGGAGCACCACGCCGCGGTCGATCCCCACGACGAGCGGGGTCACGCCGATCAGTAGGTAGGCGGCCGTCGCCGGTCGCACCCACACCAGCGTCGCGAGCCCGGCCACGGCGCAGGCGCCCAGGGCCAGCAGTGGCTGGTAGGCCACGGCCAAGCCCGCGGCGCAGGCGGCGACGAGAACGGTGGGCTCCACCGCGGCCCGGAGCCACGGACGAGGGGCGGCTGCCGCGGCCCTCGCAGTGGCCGTCCGCTCTGTGCTCCACGGCGGGACCAGGATCCGGGCCGTCAACCGAGGTCACCTCCGGCTGCGCCCGCCCTGCTCCGCAAGCGGCCGAGACCACCGGTGACCCATGCCAGTTCCGGGGCCCGCCACCACGCCTGCACGAGGAAGAACACCGCCGCGCCCACGAGCGCCGCTGTGACGGCAGTGATCAGCCAGCCGGGGCGACTGTCGATCCAGCGCGGCACGAGGAGGCTGACCGCCCACGCCGGCGGGACCATCAGCACCGTCCCGGCAGCCACCCGGCGCACGCAGGGCACGAGCCGGTCGGCGACCTTCCCCGTGTCCCTGCTCAGGCGGACGCCCAGGTGCGCGGCGCCGGCGAGCGTCGCTGCGCTGAAGGACAGGCCCACGACGGTCAGCACGTTGGCCGGGGCGACGAAGAACGTGCAGCTCGCCAGGGGCCCGAACACACCGGCCTGCACCGCCATCGACCGCAACGGCGTACGGGTGTCCTGGCGGGCGTAGCACGCGTACGAGAGGACCTGGAAGAGCCCCTGGCCGACGACCGCCGGCGCGAAGGCGGCGATGGCCGTGGCGACGAGGTGCACGCCCGCGGTCGAGCCCATCCGGCCAACCGAGACCACCTCGGCCAGCGGCCGGGCGAGGAGGACGTAGCCGACGGCTGCCGGCACGGCCACGAAGAGGATCAGCGCGACGCCCCTGGTGAAGGCGTCCTGGAACTGTCGGCGGTTCCCGTCGGCGTGCAGTCGCGCCAACTGCGGCAGGAGGGACAACGCCACCGGGGCCGCTCCCAGGGCGACCACGAGCTGGTAGAAGGTCATGCCCATCTCGGCGGCGACCACCCCCCCGGGCACCCGGTTGGCGAGGAGGAGCACGGCGAGCATCTGCAGGGCGGCCAGTGCCGCGACCCCCATGGCTGGCATCGCCCGCCGTACGAGCGCCCTCACCTCGGGGTCCCGCCAGCCCGCCCGGGGACGGAGCGTCACGCCGGCCCGTCTGGCTCCCCACCACTGGACCGCAGCGTGCACGAGCACCGCCGCCGTCGCGCCGCAGCCCAGGAGCACCAGTTGCCCGCTGGGGACGCGGTCGATCGGGTCGGTCGAGCCGTACAGCACGGCCGTCACGCCGAGGATTGCGAGGAGCACGAGGTTCTCCAGCGCCGGGGCGGCGGCGCCCAGCGCGAAACGTCGGCGGGCGTTCATCACCGCCACCGCAGTCCCGGCCACTGCGTAGAGCAGGACCTGGGGCATCAACAGCAGGAGCAGCAGGCGGCCGACGCGCTCCTGGGCAGCGCCCGCGTTCTGCATCCCGAGAGCGCTGAGCCGGAGCAGCAGCGGGGCCACCAGGACCGCGGTGCAGGCGGCCAGTGCCAGGCCTGTCAGGGCCACTCCGAGGAACCCCCCGGCGATCCGCTCGGCCGCGCGACGGTCGCCGCGTTCCAGGGTGGCGATCAGGGGCGGCACCAGCAGGGACGAGAACAACGAGCCGGCGAGGAACCCGTAGTAGACCAGGTTCGGCAGGGAGTTGGCGAACTGGAAGGTGTTGCCGAGGACAGTCGGCCCCAGTACGGCACCGATGGCGGCGATGCGCAGGAACCCAGTGAGGCGGCTGACCAGGGTCCACCCGGCGATCGTCACGGAATCGCCGGCGGTGGCGACCGCGGCTGCTTCGCCGTCCCTCTCGCTCGCCTCCGGGGGACCGGGCCGGCCCGGGAGGTTCACTCGACGCCCTCGCGTGCCAGGACGACAGGGATCGTGCGGACGAGGATCGCGAGATCGAGACGGAGGGACTGCCGCCGCACGTACTCGACATCGAGGTCGAGAGCCTGGGTCATGGTCAGGCGGTTGCGGCCGCTCGTCTGCCACAGTCCGGTGATCCCCGGGGGGACCGCGAAGCGCTCTCCGTGCCGGGGGTCGAACAGCGCGGCCTCCCACGGCAGCACCGGACGCGGTCCCACCAGGGCCATCTCGCCGCGGAGCACGTTGATGAGCTGGGGCAGCTCGTCCAGGCTCGTGCGGCGCAGCCAACGGCCGAGCGGGGTGATCCGAGGATCGTTGACGAGCTTGAAGACGCCGTCGGCGCCCCCAGGGGCCACGGCCGGGTCGGTCAGCAGCGCACGGACGTACTCGCGGTGCGGACTGTCGTCACAGTCGACGTACATCGTGCGGAACTTCAACATCACGAACGGCCGGCATCCCTGGCCGAGTCGTGTCTGTCGGAAGAGGACCGGCCCTCGAGAGGTGAGCGCCACGAGGACCGCGATCCCGGCCATGACCGGTGACAGGAGCACGAGGCCCATGCCGGCGATGGCGAGGTCGAGCAGGCGCGAGGTGGGAGAACGCCGCGGCGGCGCGCCGGTGCGCGGGGCCGGCATGGGCCGGTGTCGTTCCCCCCGGGTCGGGACGCTGGTGCTGCTGGGGGCCGGGCGTGACGGCGAGAAGCGCTGGGGGTTCAAGACCACGATGTGCTCCGCGCCAGCCGGTAGGGGGACGCTGACCCGTCGGTGGCCTGCACTCTGAGGTCGATGTCCGTCAGCTCGTCGATCGAGCCTCGCACCACGGCGGGGTTGCCGTAGGCGACGCAGCGCTCCGGGAGGTCACGGGTCACGGTCGCCCCGGCGCCGACGAGGGCGCCGGCACCGATGCGGACGAAGGGCAGGATGGTCGCGTTGACCCCGATGCGCGCGCCCGCGCCGATCGAGGGCCCGGACATGACGCGCTCCGAGGCCGCGTCGCCTGGATACAGGTCGTTCGCGATGGTCACCCCGGGGGCCAGGAAGGCGCCGTCGCCGATCTCGGTGAACTGCGCGACGTAGCAGTTGCAGTGGATCTTCACGCCGTCGCCGAGGCGGCAACCGTAGTCGATCACCGAGCCGGTCCAGATGCTGACGTCGTCCCCGATCCGGCACTGCTCCCGGATGACGACGTGGTGCCCGGTCTCGAGGTGCGCTCCGATCCGGGATCCCCGGTAGAGGACGGTCCCACTGCGCAGTCGCGCGTCCGAACCCAGTACGAGGGGCTCTTCCACCAGGCGTCCGGAGGGATAGTCGAGCGTCACGTCCGGGTCGGCGGACAACCTCGGACCGACCTGCGGCTCAGGCGACATCGGAGCTCGCCTCCGCAGGGATCAGGTCACGCAGCCGCGCGCAGACCTCGCCGACCTGGTCGACGGTCATGTGGGGGAACATGGGGAGGGAGAGGATCTGCCCGGCCGAGTGCTCCGCGACCGGGAGCGGTTCTCCGCCGTATCTCCGGTAGGGCGTCATGAGGTGGCACGGGGTCGGGTAGTGGAGGCCGGTCTCGACACCCGCCCGCGCCAGGTCTCGACGGACCCGGTCTCGGTCCGGCACCCGGGCCACCAGGAGGTGGTAGGCGTGGCCGGCGCCGGGGGCCTTGCTCACGAGCCGCACCGGCCCTCCGGCGAGAAGGGCCTCATAGCGGGCAGCGGCGGCCCGCCGGGCGGTGATCCAGGCGTCCAGTCGCGGCAGCTTCGCGGAGAGCACGAGGGCCTGCAGCGCGTCCATGCGACTGTTGGTGCCGACGATCGGGTGGTCGTGGTGCGATCCGTCCGACCGCCCGTGATTGCGCATGGACCGGATGTGGCGCGCCAGGTCTGCGTCATCGGTGACCACCGCACCGGCGTCGCCGAAGGCCCCGAGGTTCTTGCCGGGGTAGAAGCTGAAGCACCCGGCTCGTCCCCATGATCCGGCCTGCCTGCCCTCCCAGGTCCCACCGTGTGCCTGGGCGGCGTCCTCGATGAGGGCGAGTCCCGCCGAGGAGGTGACCCGCGTGATGGCCCGCATGTCCGCCATCTGCCCGTACAGGTGGACGACGATCACGGCCCGGGTCCGCGGGGTGATGGCGGCCTCGAGAGTGGCCGGGGTCAGCAGGAGGGTGTCCGGGCTGACGTCGGCGAAGCGGGGTACGGCGCCGGCGAGCACGACGGCTTCGGCGGTGGCGACGAACGTGTTGGTCGGGACGACCACCTCGTCCCCGGGGCCGATCCCCATGGCACGCAGGACGAGTTCGATGGCGTCCGTGCCGTTGGCCACGGCGACCGCGTGGGTGGTGCCGCAGTAGGCGGCCCACTCGTCCTCGAACCGCTCCACGGCCGCGCCGCCGATGAAGCACCCCGTGTCCAGCACCTCTGCGAACGAAGTATCGACCTCGGCGCGGATCTCTCGGGTCATCGCGCCGAGGTCGGCGAACGGGATCGCCCCGGTCACGGTGCTGCTCATCCTGACCTCACCTCTGGGGACGGTCCCGGGGGAGGAGTGAGCGGGCACCGGATCACGCCCCTGCGCAGCGCCGGCCAAGGGTCAGCGTTCGCAACGGTGGACGCCTGTGCCGTCGTCCTCGGGAGGGGGGCCCGCGCTGCGGCTTGGCCAGCTGCGTCTCCTCGCAGACCGGAATGGCGGTTCTCCATCACACCGGTTCTAGGTGTTCTCGTTCCCATCACTGCCCCTGGGGCTGGCCATTTCGGAGTCGGTCCATCGACCGTTGTCGTGTCCGATCTGCGGGTGAGCAGGACAACTCAGGCGTGCACGGATCCCGCCGTCCGCGAATGACGGTCTCGGGGCTTCGGACGGCCCCATGTCTTTGGGTGACCTGCGCTCTGCTGGTACCAGTGAGCGTCAGACTGTTGCTCGTCGGAGTGGCGATGTCCAGAGGTTTCGTGGTCATCTGCCGGACGAGCCGCGTTCATCTCCGGCCCACTTCGGCAGTCGTTCACGTACTACTACGTCGCGCGTTCAGGCAATTGCGCAGGGTTCACGCGTGAGTGCATCTCCGCCGTCGCGCTGCTCTGCTGTGCGGGCTGCTGACCGATCTGTCGATCGGGCGAGTCGCGAACCGCAGTCAGTCGACGTCATCACCCTCAGGGAGCTCGGCGATCGAGAGCTCACCGTCCTCGACCCTGAACTCGGTGAGGGAGCCGCGCCCCACCGGGATGCGCCACTCCTCGCCCTCGACGCCGGTCAGCCGGGCGACAGCGAGCCGGATCATGACCGCATGGCTGACCGCCGTGACGGTTTCCCCGGCGTGCCGGCTCCCGATGAGCCGGAGGGCATCCACCATGCGCGTCTGGGCGTCGCTGAGCCGTTCCCCCATGGGACACGCGGCGCGGCTGGGTGAGGTCCGGTACAGCTCGAACGCCTGCGGGTCGTACATGGCAGCCTCGGTGGAGGTCAGCCCCTCCCAGGCGCCGTAGTCCACGTTGTTCAAGCCGTGCAGGATCCGCAGGTCCGGGACCCTCGCCTCGTCCGCGATGATCTGAGCGGTTGCGATGGTGCGCCGAAGTGGCCCGCAATAGACGGCAGTGAGCCCCACCCCCGAGAGTTGGCGGGCTGCGTCCACGGCGTCCTGGTAGCCCTGCGCGTCCAACGGCACGTCGCAACGACCCCGGTACCGGTTCTCGACGTTCATCGTGGTCGTCCCATGGCGGACGACGAACAGCTGACATGTGCGAGAGGAAGGTGCAGCCCGTCGACGTTCTGCGGCTTGCGTCCCCTGTGGAGTGGCCATGACTCCTCATTCCTCGCCGCCGATGAGCACGGGATGTCACGGTTGGATTGCGTACGGTGCCCAGCGGCGATGGTGTGACGGATGGTGCGGCGACATTAGGTGGAAGAGCTTGATCAAGAAAGTGTCTGGAGCGCGCGGACCGCATCGCGGATCGATGACTCGTCGAATTCGGCGCGCCGAGATCCGGGCTGGGCGCCAATAAGACTTCCAGACCCCTGTCCGACAACTACGTGCGCCGCTATGTTGACGGACCCGCGTGCCCGGTGAGCGCGCTGCCGAAGAGTGTCACTGGCCCTGAGGGGGGCACATGACGACACAGGCGCTGGGAACTCTCACCCTGGCGCTCCTGCTGCTGGTGGCAGGGGCCAACCTCCTCGGGCAGTTGGCTGTTCGGCTTCGTCAGCCCAAGGTCGTGGGAGAGATCCTCGCCGGCATCCTGCTCGGACCATCGCTCCTCGGGTTCATGGCACCTGGAGCGGCCGCGCAGATCTTCGGTCATGGCGAGAAGGACCCGTCCACGGTGGTCCTCGGCTTCCTCTACCACCTGGGGTTGCTGCTGCTGATGTTCGTGGCCGGCGCGGGCGTGCGGAACGTCCTGGGCAGGGAGAACCGCAGACCCACCGCCTGGATCCTCGGTCTGGGCACCGCTCTGCCGTTCCTGCTGGCGTTGGGAGCGGCACCACTGCTGCCGCTGGACGCCTTCATGGGGGACGCGAGGAGCAGGACCGCGGTCGTCCTGGTGTTCGCGATCGCGGCGGCCGTGACCTCGATCCCTGTGATCACCAAGATCTTCCACGACCTGGGGATCCTGCACACCCGCTTCGCGAGTCTGATGCTCGGCGTCGCAGTCCTCGAGGACATCATCCTCTGGGGGTTCCTCGCGCTGGCGACCGCCATCGCGTCCGCCACCGCTGCCTCTGCGGGGGGAGGAGTGGCCGAGAGCGTGGCGGTGCACGTGGGGGTCAACGCCCTCTACGTCGTGCTGGCCATGACCGTGCTCCCGGTGCTCCTCCGGCGAGTGAGCCGAGCCCGATGGAACATCCTCGCCACTCATGCGCCGACTGCGTGGGTGGTCGTCGTCTTCCTGGGCTACGTCAGCGTGGCCGCCGCTCTCGACGTCACGTTGGCGTTCGCGGCCTTCCTCGCGGGGTTCGGGGTCATCGGCGGCATCAGGAGCAGCGAGGAGGACCGCTTCCGCGGTCCCATAGAAGCCATCAGCCACGTGTCCTCGGCCGTTTTCATCCCCATCTACTTCGCCCTCGTGGGCTATCGACTCGACTTCACCCGCGGGTTCTCGCCGGTGATGTTGGTCGCGTTCCTGCTCGGGTCGACCCTGGTCGTCCTCGTCTCGGTCGGACTCGCCGCCCGCTTGGCCGGGTTCCGCGGGTTGGACGTCGTCAACCTGGCCCTCACCCACAACGCCCGGGGTGGTCCGGGGATCGTGTTGGCCAGCGTGGCCTTCGACGCCGGCATCATCAGCGCCCCCTTCTTCACGACGCTGGTGCTCACCGCCGTGCTCACCTCCCAGGCATGCGGCGTCTGGTTGGACTTCGTTCTGCGCAGGGGATGGCCGCTGCTGTCGAGCGAAGGACCCGTGCAGCCGCGGACGACGGTCCTGCAGTCGTCGTCAGGCCCTTGACCGGGCCTGACGGGACCGGCCGTATCACCAACCGGGAGAGGTGAGAGAGATGGGACCGCCTCCGCACGGCGGCGCACTCGTCGACCTCCGCGTCGAGGAGGACCGGGCAGTCGCCCTCTCCGCGGCCGCGAAGGACCTGCCTGCCTGGGAACTGACTCGCCGCCAGCGATGCGACCTGGAACTCGTCGCCACGGGCGGTTTCTCCCCGCTGCGGACCTTCCTCGACCGGGACGACTACGAGTCGGTCTGCACGTCGATGCGCCTCACGACGGGCGAGCTGTGGCCTGTCCCGGTCGTGTTGGACCTGCCGGAGACCGTGGTGGAGGCCGCGAGTGCCGCGGGCGGCCTCGCCCTGCGCGCGCGGGGCGAGGACCTGGCGGTCGTGTGGTTCCGGTCGGCCTGGCGGCCGGATCGGACGGCAGAGGCACTGTCCGTCCTGGGCACCACGGATCCGACGCACCCGGGCGTACACGCGCTGCTGTACGAGACCCATCCCTGGTACGTCAGCGGACCGCTCGAGGTCCTCGGGTTGCCTCGTCACCACGCGTTCGGTCCCCTGCGTCACACCCCCGCTGGAGTGCGTTCCCTGCTGGTGCAGCGAGGGTGGGGCCGAGTGGTCGCCTTCCAGACGCGCAACCCCATGCACCGTGCTCACCAGGAGCTCACGATCCGTGCCGCCCGCGACCTCGACGCGAACCTGCTCCTGCACCCGGTCGTCGGGGTGACCAAGCCGGGCGACGTCGACCCGTACGTGCGGGTGCGCTGTTACCGTGCTCTGCTCCCGACGTACCCGCCTGGGACGGCACTGTTGTCCCTGCTCCCGCTCGCGATGCGGATGGCCGGACCGCGCGAGGCGCTGTGGCACGCCATCGTCCGCAAGAACCACGGGGCCACCCACTTCATCGTCGGCCGCGACCACGCGGGTCCGGGGATGGACCTGCAGGGCCGGCCGTTCTACGAGCCCTACGCCGCGCAAGAACTGGTCCGGGAGCACGAGCGTGAGCTCGGCATCGGGGTCGTCCCGTTCCGGCAGATGGTCTACGTCGACGAACTGAGGCAGTACGTGCCCGAGGACGAGGTCCAGCCCGGCCACCACTGCCTGCGCATCTCGGGGACCGAGCAACGGCGGCGCCTCGCCGAGGGTGAGGAGCTGCCCTCGTGGTTCACACCTCCGGAGGTGGCTGCAGAACTGCGCCGGGCCTTTCCTGCCCGCTCCCGACGTGGGGTGTGCGTGCTCATCCGGGCGACGCTGCCCGAACCCCGCCGCGCGGCGGCCGCCGTGGGCGCACGTCTGCGCGAGGCCGGGCGGACGGTCACGGTCATCGACGACGCCGTCCCGGCTGACGCAGCCTCTTCGTCGCTGGTCATCGGCCTCGTCGGGGACGTGATGAGGAACGGGGGCGCGGTCGTGTGTTCCGGCGAGGCCGCCACGCATGTCGGCGAGCGAGGACCGGGACTGGCACGGTGCGGCCTCGTGCTGGACGTCGTCGACGCGGCGGAGGAGATCGGTCCGGGTGCCGTGCAGACGCGCGTCGGCGAGCGCGCGCGGGCGCACGTCGCGGCGGGGGCGACCGCCGAGGCGGTCGGCGAGATCGTGTGCCACCGCCTCGGTCAACTCGGCTACGTCAGTCCCGACCTGCGCGTGGCCGACGAGGTGTGACAGGAGGGCGCCACTGACGCCGATGCAGGGGTCGGGTCGGTGATCACCGGGCCCATCCGGTGGATCTCTCGAGCGGTGGGTTGCTTGAGACTCCCGACATCGTCTTCTAGGGGTGCGTCCGGAGGGGGCCCAGCCGGCGAAGGACGGGAGTGTCGGTCTTCGTCGTCGCGGTGCCCGCGCTGCTGGTCGTCGTCCTGGGCTACGTCGTCGGCCACGCGGTGTGGGAGGCGACCGGTCTCGGCGGCAACCCGGAGGTCGCCGGCTGGCTCACCGGCCTGGCGCTCCTGGCCGTCGTGACCTGGACGCTGGTCGCCTGGCGACGCCGGAAGCGCGGATGACCGGTCGTCTGGTGCCGGTGGAGCAGACCGCTCCCGCGCCGGCCGCGGTGGCGGCGGCGAGGGCGTCCGCGGCGCGGCGCAGGACCTCCCGCGGAGGGGTGCCGGCCTCGAGGAACGTGACGCCGGCGCACACGCCGAGCCCGGGGACGTCGAGGGCGCTGATACCGCCGACGACGCGGGCGGCGGCCGTCATTGCTCCCTGCAGGCCGCCGCTGAGCAGCAGCGCGTACTGCGCCGTGCCGGATCGGCCCAACCAGTCGTCGCCGCGGACCGAGCGGGCCATCACCACCGTGGTGCGGGCCAGGCTGCCGGGGGTGGCGGCCTCCGTGCCGTCCTCGCGCAGCAGCCCGACGAGGACGAGGGCGCCGGGAACCTCGGCGGCTGCGGCGAGCCGCTCGGCGAGTTGGGCGGTCACCGAGTTGGGGCCGGGCAGCAGGCTCGTCACGTCGTCCTCCGGCGGGAGCAGGAGGGAGACGGGCAGCGAGACGCCGAGCGGGTTGCGTGCGAGGGACATGACCTGGAGATCGGCCTGCCCGGAACCCGGGTACAGCGTCACTCCGGGTCGTCCACCCAGAGGGGTGACCGACACGAGACCTCCTCCAGAACGAGACGGCCCCGTTCCGTCGTCCCCACCCCGTACGCTGCGCCGCGCGGGCACGGTGGGATGCTCCACGGGGGCGACGGGGGAACAGGTGGCAGTCGACGACGTGGCGGCCGTGGCGTTCACGGTCGAGACGCGGCTGGGTCCAGCCGAGATCCGTGCGGCCGGACGGCGCGCCGCGCAGGCCGGCCGGACGTACATGGAGACGACCATCACCGAGACGCAGGCGGTCGGCTCGGTGGTCCGGTACGTGGCCCACGGCCCGGGTGGGTTCGTGCGGCAGATGGCGTTGCAGGTCCGGTGGGAGGAGACCCGCCCGGGGCGGCGTCGGGTGCACCTGACCGTCGGTGACCACCTGGTCGAGCGCCCGCGGTTCCTGGGCATCCCGGTCGGCCGGGCGACGGTGCCGGCCCTGCCCTCGGCACGCCGGTTCGCCGACGCGCTGCGGGCCGCGCTGACCGAGCCCGCGCCGGGACGGGGAGTCGAGGTGCCGCCGGCGACGGGCCGCTGGCCGGTCCCGCCGCCGGCGCAGCCGCCCCCACCGCGCGGTCGGCCCACCTCACACGCGGCGTCCGAGCGGTAGATCCGGCACGGGCGACGGTCGCCTCGTCGCACGCAACGTGATGGCACGCCGCGTGCTGCCTGTGCCCGGGCACAACGTCCCTCCTGCGCCGTGAGGGGTGCCACATAGCGTCCTGCGCCACGGACGGGGGTGTTCCGGATTGGTGCCGCGCCCGCTGGGGTCACGGCAGGGGGGAGGCCACCGTGCGCAGCGACGTCCGCCTGTCCGTCCCGATGTGATCCCTGGCCATGCCTCCGGCGGTGCGCGGCACCAACACCGTGCAGGAGCGCCTGGCCACCGAGGAGCTCGGTCCCGGCGTCGACCTGTTCGGCACGCCGGTCCTGGTCACCGGCGGCACAGGGTTCCTGGGCTCGTACGTCGTCCCGCGGCTGGTCGCCGCCGGCTGCCGGGTGACCGTCGTGGCGCCGGACCCGGGCTGGCGTGAGCCGGTGCGGCAGGCGGTGCGGGACGGCGTCGTGCGGCTGCTGCCCGAGGCCGAGTGGTGGCGGCCGGAGGTCGCGGCGCGCGTCGCCCGCGGCGCGGTCGGCACCGAGCACCTCGTGCACCTCGCGTACGCGCCGGTGCCGCCGGGACAGGGGACGCCGGTGCGGCGGGCGGAGCACGAGCTCGGGGTCAACGTCTGCGGGCTGCTCGAGCTGGTGCTCGCGCTGGGGGACCAGGTCGGGCACGTCGTCCTGACCAGTTCCCTGGAGCTGTACGGCGGGACGCCGCCCTGCCCGCTGGACGAGGACGTCCGACCGGAACCCGCCGACGCCTACGGGGCGGCCAAGCTGGCCCTGGAGGACCAGCTGCGGATCTCCGCCGCGACGGGTGGCCCCGAGGCGACGGTGCTGCGCCTGAGCACCGTCTACGGGCCGGGGGAGCGCGTGCCGCGCGCCGTGCCCCGGTTCATCCGCGCCGGACTGGCGGGCCTGCCTGCGACGATCGCCGGCGACGGACTGGAGCGCCGCGACTACCTGCACGTCACCGACGCGGCGCGGTTGGTGATGCGCGCGGTAGCCCGACCGCCCCGCGGCGGGCCGGCGTTCCGGCTCGTGCACGGCGGCAGCGGAACGGCGGAGCGGACGGTCGCCCTCGCCCAGCGGGTGCGCCGACTGCTCGCCGCCCGCGGGGTCGAGGCGCCGGAGCCGCAGCACATCGAGGGGCCCTACGTCGCCGACGTCCTGAGCCGGATCGAGCGGGCGCGCGAGCAGCTGGGCTTCGAGCCGCTGGTGGACCTCGACGAGGGCCTGGCCGGGGAGATCGACTGGTTCGCCGCGCACCCGGAGCTGTGGCGGGACCTCGGCGTGGACACCGCTGTCTGAGGCGGTCTCAGGCTCGTGGACGGCGCGTCGCCTGGAGGAGACCCACCTCGGACAACAGCGCGGCTGTCCAGGCACCGACGACGAAGACGTCGCCGAGGTGGATGCCGTGGTCCTCGCCGAGTCGGACCAGCACCGGTCCCTGGCTGAAGTACTCGCCGGTCAACAGGAGGAACGCGAACCCCGTCAGGGTCACTGTCATGACAGCGGCGAGGAGCCAACGGCGCACCGGAGCACGGTAGACGTGTCCTGCGCGGGGCAGACGGTCTCCCGCCCCCCGTGTCCCCCGGTGGAGTCAGGCGGGCGGCAGCAGCCCGGCCCGCGCCTTGGCCGTCAGGGCGGTGCGGACGGCGGCGTCGACCTGCTCGGCGAAGGCGGGGTCGCTGTCGGCGCGGGCAAGGACCGCGTCGATCATCTCCGGCACCGTGCCGGCGTCCACGGTGAGCACCAGCGTGCCGCCGGCGGCGACGAAGCGGACGGCGCGCTCGCCGACCGGCACGTCCTGCACCGCCTGCGCCGCCCCGACGTCGTCGGAGATGACCACGCCGTCGAAGCCGAGCTGCTCGCGGAGGAGGTCGGTGACGACGGCAGGGGAGAACATGGCCGGCGCGGACGGGTCGATCTGCGGGTAGGTGGCGGAGGACGTCATCACGAACGGGTGCGCCCCGGACGCCGCGAGCGTGCCGAAGAGGGCGACCTGCGCGTCGTCCCGGGTGGTGACGGCGTCGGTGACGTCGGCGCTGTGGTCGGTGTTCTCCTGCACCCGGCCCAGGCCGGGGAAGTGCTTGAGGGTCGCGGTGACCCCGTGGGCGGCCAGGCCGTCGACGAAGGTGCCGGCCGCCGCCTCGACGGCCTCGGCCGTGCTGCCGTACTGGCGGCCGTAGGCGCCGATCGGGGCGTTGCCGGCCGCGGTCCCCTCCGGGACGACGTCGACGACCGGGGCCAGGTCGAGGTTGACGCCGGCGGCCGCCAGCGAACTGCCGAGCTGGTCGGCGAGGGTGGTCAGCTGATCCGCGGGCAGGCCTCCCTGCTCGACCGCGGGAGGCAGCTCGGGGAAGCCGGGGCCGGACAGGCTCTGCACCGAGCCGCCCTCCTGGTCGGCGGCGACCCAGGGGTCGATCTCCGCGCTGCTGTCGGCCCAGCGGGCCGTGGTGGCGGCCAGTTCCTCGGCCGGCGCCGTGCTGCGGCCCTGCAGGAAGACGCCCCCGACGCCGGTCTTGGCGACGAGCGCGTCGGCCGGTGAGAGGTCGGCCAGCGGGACGCCGACGACGACGAGCTGGGCGACCTGCTGGCGGCGGTCGAGCGCCACGAGGGCAGCGTCGACCTGTTCCTGGACAGGATCGCTCGTCACCGTCGGACTCCTGGTCGCCTCGGTGGTGGGGCGGCTGGTGGCCGTGCTCAGGCTCGACCCTCCATCCGCACAGGCGGGCAGGGTGAGGCTCACCAGCATGACGAAGGTGGCCAGGACAAAGCATCGGGGAGCCGGCGACCGCATCAGGGTCATTGTCCGCCCGTCGTCCGACAGGTGGCTCCGCGATGCGCCCTGCCGCTTCGGTTGAGACCTTCTACGCTCGGCGCACCTGCCTTCCCTGCGGGTTGTTGTCGTCGATGTGAGCAGTGGAGAGTGGATGCCGCCGGTCGAGCTCAGCTGGGGAGCGGCCACTGCGGTCGGCCAGCGCGAGGACAACCAGGACCGGTACCTCGCCGAGCCGCCGGTCTTCGCCGTCGCCGATGGCATGGGTGGCCACGCCGGCGGTGCCGCGGCCGCGGAGGCGGTCGTCGAGGCGCTCCGCGCGCTGACCGGCGGGGGGACGACGACCGTGGCGAAGATCCGCCTGGCGCTGCAGCGGGCGGACGGCGAGATCCGCGCCTTCCGCGGTCCGGACAAGGAGGGCGCCGGCACGACGGTCGCCGGCGTCGCCCTCGTCGACGAGGGGGACGGGCCGCAGTGGGCGGCGTTCCACGTGGGGGACTCGCGGGTGTACCGCTGGCACGAGGGGGCGCTCGAGCTGCTGACCACCGACCACTCGATGGTGCAGGAGCTGATCGACGCCGGCTACCTGTCGGGTGAGGGCGCCGCCACGCACCCGCAGCGGCACATCATCACGCGCGCGCTCGGCGTGGGCGCCCGCAACGAGCCGGACGTCGCGCTGCTCCCCGTCGTCCCCGGTGACCGCTTCCTCGCGTGCTCGGACGGGCTGACGGGTGAGCTGAGCGACGAGCGGATCGCCACCCGGTTGTCCGCGGACGCCGCTCCGGACGTCATCGTGGCCGACCTCGTGGCCGACGCCGAGGCGGTGGGGGCGCGCGACAACGTCACCGTGGTCCTCGCCTGCGGCGGTCAGGGCCCGGCTGAGGCGGTCGGCGGACTCCCGCGAGGACCAGCCCCAGGACGCCGAAGGTGACCAGCACCCGTCGCAGCCTCCGGCGCCGACGGGGCGGCCAGTACTCGTGCTCGTCCGGCGTGCGCGCACGAGTGCTCGAGAGGGCCCCCTTCGACAGGCGGAGCGTCGACAGATGGAAGCGCCTCGGGGGACTGGTGTCGCCACCAGCGAGGGTCGGGTGCCGTCCGGCCGGTCAGGGTGCGGGCCGCACCTGCCCGCAGCGGCAGGCGTACAGGGAGGCGCCGCTGAAGGGGTCGTCGCCGAGCCGGCGGAACCAGTGCACGTGCGGCCTCTGCAGCTGGCGGGGGCGCGCGGTCACCGTCGGCGTTCAGCGTTCCTTGGGCGAGGCGGCGCGGTGCGTGGCCACCACGCACCGCGAGACGGCGGGGGGAGTGCCGCGCGTCCGTCGACGCTTGAGCGGGCAGGGGTCGGCGGTTGCCGGGACGGGGCGCACGGCGGGCCCCGCCGGGACGACGTCGATCTCCTGTCGGTCGGCCAAGCGGATCGACCGGCCGATGACCAGAGCGCCGAGCGCGCCTAGCAGGACCCAGCCGCCTCCCACCACCCACAGCACCAACGTCATGGACCCCTCCCCGTGGCCTCCGGGCATGCCCTATGGCGTCAGCTAGAACGCTCCCAGACTGCCCGGGAACGCTCTTCGGTGCTCACTACACCGGAGTCCGTCCCACTTGGGGAGCCCCCCAATGAACGGGGTGGCCGACACGCGGAGACGAGTGTGACGGACCGGCACTCTCTCACCCCTCTGAGTGAGACCGCCAGCCGACCGCACGGCGGAGACGATGGCTGAGCCGCGCTGCCACCCGTACCTTTCGAGGACGGGGTGACAACCGGCAACGTCGCCAGTGGCCACGCAGAGTGAGGTGCTCATGAAGATCTCGGTCGTCGGTTGCGGCTACCTGGGCGCGGTGCACGCCGCCTCCATGGTGGAACTGGGGCACGAGGTGGTGGGCATCGACGTCGACGAGCGCAAGGTGGCGGCGCTGTGCGACGCCAGGGCGCCGTTCTACGAGCCGGGGTTCGAGGAGTTGCTGCGGAAGACGCTGGGCACCGGCCGGTTGCGGTTCAGCAGCGACATCGCCGAGGCGGCCGGGTCCTCGGTGCACTTCGTGTGCGTGGGGACGCCGCAGAAGCGGGGTGAGTACGCCGCGGACCTGCGCTACGTCGAGGCGGCGGCCGAGTCGCTGCTGGAGGTGCTGGCGGCCGGTCAGCTCGTCGTCGGCAAGTCCACCGTGCCGGTCGGTACCGCGGCGCGCCTCGCCGAGTTGGTGGCGAGCAAGGTGCCCGGGGCGCTGCTGGCGTGGAATCCGGAGTTCCTGCGGGAGGGGTTCGCGGTGGCCGACACGCTGCACCCGGACCGGCTGGTGTACGGGCTGCCCGAGGGCG
>NZ_JBJGYU010000018.1:0-97840 GCF_054050155.1 Geodermatophilus sp. SYSU D00703 | reverse complement strand
GGTCTTCTGTCGGGCGGGGCCTCAGGCAGTCTGAGGTCGGGGGGGAGGCCCCCCGGCCCCGCGCCGCGCCCCCGCCCCCCCCCCCCCCCCCCCCCCCCCCCCCCCCCCCCCCCCCCCCCCCCCCCCCCCCCCCCCCCCCACCGGGTGCTCAGGGGCGGATGGTCACGGAGGTCGACGTCGGCCCGGGGGCGCCGGGCTCGTCCGGCAGCGGCGGCTCCTCGGGCGCGACGTCGATGCCCGCCTCCTTGCGCTGCGCCTCGGTGATCGGCGTCGGCGCACCGGTGAGCGGGTCGTACCCGGCGCCGGTCTTCGGGAAGGCGATCACCTCGCGGATGGAGTCCACACCCGCGAGCAGGGCGGTCAGCCGGTCCCAGCCGAGGGCGGCACCGGCGTGCGGCGGCGGGCCGTAGGCGAAGGCCTCCAGGAAGAAGCCGAACCGCTCCCGGGCCTCCTCCCGCGACATGCCGAGCGTCTCGAACACCCGCTCCTGCAGCTCGGGGTCGGCGATGCGGACCGAGCCGCTGGCCAGCTCGTTGCCGTTGACCACCAGGTCGTAGGCGTCGGAGAGGGCGCCGGCCCTGTCCTCGGCGAACCGCTCCCGCCACTCCGGCGTGGGCGAGGTGAACGGGTGGTGCATGAACGTCCACTCGCCGTCCTCGGTCTCCTCGAACATCGGGAAGTCGACGACGAAGAGGAACGACCACGAGCCCGGCTCGACGAGCTCCAGCCGGCGGGCGATCTCGTTGCGCGCCGCGCCGAGCAGCTCCTGCGAGGGACGCCGCTGGCCGGCGGCGAAGAAGACGCAGTCGCCGGGCTGTGCCCCGACCGCGGCGACCAGGCCCTCGCGCTCGCGGTCGGAGATGTTCTTGGCGACCGGGCCGCCGAGGGTGCCGTCCTCGGCGATGGTCACGTAGGCCAGTCCCCGCGCGCCGCGGGACTTCGCCCAGTCCTGCCAGGCGTCGAAGGCCCGTCGCGGCTGCGACCCGCCGCCAGGCATGACCAGGGCACCCACGTAGGGCGCCTGGAAGACGCGGAACGGTGTCTCGGCGAAGTAGGAGGTCAGCTCGGTGAGCTCGAGGCCGAACCGCAGGTCGGGCTTGTCCGAGCCGAAGCGGTCCATCGCCTCGCGGTAGCTCATCCGCGGGACCTCGCCCACGTCGTGGCCGGCGAGCTCCCGCCACAGCGCCCGGACGACGTCCTCGATGACGGCCAGGACGTCGTCCCGCTCGACGAAGCTCATCTCGAAGTCCAGCTGGGTGAACTCCGGCTGCCGGTCGGCGCGGAAGTCCTCGTCCCGGAAGCAGCGGGCGATCTGGTAGTAGCGCTCCAGCCCGCCGATCATGAGCAGCTGCTTGAACAGCTGCGGGGACTGCGGCAGGGCGTACCACTTGCCTGGCTGCAGCCGGACCGGGATGACGAAGTCGCGCGCCCCCTCGGGCGTGGAGCGGGTCAGGTTCGGCGTCTCGACCTCGACGAAGCCGTGCTGCGCCATGACGCCGCGGGCCACCCGGTTGACCTCGCTGCGCAGCCGCAGGGTCCGCGCGGCGCTCTGCCGGCGCAGGTCGAGGTAGCGGTACTTGTAGCGGACGTCGTCGCTGGCCGCCTGGTCGGTCTCGATCGGGAACGGCAGCGGTGCCGACGGGCTGAGCACGCGCAGCTCGGCGGCCGCGACCTCGATCTCGCCGGTCGGCAGCTCCGGGTTCTCGTTGCCCTCCGGCCGCCGGCGCACCTCGCCGGTGACCAGCACGCAGAACTCGTTGCGGAGGTGGTGGGCCTCCTCCTCGCGGACGACGACCTGGACGTACCCCGAGGCGTCGCGCACGTCGAGGAAGACCACGCCGCCGTGGTCACGGCGGCGGGCGACCCAGCCGGCGAGGGTGACGGTGGAACCGGCGTCGGACGCGCGCAGCGTGCCGGCGTCGTGGGTGCGGAGCACTTCAGTGCCTTTCCGGGGAGGGGGTCACCAGCGGTCGTGCACGTGGGCGCGGATGCGCTCGTCGTACACGCGCTCGAGGTCGGTGAGCTGGGTGTCGGTCAGGGACGGGAGCGAGGCGGCGGCGACGTTGCCGCGGACCTGGGCCACGGTGCGGGCGCCCGGGATGACGGTGGTGACCCCGGGCTGGTCGATGACCCAGCGCAGGGCGAACGCCGCTGTCGGCGCGTCGCCGGCGATCTCGGCGACCTCGCGGGCGGCGGCGACGCCGACCTCGAACGGCACGCCGGAAAAGGTCTCGCCGACGTCGAAGGCCTCGCCGTGCCGGTTGAAGGTGCGGTGGTCGTCGGCCGGGAAGGTCGTCGACTCGTCGTACTTGCCGGTGAGCAGGCCGCTGGCCAGCGGCACCCGGGCCAGGACGCCGACGCCGGCCTCCACCGCGGCCGGCAGCAGCTCCTCCAGCGGCTTGCGCCGGAAGACGTTGAGGATGACCTGGATCGTCTGGACGCCGGGGTGCTCCAGCGCGGTCAGCCCCTCGGCCACGGTCTCCACGGAGACGCCGTACGCGGCGATCGCCTGCTCCGCCACCAGCACGTCGAGGGTGTCGTAGACCCGCTGGTCGCGGTAGACCGCCGTCGGCGGGCAGTGCAGCTGCACCAGGTCGAGGGTCTCGACGCCGAGGTTGCGGCGGGAGCGGTCGACCCAGGCGCGCAGGTTCTCCGGTGTGTACTGCGCGGCCTCGAACGGGTCGGCGCGGCGGCCGGCCTTGGTGGCCACGAAGGGCCGCTCCGACCGCGGCGCCAGCGCCTGGCGGATGCGCTGCTCGGAGCGCCCGTCGCCGTAGACGTCGGCGGTGTCGAGCAGGGTGACGCCCGCGTCGAGGGCGGCGTCGAGGACCTCGGCGGCGGTGTCGTCGTCGACGTCCCCCCAGTCGCCGCCCAGCTGCCAGGTGCCCAGGCCGACGACGCCGACGTCGGCCCCCGTCCGCCCGAGCGGTCGCTGCTCCATGCTCGTCACTCCCCCACCGTCGCACGCACGGTCTCGAACAGCTCGCCCACCGGAACGGCCCGCTGCTCGCCCGTGCGCATGTCCTTGAGCTGGCCGACGCCCTCCGCCAGGTCGCGCTCACCGATGACCACCACGTGCGAGGCCCCCGAGCGGTCGGCGGCCTTCATCGCGCCCTTGAGCCCGCGGTCGCCGTAGACGGTGTCGGCCGAGACCCCGGCCTGCCGCAGCCGCCCCACCAGCTCCACCGCCAGCCGCTTGGCCTGCGCCCCCAGCGGGACGACGAACGCCTGCACGCCCGGCTGCGCGCCCACGTCGAGCCCCTCGGCCTGCACCGCCAGCAGCGTGCGGTCCACCCCCACGGCGTAGCCGATGCCGGACAGGTCCGGGCCGCCGAGCGCCGCGGACAGCCCGTCGTAGCGCCCGCCGCCCCCGATCGCCGACTGGGCGCCCAGCCCGTTGTGCACGAACTCGAACGTCGTCTTCGTGTAGTAGTCCAGCCCGCGGACCAGCTTCGGCGCCTCGGTCCAGGTCACGCCGAGGTCGGTCAGGTGCTGGCGGACGGCGTCGTAGTGGGCCTTCGCCGAGTCCGACAGGTGGTCGACCATGACCGGCGCGTCGTGGAGCTGCGCCTGCACCTCGGGCCGCTTGTCGTCGAGCACCCGCAGCGGGTTGATCTCCGCGCGGCGGCGGGTGTCCTCGTCGAGGTCGAGCCCCGCCAGGAAGGCGACCAGCTTCTCTCGGTACTGCGGGCGGCAGGTGTCGTCACCCAGCGAGGTGAGCAGCAGCTCGAAGTCGGTCAGCCCCAGGTCGCGGAAGCCCTGCACGCCGAGGGCGACGACCTCGGCGTCCAGCGCCGGGTCGTCGACGCCGAGGGCCTCCATGTCGACCTGCGTGAAGTGCCGGTACCGGCCGGCCTGGGGACGCTCGTACCGGAACGCCGACCCGACGGTCCACAGCTTGACCGGCAGGGCGCCGGTGTGCAGCCGGTGCTCGATGAAGGCCCGCATCAGCCCGGCGGTGAGCTCGGGGCGCAGGGTCAGCGAGCGGCCGCCGCGGTCGTCGAAGGTGTACATCTCCTTCGTCACGACGTCGGTGGACTCGCCCACCCCGCGGGAGAAGACGGCGGTGTCCTCGAACACGGGTGTCTCGACGTAGCCGTACCCGGCCCGCCGGAGCGGTGCGGTGAGCGCGTCGCGGACGGCCAGGAAGCGCGCCGACTCCGGCGGGAGGGTGTCGAAGGTGCCCTTCGGCGCCCGCATGATCTCGCTGGTCACAGTCCTCTTCCCCTGGGGACCGGGCCCGTCCCCGCGGCGGCCTCGGCCAGGTACGGGTTCGTCGCCCGCTCCCGCCCGATGGTCGTCGCCGGCCCGTGCCCGGGCAGGACGACCGTCTCGTCGTCCAGCGGCAGGACGACGTCGCGCAGGGAGCGCAGCATCGCCTCCCACGACCCGCCGGGCAGGTCGACCCGGCCGACCGACCCGGCGAACAGCACGTCGCCGGCCAGCAGCCCGGGCGCCTCCCCGAGGTCGAGCGAGAAGACGACCGAGCCCTGCGTGTGGCCGGGGGCGTGCCGGACGGTCAGCTCCACCCCGGCCAGCGACAGGACGGCGCCGTCGTCCAGGGACCGCACGTCGGACGGGTCGGGCAGCCGCACGCCGGTGATCAGCGGGGCCAGCTGCGGACCGTGCCAGCGCACCGGGTCGGCGAGCATGCCGGAGTCGTCGGGGTGCAGGTAGGCGGGGATGTCGTAGCCGTCGCAGACCGGCAGCACCGAGAAGGTGTGGTCGAGGTGGCCGTGGGTGAGCACGACCGCGACCGGCTTGAGGCCGTCCTCGGCGAGTACCCGCGCCAGCGGCTCGACGGCGTCCATCCCGGGATCGACGACCACGCACTCCCGCCGCGGACCGGACGCGACCGCGTAGCAGTTCGTGCCGAACGCGCCGGCCGGGAACGAGCGGATGAGCACGCGTGCAGGTTACGCGGGGCCCCGTCGGCGCTCCGGGGCTTCCCGGCTGTCAGGGGACGGCCAGGTTCGCCACCTAGAATCGCGGATCGACCAGCGGTGCGCGGGCGCGCGTTCCGGTGCGACCGCCGCGCCCCGCCGCAGCACCCGTCCGTTCCGAGGAGTACCACCCGTGCCGAGCAACAAGCAGCGCCGGCAGGCCGCCCAGCGACGCCTGCAGCGCCAACTCGAGCGC
The DNA here is from genome assembly GCF_054050155.1 of Geodermatophilus sp. SYSU D00703. NCBI lineage: Bacteria > Bacillati > Actinomycetota > Actinomycetes > Geodermatophilales > Geodermatophilaceae > Geodermatophilus > Geodermatophilus sp. SYSU D00703. The sequence goes on along the minus strand of NZ_JBJGYU010000018.1, from coordinate 92,701 downwards.
CGTGCCGAGCTGGCCCGCAAGCGCCGCCGCAACCTGCTCATCGGGGTCACCGCGGTCGCGGTGCTGATCGTCATCGGCGCCGTCTGGCTGATCACCGGCGTCGGCGGCGACGACAGCGACAACGCCGCCGCGGACCCCACCAGCGCCGCACCCACCAGCCCGGCCGTCGTCGACGGCAGCGACGGCACGTGCGACTGGACCCCGGCCGACACCTCGAGCAACCCCGACCTGGAGGCGGACTCCGGGACGCCGCCCACGGAGGTGAACCCGACGGGCACCACCCCGGTCGCCATGACGACGAACTTCGGCGCCATCGGGCTGACCCTCGACAACGCCAACGCCCCGTGCGGCGTGGCGAGCATGGCCTTCCTGGCCCAGCAGGGCTACTTCGACGGGACCGTCTGCCACCGGGAGACCGACGGCGAGGGCCTCAAGGTGCTGCAGTGCGGTGACCCCAGCGGGACCGGCCGTGGCGGCCCGGCCTACGAGTTCCCCACCCAGGTCACCGGCGACGAGACCTACCCGCGCGGCACCGTCGCGATGGCCAACAGCGGGCAGGGCTTCGACGGCAGCCAGTTCTTCCTGGTGTGGGGCGACAGCCAGCTGCCGCCGAGCTACACCGTCCTGGGCACCATCGACGAGGGCGGCCTCGCGGTGCTCGACACCATCGCCGCCAACGGCAACGACGGCTCGAACGGCCCGGGTGACGGCGCGCCGACCCAGGAGGTCCGCATCGAGTCCCTGACGGTCGCCGCGTGAGGCTGCGGGCGGTCGCCGGCCTCGCGGGGGCGGTGCTGGCCCTGGGGGCCTGCTCGAACAGCGTCCCCGGTGAGGCCGGGTCCTCGGGCGCCCCCGGCGGGTCGGGGACCGGTGGACCGGCAGGCTCGGGCGAGGTGACCACCTGCGCGTGGTCGGACAACCCCGCCGGCAACCCCTACCTCATCGAGGTGGACCCCCCGGCCGACGAGGTGCCCGCCGCGGGGACCGCCGACCTGGTCTTGTCGACCGACCTCGGCGACCTCACCCTCACCCTCGACCAGGAGCGCACCCCCTGCGCGGCCGCCAGCCTGGTGCACCTGGCCGAGCGCGGCTTCTTCGACGACTCCCCGTGCCACCGGCAGGTCGACAGCGCCGGCCTGCAGGTGCTGCAGTGCGGCGACCCCACCGGGACCGGCGCCGGTGGACCCACCTACACGTTCCCCACGGACGTCACCGGCGACGAGACCTACCCACGCGGCACCGTCGCGATGGCCAACAGCGGGCAGGGCTTCGACGGCAGCCAGTTCTTCCTGGTGTGGGGCGACAGCCAGCTGCCGCCGGACTACACCGTCCTGGGCACCATCGACGAGGCCGGCCTCGCGGTGCTCGACACCATCGCCGCCAACGGCAACGACGGCTCGAACGGCCCAGGTGATGGCGCCCCCACGGTGCCGGTGACCATCGCGTCGATGACCGTCGCCTGATGGGGCCGGCCCGCTCGGTCGCCGTCCTCGCCACCGCGGTCCTCGCCGGCTGCACCACCGCCGTCCAGGGCTCACCGGAGCCGGCGGGTCCGCCGGTCACCCTGGACGGCACCCGGGTGGCGCAGTACGCGGCGGGCCAGCCGCACGTCCCGGGGGACGTCGACCACGCGGAGCGCCCGCCGGTCGGCGGTCCGCACGACCCGGTGTGGGCCGACTGCACCGGCAGCGTCTACGACGTGCCGATCCGCCCGGAGAACGCCGTCCACTCCCTCGAGCACGGCGCCGTGTGGATCACCTACGACCCCGACCTCCTGGGCGCGGACGGCGTGGCGGACCTGTCGGACGCGGTGCGGGGCGCCTACGGGCTGATGATGTCGCCGTACCCGGGGCTGGGCACCGCCGTCTCGCTGCAGGCGTGGAACCACGCGCTCCGGCTCGGGGCCGTCGACGATCCCCGGCTGGGCGAGTTCACCCGGCTGCTGACCGGCAACCCCGAGAACACGCCGGAGCCCGGCGCCCCCTGCGACAACCCGGCCTTCCTCGCTGCCCCGCGCACCGCCTGAGAGAGTGGACCTCGGTCGCCGGCGCTCCCTGCGGTGCTCCCGCGGCTGTCGTCACGCAGTGACGCGCTCGACGTCGAAGACGCCCTCCACGTTGCGCACCGTCTGCAGCACCGCATCGAGGTGTGCCGGGTCGGCCAGCTCGAAGGTGAACCGGCTGATCGCCACGCGGTCCCGGCTGGTCTGCACCGACGCGGACAGGATGTTGACCCGCTCGTCGGCCAGCGCCTTGGTGACGTCGGAGAGCAGCCGGTGCCGGTCGAGGGCCTCCACCTGGATGGCCACCAGGAAGACCGAGCCGGGCTGGCTGGCCCACTCCACCTCCACCAGGCGCTCGGGCTTGCGCTCGAGGTCCGCGGCGTTGGTGCAGTCGCGGCGGTGGACGCTCACGCCGCCGCCCCGGGTGACGAAGCCGAGGACGTCGTCCCCCGGCACCGGGGTGCAGCACTTGGCGAGCTTGGCCCAGACGTCGCTCATCCCGTGGACGACGATGCCCGGGTCCCCGCCCGCGGGCCGCCGGTGCGCCGGCCGCCGCATGGGGATGGTGGTCTCGGCGATGTCCTCGACCGCGCCCTCGGTGCCCCCCAGGGCCGTGATCAGCTTGTCGACGACGGAGGACGCCGAGATCTGGTTCTCCCCCACCGCCGCGTACAGCGCGGTGACGTCGGCGTGGCGGAGGTCCTTGGCCAGGGTCGAGAGCGCGTCGCCGCCGAGCAGCCGCTGCAGCGGCAGCCCCGCCTTGCGCATCGCCCGGGCCAGCGCCTCCTTGCCGGCCTCGACGGCGTCCTCGCGGCGCTCCTTCGTGAACCACTGCCGGATCTTCGTGCGCGCCCGGGAGGAGCCGACGAACGCCAGCCAGTCCTTCGACGGGCCCGCGGTGGGCGACTTCGACGTGAAGATCTCCACGACGTCGCCGTTGGTGAGCTTGCTGTCGAGGGAGACCAGGGCGCCGTTGACCCGGGCGCCGATGCAGCGGTGCCCGACCTCGGTGTGCACGGCGTAGGCGAAGTCGACGGGGGTGGAGTCGCCGGGCAGGCTGACCACGTCGCCCTTGGGCGTGAAGACGAAGACCTCCTGCGGACCGAGGTCGTAGCGCAGCGTCTCCAGGAACTCGCCGGGCTCCTGCGCCTCGCGCTGCCAGTCCAGCAGCTGGCGCAGCCACAGCATGTCGTCGGGCGAGCCGGCCTTGGCCGCGCCGAAGTTCCCGGCGTCGGGCTTGCCGCCGGCCTTGGCCTTCTCCTTGTACTTCCAGTGCGCGGCGATGCCGTACTCGGCGGTGCGGTGCATGTCGTGCGTGCGGATCTGCAGCTCGACCGGCTTGCCCTGCGGCCCGATCACCGTCGTGTGCAGCGACTGGTACATGTTGAACTTCGGCATCGCGATGAAGTCCTTGAACCGGCCCGGTACCGGCTGCCAGTGCGCGTGCATGATGCCCAGCGCGGCGTAGCAGTCGCGGACCGTGTCGACCAGGATCCGGATGCCGACGAGGTCCCAGATGTCGGCGAAGTCGCGGCCCCGCACGATCATCTTCTGGTAGATCGAGTAGTAGTGCTTGGGCCGGCCGGTGACGACCGCCTCGATCTTGGCGGCCTTGAGCTGCTCGGTCACCGACGCGGTGACCTCCGCCAGGTAGGTGTCCCGGGACGGCGCGCGCTCGGCGACCAGCCGCACGATCTCGTCGTACCGCTTGGGGTAGAGCGTGGCGAACGCGAGGTCCTCGAGCTCCCACTTGATCGTGTTCATGCCCAGCCGGTGCGCCAGCGGGGCCAGGATCTCCAGCGTCTCGCGCGCCTTCTTCTCCTGCTTCTCCGGCGGGAGGAAGCGCAGCGTGCGCATGTTGTGCAGCCGGTCGGCGAGCTTGATGACCAGCACCCGGGGGTCGCGGGCCATCGCCACGATCATCTTGCGGATCGTCTCCGCCTGCGCCGCGTCGCCGAGCTTGACCCGGTCGATCTTCGTGACGCCGTCCACCAGGTGGGCGACCTCGGGGCCGAAGGCCGCGGTGATCGACTCCAGGGTCTGGCCGGTGTCCTCCACCGTGTCGTGCAGCAGCGCGGCCACCAGCGTCGTGGTGTCCATGCCGAGGCCGGCGAGGATCGTCGCCACGGCCAGCGGGTGGGTGATGTACGGGTCGCCGCTCTTGCGCTTCTGCGTGGCGTGCGCGGTCTCGGCGACGTCGTAGGCCCGCTGCAGCAGCGCCAGGTCGGCCTTCGGGTGGCTCTGCCGGTGCAGCGCCGCCAGGGGCTCCAGGACCGGCCGCACCACGCCGCTGCGCTGTCCGGCGACGATCCGGCGGGCCAGCCGGTCGCGGACCCGCCTGCGCGGCGCACCCGCCGGCTCGTGCTCCCCCGCCGGCTCGGGGACGACGTCGTCGGGACGGCGGACGACCGGACGGCTCGGCAGGGGCGGGCGGTCCCCCTCACCCGGCGGCGCGGCCGCTCCGGTGCCGGCGGGGAGCGCCGGGGCGTCAGCCCGCGCTGCAGCCACGTTGGTGGCGGCGTCGGGGCCCATGGCGACTCCTGCAGGCCGGAGGAGGGACGACCCTCTCATGCTAGTCGGCCGACACTCCGGTGACGCGTGCGGAGGCGACCGCCATCCCTCAGGTGGCCCAGAGGGCGTGGACGGTGTGCGGCGCGAGCCGCTGCCGCCCGGCCAGGGCGGCCAGCTCGATGACGACCGACACGGCCACGACGACGCCGCCGAGCTGCTCGACCAGCGCGATCGCCGCGGCCAGCGTCCCGCCGGTGGCGAGGACGTCGTCGACGAGGAGCACCCGCTGCCCCGGCCGGATGGAGTCGGTGTGCAGCTCCAGGGTGGCTGTGCCGTACTCGAGCGCGTACTCGGCGGCCACCCGCTCGCGGGGCAGCTTGCCCGCCTTGCGCACCGGGACCACCCCCACCCCGGCGTCCAGGGCGACCGCCGCGGCGAGCAGGAAGCCGCGCGCCTCGACACCCACGACGACGTCGAAGCCCGGGTCGGTCCCGCCGGCCCCGTGCGCGGCGGCCCGGGGGTCGGCCAGCGCCGGGGTGGCGAGGCCGTCGATCATCCGTCGGAACGCGGGGCCGTCGGCGAACACCGGCGTCAGGTCCCGGAACAGCACGCCCGGCTGGGGGTGGTCGGGGACGTCGACGGTCAGCCCCGCGATCACCTCGTCGAGGGGCTGGTCCGCGGCCGGCTCGGCGATCACCGGCGCTTCTTCCCGGAGGGCCGGCCCGGCCGCTGCGGCCGGACCCTCGGCCGCGGCGCCGACGTCCCGCCGGTGCGCGGCGCGTCCGGGCGCACCGACGCCGGCGACTCGACCACGACGTCGGCCGCGGCCGGACCGAGGTCCGTCTCGCGCTCGGCGACGGCGACCCCACCGCTGCGTCGGGCGGTGCCCGCTGCGCGGCGGGCGCTGGCGACCGGGGCGGTGCCGGCGGTCGCGGTGGTCCCGGCCTGCCGGGCCTGGGCCGCGCGCCGGGCGAGCACCCGCTTGCGCAGCGCCTGGACCTCCGGCTCGCGCTCCTTGAGGTCGGCCACGATCGGCGTCGCCAGGAAGATCGACGAGTACGTGCCCGCCGCCAGGCCGACGAAGAGGACCAGGGCGAGGTCCTTGAGCGTGCCGACGCCGAGCAGGCCGGCGCCGACGAACAGCAGGCCGGCCACCGGCAGCAGCGCGATGACCGAGGTGTTGATCGACCGCATCAGGGTCTGGTTGACCGCGAGGTTGGCCGCCTCCCCCCAGGTCATGCGCGCGCTCTTGGCGAGGTCCTTGGTGTTCTCGTCCACCTTGTCGAAGACGACGACGGTGTCGTAGAGGGAGAACCCGAGGATCGTGAGGAACCCGATGACCGTCGAGGGGGTGACCTCGAAGCCGATCAGCGCGTAGACGCCCGCGGTGACGATGATGTCGTGCACCAGTGCGGCCATGGCGCCGATCGCCATCTTCGGCTGGAACCGCACGGCCAGGAACAGCACCACCGCGACGAAGAAGACCGCGAGGGCGATGAGGGCCTGGTCGGTGATGTCGCGGCCCCACTCGGCGCTGACGGCCTCGGGGCTGACCTGCGAGGGCTCGATGCCGGCCGCGCCGGCGACCGCGTCGACGACGGCCCGCTCGGCGTCGTTGTCCAGCGCGCCGGTGCGCAGCAGGACGGTGTCGCCGCCGACCACCTGGGCGCTGGCGACGTCGGCGCCCGCCTGCTCGGCCGCCTCCCGCACCTCGGAGAGCTGCGCCTCGGTGCCCGACAGCCGGAAGCTGTTGCCGCCGGCGAAGTCGATGCCGAAGTTGAAACCGCGGAAGACGATGGCCGCGATGCACAGCAGCACGACGACCGCGGTGACCTTGTAGATCAGCCGGCTGCGGCCGACGACGTCCAGCCCGGCCTCGCCGTTGTAGAGCCGGTGCGCCAGCGAGGCCCGGTGCGCGGGACGCACCATCGCGGAGTCACCCTCGCGGGGCAGGCCGGCGTCGGCCAGGGCGGCGTCGTCGGCTGCGGCCGCGGCGTCGTCGGAGGCCGAGCCGGCGTCGCGCGTCTCGTCCTCGGCGGTGCCCACGGGCAGCTCGTCGTCCTCGCGGCGGGGGTCGCGGCCGCTCATGAGTCGCTCCTGTCCTGCGCGGTGCCGGCGGACCCGCTGCCGGCACCGACGAGCTCACGCCGGGCGGAGGGGCGCCGCCCGGCGGGCCGGTCCGGGCGGTCGAGGCTGCGGCCCAGGCCGGAGAACCGGCTGCTGCCGAACGACCGGAAGCGGGCCAGCACCGCCATCAGCGGGTGGGTGAAGAGGAAGACGACGACCAGGTCGAGCACCGTCGACATGCCGAGGGTGAAGGCGAAGCCCTTCACGTCGCCGATGGCCAGCACGTAGAGGATCGCCGCGGCCAGGAAGCTCACCGCGTCGGCCGAGAGGATGGTGCGCCGCGCCCGCACCCAGGCGCGGGGCACCGCCGACCGCAGCGTGCGGCCCTCGCGGACCTCGTCCTTCAGCCGCTCGAAGTAGACGACGAACGAGTCCGCGGTGATGCCGATCGACACGATGAACCCGGCGATGCCCGCGAGGCTGAGGGTGAAGCCGATCTGCCGTCCGAGCAGCACGAGGACGGCGTAGACGACCACCGCCGACAGGACGAGGCTGGCGATCATCACCAGGCCGAGGAGCCGGTAGTAGACCAGCGCGTAGACGAAGACCAGCGCGATGCCGATGGCGCCGGCGATCAGGCCGGCCTGCAGCTGCTCCTCACCGAGCTCGGTGGAGATCGACTGCGCGGTCGCCTGGGTGAAGGTCAGCGGCAGCGCGCCGTAGCGCAGCTGGTTGGCCAGCTGCTCGGCCTCCTGCTGCGTGAACTGCCCGGTGATCGTCGTCTGCCCGTTGATCGCGCCCTGGATGGTGGGCGCCGACACGACCCGGCCGTCGAGGGTGAAGGCGACGTTCTTGCCGATGTTCGCGGCGGTGTAGGTCGCCCAGGTCTCGCGCCCGGTGGAGTTGAAGTCCAGCAGCACGACCCACTCGGCGGTGGCCTGCTGGGTGCCGGCCTGGGCGTTGACGATGTCGGTGCCCTCGAGGATCGCCGGGCCGAGCAGGTACTTGAACTGGCCGTCCTCCGAGCAGGCCGCGACGAAGTCCTCGGGCCGGTCGACGGCGGCCTCCGGGTCGGTGGTGTCGCAGGTCAGGGTGGCGTAGGCCGCCTGCGCCTGCTCCTGGGTCACCGGCGGGGCGTCCGGATCGGGGATCGACGGGTCGGCGACCGCCCCGTCGGTGGGGGTGGCTGCGTCCGTCGGGGCGGCGGAGTCGGTCGGGGCCGCGCTGTCGGTCGGCGTGGCGCCGTCGGTCGGTGTAGCCGCGTCGGTGGGCGTCGTCCCGTCGGTGGGGGCGGCGCTGTCCTCGGCGGCCGGGGTGGCCGGCTCCGGACCGGAGACCACCGGGCGGAACCGCAGCTGCGCGGTCTGCCCCAGTTCGCGGGCCTGGTCGCCGTCGTCCCCGGGGACGGAGATGACGATGTTCGAGTCGCCCTCGGTGACCACCTCGGCCTCGGCCACACCGAGGCCGTTGACGCGCTGCTCGATGATCTGCCGGGCGAGCTCGAGGTCCTCGGGAGCGGGGGCCTGCCCGTCGGGGGTGCGCGCGGAGAGGGTGACCGTCGTCCCACCGCGCAGGTCCAGCCCGAGCTGGGGGGTGCGGGTGTCGCCGGTGAGGAAGATCAGGCCGTAGAGGACGGCGATGATCAGCACGAACGCGCCGAAGTACCGGCGCGCGGGCAGCTGACGCTGGGCCACGGGGGGCTACCGGCTCAGTGCGCCCGGTCGGCCGGACCGCCGTCGGCCGGGCCGTTGGCGTCGTCCCCCGGGACGGCGGGACCGTCGGCGGCCGGGCCGGCCACGGCGGGCCGGCGGACCTCGAGGATCGCCTGCCGCGCGAAGGTGACCACCACGCCCGGGGCGATCTCCAGGTCGACGGTTGTGTCGCCCAGGGCGGCGACCGTGCCGTGCAGCCCGGCGGTCGTCATGACCGGGGTGCCCGGGGTCAGCGACTCCTGCATCGCCTGGGCCTGGGCCTGCGCCCGCTTGCGCTGCCGGGCGGGCAGCACGATGAGCAGGACGAAGGCCAGGGCCAGGAGGACGAGCGGGAAGTACTGCTCCACGACAGATGTGCCTCTCTACCGCGCGGCGTTCCGCGGTGGGTGCGGCCCGGGACGGGACCGCTCGGGTACGGCGGCTGTGGCGCGCCGCGTCATCCGCGTGCAGCGACCGGGCAGGACGCGCGCGGCCGCGGCCGGACGAGTTGCGCGCCAGCGCTCCGCAGTCTATGCGTCGAACAGCGTCTCTGACGACGAACCGGGGGCCGGTGGGTCGACCGTGACCCTCCCGAGGGGGATGCCGCCCCGGGGGACCGGCTGGCCCAGGTGCTGCCAGGCCGCCTCGGTGGCGACCCGTCCCCGCGGCGTCCGGGCCAGCAGGCCGGCGCGGACGAGGAACGGCTCGCAGACCTCCTCGACGGTGTGCGGCTCCTCCCCCACCGCGACCGCCAGCGTCGCGACGCCGACCGGACCGCCCCCGAACCGCATCACCAGCGCCTCCAGGACGGCGCGGTCGAGCCGGTCGAGGCCCAGGTGGTCGACGTCGTAGAGCGCCAGCGCCGCCTCGGCGACCTCCCGGGTGACCCGGCCGTCGGCCCGCACCTCGGCGTAGTCGCGGACCCGGCGCAGCAGCCGGTTGGCGATGCGCGGCGTGCCGCGGGACCGCCCGGCGATCTCCGCGGACCCCTCCTCGGTCAGCTCCACGCCCAGCAGCGACGCGCTGCGGGCCAGCACCCGCCGCAGCTCGGCCGGCTCGTAGAACTCCATCTGCCCGACGAAGCCGAACCGGTCGCGCAGCGGACCGGTGAGCAGGCCGGCGCGGGTGGTGGCGCCGACCAGCGTGAACGGGTTGATGTCCAGCGGGATGGCGGTGGCGCCGGGCCCCTTGCCGACCACGACGTCGACGCGGAAGTCCTCCATCGCCATGTACAGCAGTTCCTCGGCGGGCCGGGCGATCCGGTGGATCTCGTCGATGAACAGGACGTCGCCGGGGCCCAGGTTGGACAGCATCGCGGCGAGGTCACCGGAGCGCTCGATCGCGGGACCGCTGGTGATCTTCACCGAGGTGCCCAGCTCGGCGCCGATGATCAGCGCGAGGCTGGTCTTGCCCAGCCCGGGCGGGCCGGACAGCAGCACGTGGTCCGGCGGCCGGCCGCGCCGCTTGGCGCCCTCCAGCACCAGTTCCAGCTGGCGGGCGACCTTGGGCTGGCCGATGAAGTCGCCCAGCGAGTGCGGCCGCAGGGCCGACTCGACGACCCGTTCCTCGTCACCGGCCTGCGCCGAGACGGAGTAGTCACGGGTGGACCCCTCGGCCGGCTCCGCGGACAGGCCGCGGTCGAACGGGGCGCTCACGGCCTACCCAGCAGCCGGAGCGCCTGGCGCAGCAGCACCGCCACCTCGACGGAGCCGGTGTCGGCGACCTGCTCGTCGGCGATCGGCGCCAGCTGGGCGACCGCGGTCTCGGCCTCCTTGCTGGTCCACCCCAGACCGACCAGGGCCGAGGTGAGCTGGTCGCGCCACGGCGCGACGGGGGTGACCGACGGCAGGCCTGCGGGCGCGGCCGCGCCGTCCAGCTGCGTGTCGGTGGTCGTGGCACCCAACCGGTCGCGCAGTTCCAGGATCAGCCGCTCGGCGCCCTTCTTGCCGATGCCGGGCACCTGCATGAGCGCCTTGACGTCGGCCATCGACACCGCGCGCCGGACCTCCCGCGGCGGGTGGATGGCCAGCACCGCCTGCGCCAGCCGGGGCCCCACGCCGTTGGCCGTCTGCAGCAGCTCGAACAGCTGCCGCTCGTCGTCGTCGGCGAAGCCGTAGAGGGTCAGCGAGTCCTCGCGGACGACGAGGCTGGTCGCCAGCCGGGCGGACTCCCCCACCTGCAGCCGGGCGATGGTGCCCGGCGTGCACTGCACCGCGAGTCCGACGCCGCCGACCTCGACCACGGCGCCGTCCGGGGAAACGGCGGCGACCCGGCCGTTCACGCTCGCGATCACCGGGACACCCCCGTCCACCGGGGCAGGGTCGTCGACCGCACGGGGGCGCCGATCCCGCCGGCCAGCGCGGCGTGCCGCAGCCGCTGCTGCGCAGGCCCGCGCCAGGCGTGGCAGACGGCCAGCGCCAGCGCGTCCGCGGCGTCGGCGGGCTTGGGCGGGGACGACAGCCCCAGCACCCGGGTGACCATGAGGGTGACCTGCTCCTTGTCGGCTCGGCCGCTGCCGGAGATGGCGGCCTTGACCTCGCTGGGCGTGTGCCAGGCGACCGGCCGGTCGGCCTGCGCCGCGGCCAGCGCGGCGACGCCGGCGGCCTGGGCGGTGCCGGTGGCGGTGCCCTTGTTGTTCTGGGTGAACACCCGCTCGATCGCCACGACGTCGGGGCGGTGCTCGCGCAGCAGAGCGGTGACCGCGGTGTGCAGCTCCAGCAGCCGCAGCTCGAGGTCGAGCTCCGCGGCGGTGCGGACCACGCCCACGCCGACCGCCGTGGGACGGGCGCCGGGCCGCCCGTCGACCACGCCCCACCCGCACCGGGTGAGGCCCGGGTCGATGCCGAGCACCCGCATGGAGGAGCCTCCCGCCGTCAGCCGAACTGGTGTTCGACCCACGCTAACCGTCCGGGACGACGAGACGGCGCGACACGCCCACGGCCTCCCTGCACGGTCCCACCCCGAGGCTGCGAGGGGTGGGGGGCGGGGAGGTCCTTCAGCCGACCTTCTCGAGCACCTCGTCGGAGACGTCGTAGTTCGCGTACACGTTCTGCACGTCGTCGCAGTCCTCGAGGGCGTCGATGAGCCGGAAGACCTTGCCCGCCGCCTCCTCGTCGAGCTCGACGGTGACGCTCGGCACGAACCCGGCCTCGGCCGAGTCGTAGTCGAGCCCGGCGTCCTGCAGCGCGGTCCGGACGGCGACGAGGTCCGTCGGCTCGCTGATGACCTCGAACGAGTCGCCCTGGTCGCGGACCTCCTCCGCGCCGGCGTCGAGCACGGCCATCAGGACGCTGTCCTCGTCCACGCCGTCGGCCTTGGGCACCACGACGACGCCCTTGCGGGAGAACAGGTAGGAGACCGAGCCCGGGTCGGCCATCGAGCCGCCGTTGCGGGTCATCGCCGTCCGCACCTCGGAGGCGGCGCGGTTGCGGTTGTCGGTGAGGCACTCGACCAGCACCGCCACCCCGGCGGCCGCGTAGCCCTCGTACATGATCGTCTGCCAGTCGGCCCCGCCGGCCTCGAGACCCGCGCCGCGCTTGACCGCGCGGTCGATGTTGTCGTTCGGGACCGAGGACTTCTTCGCCTTCTGGATGGCGTCGTAGAGCGTCGGGTTGCCGCCGGGGTCACCGCCGCCGACCCGCGCCGCGACCTCGACGTTCTTGATCAGCTTGGCGAAGAGCTTGCCGCGCTTGGCGTCGATCGCGGCCTTCTTGTGCTTCGTCGTCGCCCACTTGGAGTGGCCGCTCACGAGTCCTCCTCGCTGGCGCTCGTCGGCCGCGTTCGCGGCCCCGCTGCTGTGCTCATCGGTGAGCTCGCGAGCTCGCTCACGGCAATCCCCTCTCGTTCCCGGCTGCGGAGCCGGCCCCCTCGGCCAGGTGGCTGCGGACGACGTCGACGAACAACGCGTGCACGCGGCGGTCCCCCGTCAGCTCGGGGTGGAAGCTGGTGGCCACCAGGTCGCCCTGGCGGACGGCGACGATCCTACCGTCGGCGTGTCCCCCGACGACCCGGCCGAGGACCTGCACGCCCGCGCCGGCCTCCTCCACCCACGGCGCCCGGATGAACACGGCGTGCACCGGGCCGCCCTCGAGGCCCTCGAACCGGACCTCGGACTCGAAGGAGTCCACCTGGCGGCCGAAGGCGTTGCGCCGCACGGTGACGTCGAGCCCGCCGACGGTCACCTGGTCCGGCGGTGCGTCGAGCAGCCGGTCGGCGAGCATGATCATCCCCGCGCAGGAGCCGTAGGACGGCAGCCCGCCGGCGATCGCCGCGCGCAGCGGTTCGAGCAGCCCGAAGCGGACGGCCAGCCGGGCCATGGTCGTGGACTCCCCGCCCGGGAGCACCAGGCCGTGGACGGCGGCCAGCTCCTCCGGACGGCGGACGGTCACCGGTTCGGCGCCCAGGGCGGACAGCACGGCCAGGTGCTCGCGGACGTCGCCCTGCAGCGCGAGCACACCGATGACGGGGACCTCGGGCACGACGAGACAGGCTACGGCCCGGCCGCCCGGCGCGAGCTCCAGGTCAGCAGCCGCTCCAGCGGGCCCCGGCCGAGCCGCAGCCGCCACACCGTGGCCAGCAGCAGCGCGGTGACGGTGAACCACAGCCACGACCCCCAGTCGTCGGACGAGTCGACGCCCAGTGCCCAGATCGCGACGATCTGCGCGGTGTAGACCGACAGCGCCATCGCGCCCACCGCCCCCAGCGGGAGGGTCACCCGCGGCAACCGGTCCGCGAGGACCAGGCACAGCCCGAGGACCGCGACCGCGACACCCGCGGAGCCGACCACCTCGAACGGCGTCCCGCTGTGCGGCTCCGCCCCGGCGAACCAGGCCGTCTCCCACTCGCCGGAGCGGCCGAAGCCCGCCTCCATCCCGGCGAACCGCCGGCCGGGGCCGGCCAGCCGGGCGCTCAGCCACCCGCCGCCGTACCCGAGCGCCGCGGCCAGCACCCCGCCGGTGACCAGACCCGCCCGCACCCGGGCGGCGCGCAGGTCGAGCCGGCCGACCGCCAGCCCCACCAGCACGAACGCCAGCCAGATGACCGCCGGGTAGTGCCCGGTGACGAGCAGCCAGGCGAACGGACCGCCCTCCTCGTCGCGGGCGGTCGCGAACCGGCCCACGGCGAGGACGACCGGCGGAGCGGCCAGCGCGACGACCCCGGCCGCGAGCAGCAACCGCCGCGGCGACCAGCGCAGGAACGGCAGCGCCAGCACGAAGAGGACCGCGTAGACCTCGAGGATGATCGCGACGAAGGTGTCCAGCAGCTCCAGGACACCGCCGATGGCGAACACCCAGGCGGCCCGGACGAGGACGCGCGTGCGGGCCCGGGACAGCTCCCGGCCGGTGTCCGGGGCGGCGCCGCCGGACAGCAGGGCGAGTGACACGCCGGCGAGCGTCGCGAAGAGGATCGACGACCGGCCGTCGACGACCGCGCTCCACGTGGCGGGGTCCCACGCCAGGTCCCCGGTCCGGCCCAGGTGCGCCCCGAACATGCCCAGGACCGCCAGCCCGCGGGCGACGTCGACACCGGCCACGCGGCCGGGCCGGCCGGGGACCTGCCGATCGGTGGTGCGCTCCCGCTCCAGGGTCACGCCGCGAGGGTAGGGGCGCTCCCTGCGCGGTCGGACCGGACCGGGTGCGGGGTCACCAGCCGCGGGTGGCGTACCGCTCGGACTCGGGCAGCGTGGTGACGTTGATGCCGACCATGGCCTCGCCCAGGCCGCGGGACACCTTCGCGATCACGGCGGGGTCGTCGAAGAAGGTGGTGGCCTGCACGATCGCCGCGGCCCGTTGCGCCGGGTTCCCGGACTTGAAGATGCCCGAGCCGACGAACACGCCCTCGGCGCCCAGCTGCACCATCATCGCCGCGTCCGCCGGGGTGGCGATGCCGCCGGCGGTGAACAGCACCACCGGCAGCTTGCCCCGCCGGGCGACCTCGGCGACCAGCTCGTAGGGGGCGCGCAGCTCCTTGGCCGCGACGAACAGCTCGGTCGCGTCCAGGGTGGCCAGCCGCCGGATGCCGGCCCGGATGGCGCGCATGTGCCGCACCGCCTCGACGACGTTGCCGGTGCCGGCCTCGCCCTTGGAGCGGATCATCGCCGCGCCCTCGGCGATCCGCCGCAGCGCCTCGCCCAGGTCGGTGGCGCCGCAGACGAACGGCACGGTGAACTCGCTCTTGGCGATGTGGTGGGCCTCGTCGGCGGGGGTGAGCACCTCGGACTCGTCGATGTAGTCCACCCCGAGGCTCTGCAGCACCTGCGCCTCGACGAAGTGCCCGATCCGGGCCTTGGCCATGACCGGGATGGAGACCGCGTCGATGATCCCGGCGATCATGTCCGGGTCGCTCATCCGGGCGATGCCGCCCTGCGCGCGGATGTCGGCCGGCACCCGCTCGAGGGCCATGACGGCGACCGCGCCGGCGTCCTCGGCGATCTTCGCCTGCTCGGGAGTGACGACGTCCATGATCACGCCGCCCTTGAGCTGCTCGGCCATGCCGCGCTTGACGCCCTCGGTGCCGGTGGTGGGGACGGTCGTGCTGTGCTCTGCCACGGTTGCTGCCTCGGTTCGGTCGGGAGCGGGCGCGATCATGGTACGGCCGCTCAGGGCCGCGGCCGTCCTCCGCCCGCCGCGCTGCTGGTGACCTCGCGCAGGCCGTCCTCGATGTCGAAGAAGCGGGGCAGCGGGCGCGCGGCGTGCAGCCGCAGCAGCGCCGTCAGCCGGCGGCCGCGCAGCAGGTGCGTGTCGCGCACCGCGTCGTTGTAGAACCGCCGCGCCAGACCGATCCGGGTGGCGGTGCCGTCGAGGTCGGCCCGCAACGCCAGAGGGACGCCGGGCAGGTCGTCCGGTAGGTCCCGCAGCTCGCGGCCGAGCGCGTTCTCCGCGAGCTCCCGGTCGCCGACCCGCGGGCCGCGGGCCTCCCGGGCCGCCTGCGCCAGCCGGGCCGCCCGCTCCTCCCCCACCGCCTCGGCGTGGTCGCGGGTCAGCTCGGCGGCCAGCCCGGCGCGCCGCTGCAGCTGGGTGTCGAGGGCGGTCCAGGCCCGGTCGACGCGCGCCTCCAGGCGGCGCAGCCGGGTCAGCGTCCACCCCGACCACAGCGCCAGGAACACCACGACGGCCGCGACCGCGAGCAGCAGCCAGACGTCGGGGGTCACGACGGGTCAGGCTAGCGCTGCACCCACCGCCGCAGGGCCGACCTCAGCGGGGCGTCGTCCGGTTCGTCGTCCGCGACCGCCGGCAGGCCGGCCAGGCCCTCGTCGGACTCCTCGGCGGTGACCTCGCCGGCGCCGGGGAGGACGACGGTCTCGTACACGTCGAGGATCCGCCGCGCGACGACCGACCAGTCGTAGGCCGCGGCGGCCCGCCGCCCGGTCTCCGACAGGTGCGCCCGGCGCTCCGGGTCCGCGAGCAGGCCGCCGAGCGCGCGGGCCAGCGCGCGGGCGTCACCGCGGCGCACGAGGACGCCGGCGGCGCCGTCCCGCAGCACCTGGGCGAACGCGTCGAGGTCGCTGGCGACGATCGGCGCCCCCGCGGCCAGGGCCTCGATCAGGATGATCCCGAAGGACTCGCCCAGCAGGTTGGGCGCGCAGTACACGTCCACCGAGCGCAGGAGGGCGGCCTTGTCCTCCTCGGTGAGCTCGCCGAGCAGCGAGACGTGCGGCCGCAGGTCGTCGCCGAGCTGCTCGTAGACCGCGTCGGGGTCCCCGCGGCCGGCGATGAGCAGCTGGGCGCCCGGGTGCTGCCGGACGACGGTGCGCATGGCCTCCAGCAGGACCGGCAGGCCCTTGCGGGGCTCGTCGTAGCGCCCGAGGAAGCCGATCGTGGGCCCGTCGACGCCGCGGGTGTGCCCGGGCAGCGACGGGCCGTCGGCGAACGCGGACACGTGCACGCCGTTCGGGATGATCACCGCGTCCCCGCCGAGGTGCTCGACCTGCACCCGGCGGGCGAAGTCGGACACCGCGATCCGGCCGCTGATCTTCTCCAGCCACGGCCGGATCACCGGCCCCCACGCGGCCAGCCACTTCGACCGGATGGTCGCGGCGTGGAAGGTCGCCACGATCGGGCCCTTGGCGATCATGCACACCAGCAGCCCGATCGACGGGGGCGCGGGGTCGTGCACGTGCACGACGTCGAAGTGGCCCTCGCGCAACCAGCGGCGCACCCGGGCGGCCGACACCGGGCCGAACTGCACGCTGGCCATCGAACCGTTGTACGGGATCGGGACGGTGCGCCCGGCCCAGGTGACGTGTTCGGCGGGCAGGGACTCCTCGCGCTCGGCCGGGGTCAGCACCTCGACGTGGTGCCCCAGCCCGCGCAGCGTCTCGGCCAGGTCGCGCACGTGGTACTGGACGCCCCCGGGGACGTCCCACTGGTAGGGGCAGACCAGCCCGATGCGCATCAGCGCCGCTCCGGCACGGTCCGGCTCGACGGGCTCACCGGAGCGCGCACGGGGTCGGGCGGGACGTCGGACCAGATCCGGCCCAGCACGTGCCAGTCCTCGGGGTGCAGCGCGATCCGCTCCGTGAACGCGTCGGCGACCCCCTGCATCGCGGTGGCGACGCGGTCGCGCAGCCGGCCGGGCCCGTCGACGGGGACCTCGGGGCGGACGTCGACCCGCCAGCCGCGTTCGGTGAACGAGCAGACCACGGGGTGCAGGGCGGCGCCGGTCTGGGCGGCAAGGACCGCCGGCCCGCCGGGCATGCTCGCCGTCCGGCCGAAGAACTCCACCGGCACCCCGCCCTGGCCGAGGTCGCGGTCGACGAGCAGGCAGACCCAGCCGCCGCCGGCCAGCCACTCGCGCAGCACCGTGGAGCCCGGCCGCGGCCCGCCGGTCAGCGGGATCACCCGCATGCCCAGGGACTCGCGGTAGGCGAGGAAGCGCCGGTACAGCGTCTCGGGCTTGAGCCGCTCGGCGACGGTCATGAACGGCCCGTCCAGGAAGTCGACGAGCCACACGCCCGCGGCGTCCCAGTTCCCGCTGTGCGGCAGGGCGAGGACGAGGCCGCGGCCGTCGGCCCGCGCCCGCTCCAGGTGCTCCCGGCCGAGCATCACCGAGTCGGCGACGATCCGGTGGGTCGACAGCCGCGGGAGCCGGAAGGCCTCCTGCCAGTACCGGGCGTAGGAGCGCACCGCGCGAGTGGTCAGCGCGTCGAGCTCCGCCTCGGGCAACCGGCCCCCGGTCGCCACGCGCAGGTTGGCGCGCAGCTGGCGGACGCCCCGCCCCTCCCTGCCCGCCGCCCACCGGCCGGCGGCGTCGAAGGCGCCGCGGGCCACCGGCTCGGGCAGCAGCCGCACCGCACGCCACCCCGCCGCGTAGATCAGGTCGGTGAGCCGCTCGCCGGCGCGGGACCGCAGCCCGGGCCGGCCGGGCACGACCGACAGCCCCGGCGGGCCGGGGACCTCCGCCGGGGAACCGGCGCCCGCCGTGTCCGTCACGGGGCGGAGCCGGGCGGCGGCGGGGACACCGGCAGAGACCGGCCGCGGCCCTGCCGGTGGACGGCGGCGAAGCGCTGCCCCACGGTGACGGCGCTGCCCACCAGCAGGACCCACAGCGCGACGTGGAGCGCGTACGGGATCCCCAGGCCGCTGAAGCCGGTGCCGACGAGCACGAGGATCAGCCGCTCGGTGCGCTCGACGATGCCCACGTCGCAGCGCAGCCCGACCCCCTCGGCCCGGGCCTTGACGTAGGAGGTGAGCACGCCCAGCACCAGGCACAGGAGGGCCAGCAGCACCAGCAGGCGGTTGTCCCCCGCACCGGAGAACCACCACACCAGCGCGCCGAAGACGGCCGCGTCGGCCGCGCGGTCGCCGGTGGAGTCCAGCACCGCGCCGAACAGTGAGCCGCCGCCGCGGGCGCGGGCCAGCGCGCCGTCGAGCATGTCGAGCAGCACGAACACCGTCACGGTGAACGCGCCCCAGAACAGCTGACCGGTGGCGATCAGCCCCACCGCGCCGGCGATGGCCCCCAGGGTGCCGACGACGGTGACCGCGTCCGCGGTCACCCCGGCCCGCAGCAGCCGGGCCGCCACCGGTGCCCAGAACCGCCCGACGGCGGCGCGGGCGTTGACACCGAGCACTCAGTCCCCCTGGATCGCGGCGGCGCCGTCGGCCGGCCACTGGGCCGCCAGCAGGGCACGGGTGTCGCTGAGCACCTGCGGCAGCACTCGGGTCAGGCCGATGACCGGCATGAAGTTGGTGTCCCCACCCCAGCGCGGCACGGCGTGCTGGTGCAGGTGGTCGGCGATGCCGGCGCCGGCGACCGAGCCCTGGTTCATGCCGATGTTGAACCCGTGCGCCCCGGAGACGGCGCGCACGACCCGCATCGCCGTCTGGGTGAACCGGCCCAGCTCGGCGACCTCGCTCTCGGTGAGGTCGGTGTAGTCGGGCACGTGCCGGTACGGGACCAGCATCAGGTGGCCGGCGTTGTACGGGTAGAGGTTGAGGACGGCGTAGACGCTAGGCCCGCGCGCGACGACCAGCCCCTCCTCGTCGCTCATCTGCGGGATGAGGCAGAACGGGCAGTCGTGGGCGCCGGTCGGCTTGCCCTCCCCGCGGATGTAGGCCATCCGGTAGGGCGTCCACAGGTGCTCGAAGACCGTCGCCGGGCCGCCGTCGTCGGCGGAGACGGCGAACCGGTAGCCCTCCTCCGCGCCGGTGCTCATCCGGCCACCAGGGCGTCGGCGGTCGGGTCGACGTTGGCGCGGGCGGTCACCCACGCGGCGATCGCCTCCACCGCCTGCTCGACGGGGACGCCGTTGTGCTGGCTGCCGTCGCGGAACCGGAAGGAGACCGCGCCCGCCTCGGCGTCGGTGGCCCCGGCGATGAGCACGAACGGCACCTTCTGCTTGCTGGCGGTGCGGATCTTCTTCTGCATCCGGTCGTCGGAGTCGTCGATCTCGACGCGGATCCCGCGGGCCCGCAGCCTCAGGGCGACGTCGGTCAGGTAGCCGACCTGGTCGTCGGTCACCGGGATGCCGACGACCTGCACCGGGGCCAGCCAGGCCGGGAAGGCACCGGCGTAGTGCTCGGTGAGGACGCCGAAGAACCGCTCGATCGAGCCGAACTTCGCCGAGTGGATCATCACCGGCTGCTGCCGCGAGCCGTCGGCGGTCGTGTACTCCAGGCCGAACCGGGCCGGCTGGTTGAAGTCGTACTGGATGGTCGACATCTGCCAGGTGCGGCCGATGGCGTCCCGGGCCTGCACGGAGATCTTCGGGCCGTAGTACGCCGCGCCGCCCGGGTCGGGGACGAGCTCCAGCCCGGTCTCCTTCGCCGCGTCCTCCAGCACCCGCGTGGCGACCGCCCACTCCTCGTCGGACCCGATGAACTTGGGCGAGTCGTCGCGGGTGGACAGCTCCAGGTAGTAGTCGTCGAGGCCGAAGTCGCGCAGCAGTCCGAGCACGAAGGCCAGCAGGTGACGGATCTCCCCCGGCGCCTGCTCGGGCGTGACGTAGCTGTGCGAGTCGTCCTGGGTCAGCCCGCGCACCCGGGTCAGGCCGTGGACGACGCCGGACTTCTCGTACCGGTACACCGAGCCGAACTCGAACAAGCGCAGCGGCAGCTCCCGGTAGGACCGCCCGCGTGACCTGAAGATCAGGTTGTGCATCGGGCAGTTCATCGCCTTGAGGTAGTACTCGCTGTTCTCCAGCTCCATCGGCGGGAACATGGTGTCGGCGTAGTACGGCAGGTGCCCGGAGGTCTCGAACAGGCCGCGCTTGCTGATGTGCGGGGACCCGACGTAGAGGAAGCCCTCCTCGATGTGCCGCTGGCGGACGTAGTCCTCCATCTCCCGCTTGACGACGCCGCCCCTGGGGTGGAAGACGACCAGCCCGGAGCCGATCTCGTCGGGGAAGCTGAACAGGTCCAGCTCGACGCCGAGGCGCCGGTGGTCACGGCGCTCGGCCTCCGCCAGGTGCTCCAGGTGGGCCTTGTGCGCCTCCTTGCTCTCCCACGCGGTGCCGTAGATGCGCTGCAGCTGCGGGTTCTCCTCGCTGCCGCGCCAGTAGGCGGCCGCCGACCGGGTGAGCGAGAACGCCGGGATGTTCGACGTCCGCGGCAGGTGCGGGCCCCGGCACAGGTCGGTCCAGACCAGGTCGCCGGTGCGGGCGTCCCGGTTGTCGTACATCGTCAGCTGCGCGCCGCCGACCTCCACGTCGGCGCCCTCCGCGGCGGGGTGGGCGGGGTCGCCAGCAGAGCCCTTGAGCCCGATCAGCTCGAGCTTGTACGGCTCGTGCGCCAGTTCGGCCTGGGCGTCGGCGTCGCTGATCTCCCGCCGGGAGAAGTACTGACCGGCCTTGACGATCTCCTGCATCCGCTTCTCGAGGGCCTCGAGGTCCTCGGGGGTGAACGGCCGCTCGGGGTCGAAGTCGTAGTAGAAGCCGTTCTCCACCGGCGGTCCGATGCCCAGCCGGGTGCCCGGGAAGAGGTCCTGCACGGCCTGGGCGAGGACGTGCGCGGTGGAGTGCCGGATCACCGAGCGGCCCTCGGGGCTGGCGGCCGGCACCGCCTCCACCTCGGCGTCGGCGTCGGGCACCCAGGCGAGGTCCTTCAGCTCCCCGGTCGCCACGTCGCGGACGACGACCGCGCCGTCGGGGCCCTTGAGCGGCACCCCGGCGTCCTTGAGCGCGTCCTGGGCCGTCGTCCCGGCCGGCACCCGGACGGGACCGACGGCGGTGGGCGAGGGCGGGGTCGACACGAGGGCGCTCCAGAGGATCGGCGGACGCAGCCCCCCGAGCGTAGTGCGCGACCCCCGTCACCCCTGGCCGACTTCTGCAGGCGGCCGCCCGCGCCGGTCCCTGCCCGTCAGGGCGCGAGCAGCTCCACGGGGTCGCCGACGCGCACCCGCCCCGGCTGCTGCACCTCGGCGTAGACCCCGAGGCAGTGCTTGGGGGTGCGGGTGACCCGCAGCTCCACCGCACCGACGCGCAGCGTGCGGCCGACCCAGCCGCGCTCGTCCTCGCCCGCGGGCAGGTCCAGCAGGAGGTTGGCCCGCGGGTCGTCGGCCGAGCAGCCCTCGGGGACGTCCCCGCCGGCGGCCCGGTCGACCGCTGCCCGGCTGACCAGGTGCACGGCGGCCGCGTCGACCTGCGGCGCGCCGGCCCGGTCCAGCCGCACCGGCCGGCCGAGGACCGCTGTGAGGGTGGCCGTGTCGGCCTCGGCGTCCCCCGTGGCGACCACGCCGGCCATGGCCGGGGTGCCCTTGACCGTCATCCGCTCCCCCGTCGTGGCGTCGACCACCAGCCAGCTCCGGTCACCGGCGAGCCCCGCCGGCCCGACCTCGGCCTCGGCGACGGTGCGCCCGCCCAGGCTCTTCACCAGGTACACGCTGATCTGCACGAGCCTGCCCGCACTCACGAGGCGACCGTACGGCCCAGCCACCCGCGGGACCGGCGCAGCCGGCGCAGCTGGGCGTCGAGGTAGGGCCGGGCGCGGCGCTGGCCGCCCTCGCGGGCGATGGCGGCCTCCAGCGCGGTCAACGCCCGCACCACGCGGGCGGCGTCGGCGGGCCAGCCGCGCCGTTCGCACTCCTCCAGCCAGTCGACGGGGGTGCGGTGCCCGCGCTCGGCGTTGCAGCGGCTGCAGGCGGCGACCTCGTTCTCGATCCAGGACGGGCCGCCCTTCACCCGCGGGACGACGTGCTCGGTGGTGGCCCGCACCAGGCCGCCGAGCTCCCGGCCGCACCAGGTGCACGTGCCGCCGTCCCGCTCGAGGACGGCGGCGAGCCGCTCGGCCCGCCCGGGCGCCCGCGGGCGGATCGGCTCGGGATCGGGCGGGCGCCGGCGCGGGGACATCGCCCCCATCGTCCCCCTGACGGCTCCTCGGGGGGCGGAACGCGGAGAGCCCGGCCCGCTGCGCGCGGACCGGGCCTCTGCCGGGAGTGGGCGATACTGGGTTCGAACCAGTGACCTCTTCGGTGTGAACGAAGCGCTCTACCACTGAGCCAATCGCCCGTGCGTCCTCCATTGTGCCAGACGGTCACCGCCAGAGCGGCACCCACCCCGGGACCCAGTCGGGGACGCCCATCACGTGCAGCGTGACCACGAGGACGCCGTACACGAAGGCCGCCGTCGCGGCGGCGACGAGCAGCCGCAGCCAGAGGGCCTGCCGGCCCAGCCAGTCGGTCCAGCGCTTGACGTGCTTCTTGGTGAACTCCAGCAGGCGCTCGGCCCAGAAGAACTCCGTCGCGAGCACGAACAGGCCGGCGATCACGGTGAGCCAGCCCGGCCCCGGCAGCGGGATGGTCGCCAGCCCGACGGCGACGATCAGGCCGCCGACGACGCCGACGCACAGCCGGTAGGTCGAGTCGACGGTGCGGCTGCCGGCCAGGCGGCGCCGCCAGCGGGTCTCGGCCACCCGCTCCCGCAGGCTGCGGAAGCCGTCCTCGGCGAAGTGCGCCCGCAGCTGCTCGGGCGACTGGTGGTGGCGCCGCTCGCGCTCCGGCTGCACCGTCTCTGGCCCGGTCAGTTGGTCACCTCCCCGCGTGCGACGACGTCCGTCGGTGCCGACGGAGCCTGACGGCCGGGCTCGAGGCTGATCCCGTACTCGGGGGGGTCGTCGAGACCGGTCGCGGCGGAGCCTACGGCCAGGAGGTCCATCCGGGGGCGGAGCACGTCGAAGGTGCCCAGCGCCACGGGCGCGTCGCCGCCCAGACCCCACACGACGTAGGTCTGCGCGCGGGCGTCGTTGACCGGCAGCCCGTGGGCCACGACCTGCACCTGCCCGGTCCGCGCGACCACCGTGGCCACCGGCGTGCCGTCGTCCGCCGACAGCGGC
This sequence comes from Geodermatophilus sp. SYSU D00703, assembly GCF_054050155.1. Lineage (NCBI taxonomy): Bacteria > Bacillati > Actinomycetota > Actinomycetes > Geodermatophilales > Geodermatophilaceae > Geodermatophilus > Geodermatophilus sp. SYSU D00703. Next base: position 69,662 of record NZ_JBJGYU010000018.1, on the reverse strand, counting down.
GCGACGACCGCACGGCCCGGGGTGAGGAGTGCGTCGATCATCCGGGCCTGCTCGGCCACCGCGGCCTGCGCGTCGTCCCGCGCCGTGCTGAGGACGACGTTCCAGGTGCCGAGGGCGAGGATCGCCGCCACCGCCGCGGCGGCCAGGGCGCTGGGCAGCACCCGCCGCCACGGGGTCGGGAAGCCGCCGCGGTGCACCGGCTCCGGGACGACGGGGGCGCGGAACCCCGCGGCGGGCCGGTCAGGGGCGGTGACGCCGGGACGGGGCTCCGGGACGGTCGGCTCGGCGGACGGGGGCAGCGGCAGTTGCTCGGTGCGCTCGACCGCGGTCCGCAGCCGTTCCCGGAGCCGCTCGGCGGGCTCGGCAGGCGGCAGTTCGGCCGCCAGGGCGGCCATCACCTCCGCGGTCTCGGCGACCGTGCCGCGACACCGGGCGCACTCGGGCAGGTGCGCCGCGACGAGCGTCTCCTCCTCGGGCTCGAGGGCGCGCAACGCCCAGCCGACGGCCAGCTCGTCGAACAACTCGTGGTCCTCGCGCCGCGGCCCGACGCCCCCGGGGACGCTCACCGGCTCGACCCCTCGACGCGGGCTCCCCCGCCCAGCGCACCGCCGAGGGTCGCGCCGCCGAGCTCCTCCCGCAGCCGCCGCATCCCGGCCAGCATGCGCGTCTTCACCGTGTCGAGCGGCGCACCGGTCAGGGCGGCGACCTCCCGCTGCGTGTACCCGCCGTAGCAGGCCAGCGTCAGCGCCTCCCGCTGCGCCGCGGGCAGGCCGCCCAGCGCGCTCCGGACGCGGTCGGACACCACCCGCGCCCAGACGTCCTCCTCCCCGTCGTGGGCGGCGGCGGCGCGGGCGAGGTCCTCCCCGGCGCGGTCCCGGCGCCGGCGGAGCGACTCCTCCCGGCGGACGGCGTCCACGGCCTCGTGGTGCACCAGCGCGATGAGCCAGGCCGAGACGGTGCCGCGGTCGCGGTCGTGGGCCCCGGGGTCCCGCCACACGCCGAGGAACACCTCCTGGACGACGTCCTCGGCCGGCGTGTCCTCGCCCAGGACCCGCCGGGCGAGGGTGAACGCGAGGCGGCCGTAGCGGTCGTAGAGGTCGTCCACGGCCCTCCGGTCACCGGCCCTCATCTGCGACAGGAGGTCGACGTCCGCGGGGTCCCCCGCGCGCCGTGCCGGACGACTCACGGTGACCATCGTCACACGTCCTCGCCTCCGGGGAGAGCGAGCGGTTCAGGACGGCCCGAAGCGGGCACCCATGGAGTCGACACGCCCGGAACACCGTCGGCGTGACCACTTCCACGAAAGGTCGTTGTTGGGAACATGACCAGCCGCTCGACGCCCGGGTACACCTGCCCCACGACCCTGCACCTCGTCGGACCGCAGTCGTGGACCGAGGTGCCCGCCGTGCTGTCCTACGACGTCAGCGACCCGTTCGCGGTCCGGATCACCTTCGGCGACGGCGGGGCCGCTGACGGCGACGGCATCGCCTGGCTGGTCGGCCGTGAACTGCTCCAGGCCGGGCTCGAGCGCCCCGCCGGCGAGGGCGACGTCCGGCTGTGGCCGTCCCGCACGTCCGGCGACGTCCTGTTCCTGCACCTGCGGGCCCCTTCGGGCGAGGCGCTGTTCGAGGTCTCCCGTGGCACGGTGGCCGGGTTCCTGCGGCTGACGGAGAACATCGTGCCGGTCGGCGAGGAGGCCTCCGTCCTCGACGTGGACGACGAACTGGCCGCCCTGCTGTCCAACGGCGGCGCCGATCCGAGCGGGCGCTGACCCGCGCAGGGACCCCCCTGAAACCCGGTCTCCGGGTCCTGTATCGTTCTCCCTGCACGACAGCAACGCGGACGTGGCTCAGTTGGTAGAGCATCACCTTGCCAAGGTGAGGGTCGCGGGTTCGAATCCCGTCGTCCGCTCGGAACCTCGGGCGCTGGTCGCGAGACCGGCGCCCGTGTGTGCGGTGGAGTGGCCGAGAGGCGAGGCAACGGCCTGCAAAGCCGTCTACACGGGTTCAAATCCCGTCTCCACCTCGGCGTCTCGCCGAGCCTGGTGAGGCGGAACGGGCGATTGGCTCAGTGGTAGAGCGCTACCTTGACACGGTAGAGGTCACTGGTTCGAACCCAGTATCGCCCACAACGCGCCGAGAGGCCCGGGTCCGGTGGACCCGGGCCTCTCGGCGTCTCGGCGCTCCCCGGCGGGAGCGCGGCCCTCGTCACGGGATCCCTCGGTCGGTGCTGCCCGGCTCGTCAGGGCACCTGGCGGGCCCGGCGCCTGCCGTCCGGAGCACCCGGCGAGGGTGCCGTCAGCCCAGCGCGGGCGCCACGTGCTCGGCCCAGAAGTGGTCGACCTGCGCCTCGAGCTCCTCCGGCGTGCCGCTGTTGTCGAGGACGACGTCGGCGACGGCACGGCGCTGCTCGTCGGTGGCCTGCGCGGCGATCCGCGCACGGGCGTCCTCGGCACCGAGCCCCCGCTGCACGAGCCGCCGGACGCGGGTCTCCCGGTCGGCCTGCACCACCAGCACGAGGTCGTAGGACGCCGCCTGGCCGGTCTCCACGAGCAGCGGCACGTCCTGCACCACGACCGCGTCCGCCGGCGCCTCGGCGACCAGTTCGGCGGCCCGCGCGCGCACGAGCGGGTGGACGATGCCGTCGAGGCGGGCCCGCGCCTGCGGGTCGGCGAAGACCACCGCCGCCAGGGCCGGGCGGTCCAGGGCGCCGTCCGCGGTGAGGACCTCCGGCCCGAAGGCCTCCGCCACCGCCGCCAGCCCCGCGCTGCCCGGCGCGACGACCTCGCGGGCGATCCGGTCGGCGTCCACGATCCGGGCACCGCGCGCGGCCAGCAGCCCCGCCACGGTGCTCTTGCCCGATCCGATCCCGCCGGTCAGTCCGATCCGCAGCACGCACGGACAGTAGCCAGCACGCGGTCGACGGTCACGGACGGGTAACACCCGTCCGTCCTGTCCGGCGCGTCGCTCCAGTCACACGAGTCCCGTGGACAACTCTGTCCTCGGCGCACTTCCCCGCCGAGAGAGGCAGAACCGACCATGTCCCGATCCGCCCACGCGGCTCCCACCCCGGCCCCCGCAGCGTCCCGCCGGGGCCCCGGCCGACACCGGCTGGACCGCCCCGCCGGCGTGCGGTGCACCGACCTGCCGGCCGTGCGGGAGCGGATGGAGCGCAACGCCGGCGTCCGCCCGCGCAACGCCTTCATGCGCTGGCTGTCGGCGACGGCCCCGGCCGGTCGGCACACCTGGCAGTTCCTCGCCAACACCGGCGGCCGGCCGCGCACGGCGTTCGCGATCATCCTCAGCCTCTGAGAGGGGACCCCGTCCCCCTCGCCGGAGAGGGACCCCGCCCTCCCCACCCTTCGCGAGCTCAGGGCGGGCCCCGGGACGGGGCCACGGCGAGCCTCTGGACGGGGCCGCGGTGGGCCGGTGCGCGGCGCATCGCCCCGCCGGCCCCGAACGGCACGAGAGAAGGCCCGAGGACCCCGGTCCTCGGGCCTCGTCGGCTGCCCACCGCCCGGCGGCGGGAACGACGGAGGCCCGGAACCCCGCAGGGTCCCGGGCCTCCGCCTCGGGTGCTGCTCAGCTCAGCCGAGGACGATCACTCGCCGCCGGCCAGCTTGGCGCGCAGCGCCGCGAGCGCCTCGTCGCTGGCGAGGGTGCCACCGGAGGTGTCGCTGGGGGCGGCGTCGCCGCTGGAGTAGTTGCCACCGGCCGCAGCCTCGGCGTCGGCCGCGCGGGCCTCGGCGATCTGCTTGCGGTGCGCCTCGAAGCGAGCCTGGGCCTCGGCGTACTGCCGCTCCCACTCGTCGCGCTGGGCCTCGAAGCCCTCGCGCCACTCCCCGGTCTCCGGGTCGAAGCCCTCGGGGTAGATGTAGTTGCCCTGCTCGTCGTAGGACGCGGCCATGCCGTAGGCGGCGGGGTCGAACTGCTCCTCGTCGCCGATGACGCCCTCGTTGGCCTGCTTGAGGGACAGCGAGATCCGGCGCCGGTCGAGGTCGATGTCGATGACCTTGACCAGGATCTCGTCGCCGACCTGCACGACCTGCTCGGGGATCTCCACGTGGCGCTCGGCCAGCTCGGAGATGTGCACCAGACCCTCGATGCCCTCGTCGACGCGGACGAACGCACCGAAGGGCACCAGCTTGGTGACCTTGCCGGGCACGACCTGGCCGATCTGGTGGGTCCGGGCGAACTGACGCCACGGGTCCTCCTGCGTCGCCTTCAGCGACAGGGAGACCCGCTCGCGGTCCAGGTCGACGTCGAGGACCTCGACGGTGACCTCCTGGCCGACCTCGACGACCTCGGACGGGTGGTCGATGTGCTTCCAGGACAGCTCGGAGACGTGCACCAGGCCGTCTACGCCACCCAGGTCCACGAACGCACCGAAGTTGACGATTGAGGAGACGACGCCGGTGCGGACCTGGCCCTTGGCGAGCTTGTTGAGGAACTCGCTGCGGACCTCGGACTGCGTCTGCTCCAGCCACTGCCGGCGGGAGAGGACGACGTTGTTGCGGTTCTTGTCGAGCTCGATGATCTTGGCCTCGAGCTCGCGGCCCACGTAGGGCTGCAGGTCGCGGACGCGGCGCATCTCGACCAGCGAGGCGGGGAGGAACCCGCGCAGGCCGATGTCGAGGATGAGACCGCCCTTGACGACCTCGATGACGGTGCCGGTGACGACCTCGTCGGCTTCCTTCTTCGCCTCGATCGTGCCCCAGGCGCGCTCGTACTGGGCGCGCTTCTTGGACAGGATCAGGCGGCCTTCCTTGTCCTCCTTCTGGAGGACGAGGGCTTCCACCTCGTCGCCGACGGTGACGACCTCGTTGGGGTCGACGTCGTGCTTGATGGACAGCTCCCGCGAGGGGATGACGCCCTCGGTCTTGTAGCCGATGTCCAGCAGCACCTCGTCGCGGTCGACCTTGACGATGACGCCTTCGACGATGTCGCCGTCGTTGAAGTACTTGATCGTCTGGTCGATGGCCGCGAGGAAGTCCTCCTCGGTGCCGATGTCGTTGACGGCGACCTGAGGGGTGCTGTTAGGACGGACCTGGGTGGAGGTCATGTGGTCGAGTGCTCCGGACGGGGGATGAGTAGGGACGGGGCGACCCGCGGCCGGGTGACCGCGGGGAGCGGGGAGACCGGCGCGCGCCGACCCCGTCGGGGACAGCACTGACAGACCTCTGGCGCATTCCCCATGGTACGGACGCCCGCGGGGGTGGGTCCACCTGGGTGCACGTCCGCTGCCGGCACCCCGGCGTGTCACGATCGGCGTGTCATGGAGACTCCCCCGCACCCGCCCGGGCTGCCCCTCGCCGAGGACGGCTACCCGGCTCCGGGCGGGGTGACCCGGCGCCCGGCCGGGACCGCCGAGTCGGTCCGGGCCAGCCGCCGGTGGTGGGACGCCGCCGCGCCGGCCTACCTCGCCGAGCACGGCGCCGACCTCGGCGACGTCGACTTCCTCTGGTGTCCGGAGGGGCTGCGGGAGAGCGAGGCGCACCTGCTCGGGGACGTCGCCGGCCGCCGGGTGCTCGAGGTGGGCTGCGGGTCGGCGCCCTGCTCCCGGTGGCTGCGTCGGGCGGGCGCCGAGGCCGTGGCGCTGGACCTCTCCGGCGGCATGCTGGCCCGCGCCGCGGAGCTCAACCGGTCGACCGGCACCGCCGTCCCGCTGGTGCAGGCCGACGTCGGGGCGCTGCCGCTGACCTCGGAGAGCGTCGACCTGGCCTGCTCGGCGTACGGCGGCCTGCCGTTCGTCGCCGACGTCGAGGGCGCCCTGGCCGAGGTGGCGCGGGTGCTGCGCCCGGGCGGGCGCTTCGTCGCGTCGGTCAACCACCCGATGCGCTGGCCGTTCCCCGACTCCCCCGACCCCGAGGACCTGCGGATCGTCTCCTCCTACTTCGACCGCACCCCGTACGTGGAGACCGACGACGAGGGCCGGGCGGTCTACGTCGAGCACCACCGCACGGTCGGCGACTGGGTGCGGGCCGTCGTCGGCGCCGGCCTCGTCCTGGAGGACCTGGTCGAGCCGGAGTGGACGCCGGGCCGCACGCAGTTGTGGGGCCAGTGGTCGCCAGAACGCGGAGCGCTCGTCCCTGGCACGCTCGTCCTCGTCTGCCGCCGGCCCTGAGCCTGGACCTCAGGTCGAGGGTGAGGACCGGCCTCGGCCGCGGCAGCGGTGCCTCGTCAGGGGGCGCTCACCGGACCCGCTCGCCGGTCCGGTGAGCGTCGGGCGCGCGGTCGAGGACGGTGACGGGGATGCCCGCCCGGGCCAGGCCCAGGGCGTCGAGGATGCCCACCGGTCCGGCACCCCCCCACCAGCACTGTGCCGTCGGTCACGGACCGAACGTCGCCGAGCGGGCGGAGGGGGTCGACCCGCCCTCCGCCCACCGGGAGCAGACGGACCCCGTCCTCGGCCCCGGTGCAGGGTCCCGCGCCGAGCCTGCGAGGCGTGGGGTGCACCGGGGTCCTCCATCAGTGCGCGGCGTCGTCCCAGCTGGAGCCGAAGCCGACCGAGACCTCCAGCGGCACCGAGAGGTCGGCGGCGCCGGCCATCTCCCGGCGCACCAGCGCCTCCAGGACGTCCTTCTCCCCCGGTGCCACCTCGAGCACCAGCTCGTCGTGGACCTGCAGCAGCATCCGCGAGCGCAGCCCCTCGGCGGCGATGGCCTTCTCCACGTCGAGCATCGCGACCTTGATGACGTCGGCCGCCGAGCCCTGGATGGGCGCGTTGAGCGCCATCCGCTCGGCCATCTCCCGGCGCTGCCGGTTGTCGCTGGTCAGGTCGGGCAGGTAGCGGCGCCGGCCGAGGGTGGTCTCGGTGTAGCCGCTCATCCGGGCGTCCTCGACGACGCTGTCGAGGTAGTCGCGGATGCCGCCGAAGCGCTCGAAGTAGGCGTGCATCTGCTCGCGCGCCTCCTCGGTGGAGATGCGCAGCTGCTGGGACAGGCCGTAGGCCGACAGCCCGTAGGCCAGCCCGTAGCTCATCGCCTTGATCCGCCGGCGCATCTCCGGGTCGACGTCCTCGATCGGGATGTTGAACGCCCGCGCGGCGACGAAGGAGTGCAGGTCCTCCCCGGAGGTGAAGGCCTCGATGAGCCCCTCGTCGCCGGAGAGGTGGGCCATGATCCGCATCTCGATCTGGCTGTAGTCCGCGGTCATCAGCGACTCGTAGCCGGAGCCGACGACGAACGCCTGTCGGATGCGGCGGCCCTCGGCGGTGCGGATCGGGATGTTCTGCAGGTTCGGGTCGGTGGAGCTCAGCCGGCCGGTGGCGGCGATCGTCTGCCCGAACGTGGTGTGGATGCGGCCGCCGTCGTCCACCATCGGGATCAGCCCGTCGATGACGGTGCGCAGCCGGGTGACGTCGCGGTGCCGGAGCAGGTGCTCGAGGAACGGGTGGCCGGTCTGCGCCAGCAGCCAGGTCAGCGCATCGGCGTCGGTCGTGTAGCCGGACTTGATCTTCTTGGTCTTGGGCAGGCCGAGCTCGTCGAAGAGCACCGCCTGCAGCTGCTTGGGCGAGCCCAGGTTCACCTCGCGGCCGATCACCGCGTAGCACTCCGCGGCCGCGGCCGCGACGCCCTCGGCGAACTCCCGCTGCAGCTCCTGCAGGAACTGCAGGTCGGCGGCGATCCCCCGCTGCTCCATGCGGGCCAGGACGAAGGTGAGCGGCAGCTCCATCGCCCCGAGCAGGTGGTCGCCGCCACGCTGGCCGAGCACCGACTCCAGCGCGTCGGACAGGTCGTTGACCGCGACGGCCTTGAGCACGTCGGCCGTCGCCGCCTCGCGGGCGAGGTCGGCCTCCGACGGGCCCATCCCGTCGAGGGTCAGCTGCGCCTCGTCCGCGGCGGCGTCCTTCAGCTCCCGGCGCAGGTACCGCACCGCGAGGTCGGCGAGGTCGAAGGAGCGCTGGCCGGGCAGCGCGAGGTAGGCGGCGAGCGCGGTGTCGCTGACCACGCCGTCGAGCTCCCAGCCCCGGGCCCAGACGGCCAGCAGCGGACCCTTGACCTCGTGGACGACCTTGGGCCGGTCGGCGGCGGCCAGCCACGCGGCGAGCGCCTGCTCGTCGGCGACGTCCAGGCCGGGGCCGAGGTCGACGAAGGTCGTGTGGTCGTCGGCGGCGGCCAGCGCGAGGCCGCTGAGCTCGCCGGTGCCGCGGCCCCACGTGCCGCGGAAGATCACGCCGGTGCGCCCGGTCCGGGCGTGCTCGTCCAGCCAGGTCCCGAGCCCGCCGGCCGGCACCTCGTCGACGACGACGTCGAAGCCGCCCTCCACCTCCGGCTCGGCGCTGGTGAGCGTCGCGAACAGCCGGTCCCGGAGCACCCGGAACTGCAGGTTGTCGAAGAGGGTGTGCACCTCGTTGCGGTCCCAGGGCTGGACGGCGAGGTCCTGCGGGCCGACCTCGATCGGCACGGCCCGGTCGAGCTCGGTCAGCCGGCGGTTCTGCAGCACCGAGGACAGGTGCTCGCGCAGCTTGTCGCCCACCTTGCCCTTGACCGTGTCGACCTGGTCGACCAGCGCGTCGAGCGAGCCGTACTCCCGCACCCACTTGGCGGCGGTCTTCTCCCCCACGCTCGGGATGCTCGGCAGGTTGTCGCTGGGGTCGCCCCGCAGCGCGGCGAAGTCCGGGTACTGGGACGGGGACAGCCCGTACTTGGCCTCGACCTCCTCCGGCGTGAAGCGGGTCAGGTCGGACACGCCCTTGCGCGGGTACAGCACGGTGACGTGCTCGTTCACCAGCTGCAGGGCATCGCGGTCGCCGGTCGCGATGAGCACGTCCATGCCCTGCTCGACGGCCTGCACGGTGAGGGTGGCGATCACGTCGTCGGCCTCGAACCCCTCGGCGGTGATGACCGGCACGCGCAGCGCCCCGAGCACCTCCTGGATGAGGCTGACCTGGCCGCGGAAGTCCGTCGGGCTCTCGGCCCGGTTGGCCTTGTACTCCGCGTAGATCTCGCTGCGGAAGGTCTTGCGCCCGACGTCGAAGGCGACCGCGAGGTGCGTCGGCTGCTCGTCCCGCAGGATGTTGATCAGCATCGACGTGAACCCGTAGACGGCGTTCGTCGGCTGTCCGGTGGTGGTGGAGAAGTTCTCCACGGGCAGGGCGAAGAAGGCGCGGTACGCGAGGGAGTGCCCGTCGAGCAGCAGCAACCGCGGGCGGGGTGGGCTGGGTCGAGCGCCAGCGGTCGGGGCGGCGGAGCGGGACGCGGGGGCGGAGACCGGAGCGGACATCGGGCCCGATCCTAAGTCCGGGTACCGACGTCGCCGACGTCCCGACGGGCACCGGCGGGCCGCGGAGCCCGTGCTGGTTACCGTGCCGGGGTGACCCTCGCCCGCCCCGACTGGCTGCCACCGGGCTTCTCCAGCCCGCTCGACGAGAAGCTCGGCATCGAGATCACCGACTACGACCCCGACCACCTGGTCGCGACCATGCCGGTCGAGGGCAACCAGCAGCCGGCGGGGCTGCTCCACGGCGGGGCCACCTGCGCGCTGGTCGAGACGGTCGGCTCCTGGGCCGCGGCCCTCGGCGCGGGCCCGGGCCGGCGCTGCGTCGGTGTCGAGCTCAACGTCAGCTACCTGCGGGCGGCCACGAGCGGGACGGTCACCGCCGTCGCCACGCCGGTGCGGCGCGGCCGGACGCTGGCCACCTTCCGCGTCGAGGTCAGCGACGAGGCCGGCCGGCCCACGGCCACCGCCCGGCTGACCTGCATGCTCCGCGACGGCTGAGCGGCGGACCGCTCGCCGCTCCTCCTCGCCGCTAGGGGAGGTTCAGCTGCCAGGAGACGCCGAACCGGTCGTCCACCCAGCCGAAGCGGCGGCTGAAGCCGTAGTCACCCAGAGGCATCAGGACGCCGCCGCCGTCGGACAGGCCCGCGAACAGCCGGTCGAGCTCCTCGGCCGAGGCGACGTCGACGAAGACCGAGAACGACGGCGTGAAGGTGAAGGCGTGCACCGGGGGGCTGTCGAAGCAGCGGAACACCTGCCCGGCGATGGAGAAGGTGGCCTGCTCGACCGTCCCCTCCACGCCCTGCCCCTCCGCTCCCCAGCGGGTGAGGGTCAGGACGCGTGCGTCGTCGAACAGCGACGTGTAGAGCTCGATGGCACGCTCCGCGTCACCGGTGAACATGAGGAAGGGGGTCACCTGCTCCGGCATGGCGGCAGGCTAGCCGGGGTCCCCGACAGCCCCGCCCGCGTGGACGGCGGTCAGCCCTCCGCCGCATCCACCGTCGGGACCACCCGCGCGACCGGCCGGCGGCGCACCGCGGGACGGCGCGGCACCGGGATGACCAGCCCGCCGCGCTGCCAGGCCGACAGGGCCCGGGCGAGGGTCTCCCGCGGCACGATCCGACGGGTGGTGAGCGGTGCGAACCCCATGCGGGCGAAGAACCGCTGGCGCTCGGCCTCGTGCCCGCCGACGGCGGCGACGACGTGGTCGGCGCCCGCCTCGGTCGCGTAGGCCACCGCGGCACCCAGCAGCGCCGCCCCCGCCCCGCGACGGCGGTGCTCGCGGTGGACCACGAGGTTGTCGACCGTGACCTGCGGGACGCCGAGGACCACCGAGAGCGGGTCCAGCCCGAGGATCGCCAGGCCCACCACCAGCTCGCCGTCCACCCCGCCGTCCGGGGCGTTGGGGCCCGGCAGCACCGCCAGCGCCACCCGGTGCTCCGGATCGGCGAGCAGCCTGCGGAACCCGGCCGCCGCGGCCGCTCCCGGGGTCTGTCCGGTGAGCACCCCCTCGGCGTGCGCCTCGGCCCGGTGCTGACGCACCAGGGCGAGGACGGCAGGCAGGTCGTCGGGACGCGCCGCGCGCGTCGTGACGAGGGACCGCGAACCGGATCCTGACACCGGAGTCCTCCCCTGGACGGTGGCAGCAGAGTGCACCTCCCGGAGCCCCTGGGCACGGCGGCGCGCCGCTGGCGCGACGGGGGTGACAGGGACGGCGTGTCGCGGAAAGGTCACAGCTCACGGTGAGGGCAGCGACCTCGAACACAGCCGGGTTAGGGTCCCCCCTCACTCAGCACGCCCAGGGAGGTCGAGTGACGCACGCGCCAGGCCGTGTCCGACGGCACGGTCGACGACCAGGTCCGCCGGTGGACCCCGCCGGATCGACAGGCCGGTCCGGTTCCGCCGTCCGGCGCCGCCACCTGGTCCGGGTGCTCCTGGTCGCCGCGTTCGGGCTGGGGCTCGCCGCGTTCGCCCCGGGCATCGCCCAGGCCGAGGGCGAGCAGGTCGCCGGGACGCTGCAGACCAGCCGCAGCGGGCCCATCGAGGGCGTCGAGATGACCGTCACCACGGCGGACGGTCAGGAGGTCGACTCGGTCGAGACCGACGAGCAGGGCCGGTGGGAGGTCGACCTCCCCGGCCCCGGCCAGTACGTCGTCACCCTCGACTCCGGGGACCTGCCCGAGAACGTCCAGCTGGCCGGCGAGGACAACCGCACGGTCACCGTGGAGGAGGGCCGCCGGCAGGCGGTCATCATCGGCCTCAACGACGGCAGCCGGGAGGGCGGAGGCGGCAGCGTCCGCGCCATCCAGCTGCTGGTCGACGGCATCCGCTTCGGCCTGCTCATCGCCATGTGCGCGGTCGGCCTGTCGCTCATCTTCGGGACGACCGGGCTGACCAACTTCGCGCACGGCGAGCTGGTCACGATCGGCGCGGTCGTCGCGTGGTTCATCAACGTCGAGGGCGGGGTCCCGCTGATCCCGGCCGCGCTGATCGCCATGGTGGTCGGGGCGGCGGTCGGAGCGCTCAACGAGGTGGGGCTGTGGCGGCCGCTGCGCCGCCGCGGCACCGGCCTCATCGCGGCCCTGGTCGTCTCGATCGGCCTGTCGCTGGCCCTGCGCTACCTCATCCAGCTGGTCTACGGAGGCCGCTCCAACCCCTACCAGGGCGTCGGTGGCGGCCGAGCGGTCGACTACGGCCTGTTCCGGCTGACCAACGCCGACCTCATCTCGATCGTCATCTCGATCGTCGTGCTCCTGCTCGTCGCCCTGATGCTGCAGCGCACCAAGATCGGGAAGGCCATGCGGGCGGTCGCGGACAACCGGGACCTGGCCGCCTCCTCGGGCATCGACGTCAACCGGGTGATCCTGGTCGTCTGGATGATGGGCGGAGGCCTCGCCGCGCTCGGTGGGGTGCTGCTCGGCCTGTCCGACCAGGTCCAGTGGGACATGGGCTTCCGGCTGCTGCTGCTGATGTTCGCCGGCGTGACCCTCGGCGGTCTGGGCACCGCCTACGGCGCCCTCATCGGGAGCCTCGTCGTGGGTGTCTTCGTCCAGATGTCGACGCTGGTCATCCCGAACGACGTCAAGTACGTCGGCGGTCTGCTGCTGCTGATCGTCATCCTCGTCATCCGGCCCCAGGGGATCCTGGGCAGCCGCGTCCGGGTGGGCTGATCCTTGAGCGAAGTCATCAACGCACTCGCCGTCGCGGGCAAGGCCGCGCTGGGCTTCCAGGCGATCTTCTTCGTCCTGCTGGCCGTCGGCATCAACGTGCAGTTCGGCTACACGGGCCTGCTGAACTTCGGCCAGATCGCCTTCGCCATGCTCGGCGGGTTCGGCATCGCCATCTCGGTGAGCAAGTGGGGCCTGGACTTCTGGGTCGGCGTCGCCATCGGCCTGCTGGCCGCGATCGTGCTCGCGCTCCTGCTCGGTCTGCCCACCCTGCGGCTGCGCGCGGACTACCTGGCGATCGTGACCATCGCCGCGGCCGAGGGGTTGCGCCTGCTCTTCCGGTCGGTGTCGGCGACGCCGTTGACCAACGGCACGCGCGGCATCTCGGCGTTCAACGCCGACTTCCTCGCGCTGGCACCGTGGGCGACCAACGAGCGCTACCGCATCCTGGGCACCAGCTGGTCCGGCGGGGAGCTGTGGGTCGCCTTCGTGGGCTGGACGCTGGTGCTCCTGTCCTGCCTGCTCATCTGGGCACTCATGCGCAGCCCGTGGGGCCGCGTGGTCCGGTCCATCCGCGAGGACGAGGACGCCGTGCGCGCCCTCGGCAAGAACGTCTACGTCTACAAGATGCAGGCGCTGGTCATGGGCGGCATCCTCGGCGCGATCGGCGGGATGGTCTACGCCGTCGGCACCGGCTCGGCGATCCCCGACCAGTACCAGAACGCCAACACCTTCCTGGCCTACGCCGCGCTCATCCTCGGCGGCGCCGCGACCGTCTTCGGTCCGGTGATCGGGGGGATGATCCTGTTGTTCATCCTGCAGTTCGCCGACGCCGGCCTGCGGGCGTTGATCGACAACGGGGTGATCCCCGAGGGCCTGCTCACCTCCACCGACGTCGCGACCATCCGCTTCGTCCTGGTGGGGCTGGGGCTCATGCTGTTGTTGGTCTTCCGGCCACAAGGCATCTTCGGTGACCGACGAGAGGTGATGCTCGATGCCCGCTGACCCGACGCCTGACCAGCCGGGACAGCCCGAGCCCCCGGCCGGCAGCGCAGCGCACGCCGCGTCCCTCGACCCCGCAGCCGGCGGCGCGCCGCGCCGGCTGGCCCAGGCCGCCCTGCGCGACGTCGCGTGGGAGGTCGGGGTCGCCAAGCCCGACCCGATCGTCGTGGTGGACGGCGTGACCCGGACCTTCGGCGGCCTCACCGCGGTGGCGGTGGAGCACCTGGAGGTCCAGCGCGGCGGCATCACCGGCCTCATCGGGCCCAACGGTGCCGGCAAGACGACGCTGTTCAACCTGCTCACCGGGTTCGACCAGCCCAACGCCGGCCGGTGGACCTTCGACGGCAGGTCGCTGTCCAACCTGCCGCCGCACCGCGTCGCCCGGCTCGGCGTCGTCCGCACCTTCCAGCTGACCAAGGCGCTGTCCCGGCTCACCGTGCTGCAGAACATGCTGCTCGGCGCCCAGGGCCAGAAGGGCGAGAGCTTCTTCGGGGCGCTGCTGCCCGGGTCCTGGCGGTCGCAGGAGCGGGCCAACACCGAGAAGGCGATGGAGCTGCTCACCCGCTTCAAGCTCGACGCCAAGAAGGACGACTTCGCCGGCACGCTCTCGGGCGGTCAGCGCAAGCTGCTGGAGATGGCGCGGGCGCTGATGAGCGACCCCAAGGTCGTCATGCTCGACGAGCCGATGGCCGGGGTGAACCCGGCGCTGACCCAGAGCCTGCTCGGGCACGTCAAGGACCTGCGCGAGCAGGGCATGACGGTGATCTTCGTCGAGCACGACATGGACGTCGTCCGGGACATCAGCGACTGGGTCGTCGTGATGGCCGCCGGCCGGGTGATCGCGGAGGGGCCGCCGGAGTCCATCAGCCAGAACCAGGCCGTGGTCGACGCCTACCTCGGCGCCCACCACGACGCCCCGCTCACCGTCGAGGACGAGGACCGGGTGCTCGCCCAGGCCGAGCGCGAGATCGCCCGCGAGGAGCACGCCGAGGGCGACGACGTCCTCAGCTCCGACGTCCCGCCCCAGGAGAGGACCGACCGATGAGCGACCCCCTGTTCGAGGTCGACGAGACCGGCGAGGACCTCACCCGCGCCGAGCAGGCGGCCTCCCCGGCCGCGACCCTGTCCCCCGCGGAGAAGGCCGCGACCCGCGAGGAGCACGTACGGCTGGCCGAGGGCGCGCTGGTCCGGGCCGACGATCTGGTGGCCGGGTACGTGCCGGGCGTCAACATCCTGCGGGGCTGCGACTTCTACCTGCAGGACGGCGAGCTCGTCGGCATCATCGGGCCCAACGGCGCCGGCAAGTCGACCCTGCTCAAGACGCTGTTCGGGCTCATCCCCGTCCGGTCCGGCTCGGTGACGCTGCGCGGTGAGGACATCACCTCCGCTCCCGCGCACCGGCTGGTGTCCCTCGGGGTCGGCTACGTGCCGCAGAACAACAACGTGTTCCCCTCGCTGACCATCGAGGAGAACATGCAGATGGGGGTCTATCTGCGGCCGAAGACGTTCAAGGAGCGCTTCGACTACGTCATCGACCTGTTCCCGCTGCTCGGCGAGCGGCGCAAGGGCAAGGCCGGGGCGCTGTCGGGCGGTGAGCGGCAGATGGTGGCCATGGGCCGGGCGCTGATGATGGACCCGTCGGTGCTGCTGCTCGACGAGCCGTCGGCCGGCCTCTCCCCCGCATACCAGGACGAGGTCTTCATCCGCTGCCGGCGGATCAACGCCACCGGGGTCTCGATCATCATGGTCGAGCAGAACGCCCGGCGGTGCCTGCAGATCTGCGACCGCGGCTACGTCCTCGACCAGGGGCGCAACGCCTACACCGACACCGGGGACAACCTCATGCACGACCCGAAGGTCATCGAGCTGTACCTGGGCACCCTCGCCAAGGCCCACTGAGAGAGGACCCCGTCCTCCTCACCGCTCGCAGGCTCGCGGCGAGCCTCTGGACGGGGCCGACCGACGGCGCCGTCCCCGAACCGGGGACGGCGCCGTCGCGCGTCTGCAGGTCGTGGCCGTGGGCGGGTAGGGCTGCTGCCATGAACTGGACCTGGAGCATGCGGTCCCGCGACGGCGGGATGAACGGCCTGGAGTTCGCCCGCGCCACGACCGCCGGGGGCTTCCGCCGGGTGCTGGTGCACGCGGCGCCCGCCCAGCTGCGGGTGGAGGTCGTGGCCGACGACGACAGCCTCGTCCTGCGCGCCGACGCCGACCGCGAGGACGACTACTCCCCCATCACGCTGCTCGAGCTCGACGACGACGACGTCCGCCGCAGCGAGGTCTGGCCCGGGCCGGAGCTGCACGGCCTGCCCGTCGTCCTGCCCGGCGGGGAGGTCGGCGTCCTCACCGCGTGGGAGCACGCCGAGGACCGCAGCTGGTGGCGGTGGTCGGTGGAGTTCTCCAACCACAGGGGGCGGCCGGCCGACTGGCAGCCGGCCGGCCAGCGCCTGCAGCGCTGACCGCGGCCGGACGGCACAGTGGCCCGGCACCTGCCGGTGCCGGGCCACTGCGGAGGAGCCGCGCGCCGAGTCGCCCCGGCGCCGGGGATCTCAGCGCTGCGGGCCGATGCCGTTCGCGTTGAGCCCCTCGATGATCCGCGAGGACTCGTCGAACCCGATGACCGCGATGGCGTCGGGGTTGAAGTCGACCATCTGCTGCACCTCGGAGTCGAAGTTCGCCGCTTGCGGGTCGTAGACGATCGTCGTGATGTCGCCCTCGGCGAGACCGGCCGCCACCAGGTTGTTCTTCACGTTCTCCGCGAGCCCGGTGCCGTAGGGGTCGTTGAGCGCGAGGATCCCGACGGTGTTGTTGCCGTCTTCGATGATGAGGTCGGCCAGCGCCTCGGCCTGCAGGGTGTCCGGCGGCGCGGTGCGGAAGTACAGCCCGTTGTCGTTGTACGTCGTGAACTGGTCCGACGTGTTCGCCGGGGAGAACTGCATGACGCCGGCACCGGTGATGGTGTCGATGACCGTGAGGCTCACGCCGGAGGACGCCGCACCGATGATCGCGTTGGCGCCCGCCTGCAGCAGGGCGTCGACCGACTGGGTGGCGATGTCGGTGGTGGTGTCACCGGAGTCGCGCTGGATGAGCTGCACCTGCTGGCCGAGGACACCGCCGGCGGCGTTGATGTCGTTGACGGCCAGCTGCGCGGCGGCGATCTCGGGCGGGCCGAGGAAGGCCAGGTTGCCGGTCTCCGGCAGCAGGGTGCCGATGATCAGCGGCTCCGGGCTGGTGGTGCCGGCCGGGGCCGGGGCCGGGCTCTCCGCGGTGCTGGCGTTGGCCTCGTCACCGGGGATGACGTAGCGGGTCGCGCTGTCGTCGATCCGGTTGTCGTCACCGAACTGCTGGATGCCGATGCTCGCCTGGGCCGGCTCGCCGGCGTCGGTGAAGCTCAGCGGGCCGGACTGGCCGTCGTAGTCGACGTCGCCGCCGTTGTTGACGATCTCGAGGCACGAGGTGAAGTCCTCGCACTTGTCGCCGCCGGCGGTGACGCCGTTGACGTAGTCCTTGAAGACGTTGGCGTCGTTGGTGCCGGCCATCTGGGCGGCCAGCGCCGTGATCACGACCGCGTCGTAGGTCTCACCGGCGTAGTTGTAGTCGACCAGGTTGGGGTCGACGCCGAGCAGCCGGTCACGGAAGTCCCCGGACAGCTCGGTGAGGGGCAGGGTGCCCTTCATGCCGGCGAGCGCGCCGGGCTCGGTGAAGTCCTCACCGAGGGCGTTGCCCATGTTGCCGTCGGACCCGTAGACGTTGACCTGCTTCTCGCCGCTGTCGCCGCCGCCGCTCGCGCTGCCGCCCTCGTCGTCGCCGCCGCCGCAGGCGGTCAGGACGAGCAGGGCCGCAGCCGAGACAGCCGCGCTCCGGGCGAGGATGCCTGTGCGCATCAAGCCACTCCCACTGTGCTGTCGGTGGTGCACTCGGCCAGCCCGGCGCGGGCTGGCCCCATCAGTGGGGGGAAGGTAACCGCTGCCCCGAGGCCCCGACCGAGGGGCGACCGGACCGTGATGAGGTCGTGACCTCCCGGATCCGGGCGCGACACACGGTGCCCGCGGTCCTCACCGGGCGGAGACGCAGCTCACTCGGCCGCCGGGGCGTCGGCCCCCTGCGGCTCGAGGACCCGCTGCGCCAGCGCCTTCATCGAGGTGCGCTCGTTCATCGCCGTCCGCTGGATCCAACGGAACGCCTCGGCCTCGGTCATGCCCTGCTCGGTCATCAGCTTGCCCTTGGCCTTCTCGACGACCTGGCGGGCCTCCAGGCGCTCCTCGAGGGTCCGGACCTCGCCGTCCAGGGCCGAGATCTCGGCGAACCGGGCCCGGGCCACCTCGATCGCCGGCACGAGGTCGTTCTTGGAGAACGGCTTCACCAGGTAGGCCATCGCCCCGGCGTCGCGCGCCCGCTCCACCAGCTCCCGCTGGCTGAAGGCGGTGAGCACGATGACCGGCGCGACCCGCGCCGTGGCGATCTGCTCGGCGGCCGAGAGGCCGTCCAGGACGGGCATCTGGATGTCGAGGATCACCAGGTCGGGTCGCAGCTCGGTGGCGCGGTCCACGGCCTGCTGCCCGTCGCCGACCTCGGCGACGACGGAGTACCCCTCCTCTTCCAGCATCTCCTTGAGGTCGAGGCGGATGAGCGCCTCGTCCTCGGCGATGAGGACCCGGATCGTCTCGCTGCTCACGCGCGGGAGCCTATCGATGCCACTGCGTCGGTGACGCCCGGTTAGGCTGCTCGGGCAGCCGGGGTTCGTCGCCCCGGCACGCCCCCGTACCCCAATCGGTAGAGGGAGCGGATTCAAAACCCGCGCAGTGTGCGTTCGAGTCGCACCGGGGGCACCTCACACGGCTGAACGGCGGCCGCCATACGGTGGCACCGTGAGCGAGCCGACGCCGACGCCCCCACACATGACCCCCGAGCAGTTCCGGCAGCACGGGCACGAGGTCGTCGACTGGATCGCCGACTACTGGGCCCGCGTCGGCTCGTTCCCGGTCCGCTCCCCCCTCGCACCGGGTGACGTCCGCGAGGCCCTGCCCGCCGCGCCGCCGGAGCAGGGTGAGCCGTTCTCGGCCGTCCTGGCCGACCTCGACCGCGTCGTCCTGCCCGGGGTCACCCACTGGCAGCACCCCGGCTTCTTCGGCTACTTCCCGGCCAACACCTCCGGCCCCTCGGTGCTCGGCGACCTCGTCTCCTCGGGCCTCGGCGTCCAGGGCATGTCCTGGGTGACCAGCCCGGCGGCCACGGAGCTGGAGCAGCACGTCCTCGACTGGTTCGCCGAGCTGCTCGGCCTGCCCGAGGCCTTCCGCTCGTCCGGCCCCGGCGGTGGCGTCGTCCAGGACTCCAGCTCGGGGGCGAACCTGGTCGCGCTGCTCGCCGCGCTGCACCGGGCCAGCGGTGGGGAGACGGTGCGCGGGGGCGTCCGCCCGGAGGAGTACACCGTCTACGTCTCGGCCGAGACGCACTCGTCGATGGAGAAGGCGGTGCGCATCGCGGGCCTGGGCAGCGACGCCGTCCGCATCGTCGAGGTGGACGGCGACCTCACGATGCGCCCCCAGGCGCTGAGGACCCGGCTTGAGCGCGACACCGCCCGCGGGTTCCGGCCGGTGCTCGTGTGCGCCACGGTCGGGACGACGTCCACCACCGCCGTGGACCCGCTCGCCGAGCTCGGCCCCGTCTGCCGCGACCACGGCGTCTGGCTGCACGTGGACGCCGCCTATGCGGGCGTGAGCGCCGTGGCGCCGGAGCTGCGCGAGCTGCAGGCCGGGGTGGAGTGGGCCGACAGCTACACCACCGACGCGCACAAGTGGCTGCTCACCGGGTTCGACGCGACGCTGTTCTGGGTCGCCGACCGGGCCGCGCTGACCGGCGCCCTGGCGATCCTGCCGGAGTACCTGCGCAACGCCGCCACCGACGCCGGCGCCGTCGTCGACTACCGCGACTGGCAGATCGAGCTCGGCCGCCGGTTCCGCGCCCTCAAGCTGTGGTTCGTGCTGCGCTGGTACGGCGCGGAGGGACTGCGGGCCCACGTGCGCTCGGGGGTCGCGCTCGCCCAGGAGCTGGCGTCCTGGGCCGCGGCCGACGACCGGTTCGACGTCGCCACGAAGCACCCGTTGTCGCTGGTCTGCCTGCGCCCCCGCTGGGCCGACGACGTCGACGCCGACGTCGCCACCATGACGCTGCTGGAGCGGCTCAACGACGGCGGTGAGGTGTTCCTGACCCACACCACGGTGCGCGGGCAGGCGGTCCTGCGCGTGGCGATCGGCGCCCCGGCGACCACGCGGGACCACGTCGAGCGCGTCTGGACGCTGCTGTGCGAGGGCCACGACTGGCTGGCCGCCGACTTCGCCGAGTCGGCCGCCGAGCGGGCCAGGGTGGAGGCGGAGCGTCGCGCCGCGGTGTCGGAGGTGCCGGCCGCCCAAGACGAGACGGCGACCCAGGCGGCGGCCCAGGAGGGCCTGGCGGCCGCCGAACAACCGGTGGACGGACAGCCGGTCGAGGAGCAGCCCCAGGAGGCACCGGAGACCGCCGAGACCCCCGAGGCCGACACGTCCCCCGCCGAGACCGCCGAGCAGGCCGCCGTGGCCGTCACCGGGGACGGCGAGGGCACCGGCTCCTGAGTCAGCGCTGCACGGGCCGCAGCAGGCCCTCCTGGGCGGTCGTCGCCACGTGCGTGCCGTCGGCCGCCCAGATGCGGCCGAAGCACAGCGCCCGGCCGCCGCTCGCCGCCGGGCTGTCGGTCTCGTAGAGGAACCAGTCGTCGGCCCGCGCCGGCGCGTGGAACCACACCGCGTGGTCGAGGCTGGCGCCGACGTAGCGGTTCTGCCAGCCGCCGACGCGGGCCAGCCCGGCGCCGAGCAGCGTGAGGTCACTGACGAAGGTCAGCGCCGCCGCGTGCACGGCCGGCCGGTCGGGCAGCCGGCCGGCGACCCGCATCCAGACCCGGGTCGCGGTGTCCGGCGGCTGCTTGGCGACGCCGGCGAAAGGGTCCTCCAGGAGCCGCTGCTCGACCGCCCGGCTGATCTCCAGGGCCCCGGAGGACTCCTGGCCGTGCGCCGCGGCGACGTCGGCCAGCGAGGGCAGCTCCTCCGGCGCGGGGACGTCGGGCATCGGCAGCGCGTGCTCGACCACCGGCGGCTCGCCCGCGGTGAAGTCGGCGGTCAGGGCGAAGACGGCGACGTCCTCACCCTTGCGCCGCTGGCACCCGATGACCCGGCGGGTGGTGAACGACCGGCCGTCGCGGATGCGGTCGACGGTGTAGCGGATCTCCTCGTGCGGGTCGCCCGGCCGCAGGAAGTAGGCGTGCATCGAGTGCACCCCGCGCTCGGCCGGCACCGTCAGCCCCGCGGCCATCAGCGCCTGCCCGGCGACCTGGCCGCCGAAGATCCGCTGCAGCCGGGTGGTCGGCGTCCGGCCGACGAAGACGTCGGGCTCGCGCTCCTCGAGGTCGAGCACGTGCAGCAGCGAGGCGGCCTGGCTGTCGCCGTCCCCCGCCGGGCCGGTCACGAGTCGGTCCCCACCTCGTGCACCCGGATGAGGTTGGTCGAGCCGGGGGTGTTGGGCGGGCTGCCGGCCACGACGACGACCCGGTCGCCCTCCTTGAGCCGGCCGATCGCCAGCAGCGAGAAGTCGACCTGCTGGACCATGTCGTCGGTGTGCTGCACCTCGGGCACGAGGAAGGTCTCCACGCCCCACGACAGCGCCAGCTGGCTGCGCACGCGGGGGTCGACGGTGAAGGCCAGCAACGGCTGGCGGGGGTGCAGCGCGGCCAGCCGGCGGGCGCTGTCACCGGTCTGCGTGAAGGTGGCGAGGGCGTTGACCTGCAGGCTCTCGCTGACGTCGCGGGCCGCTCGGACGATCGCGCCCGACCGCGACCGCGAGCGGCGGACGAGCTCCGGGGCGGCGACGTTGTCGCTCTCGACCGCGTCGATGATCCGCTCCATCGTCCGGACGGCCGCGATCGGGTAGCGGCCGACCGAGGTCTCCCCCGACAGCATCACCGCGTCGGCGCCGTCGAGGACGGCGTTGGCGACGTCGGATGCCTCGGCGCGGGTGGGCCGAGACGAGCTGATCATCGACTCGAGCATCTGGGTGGCGACGATGACCGGCTTGTTCCGCTCCCGGGCGGCCTGCACGGCCCGCTTCTGCACCAGCGGGACCTTCTCCAGCGGCAGCTCCACGCCGAGGTCGCCGCGGGCCACCATGACCCCGTCGAAGGCCTCGACGATCGCCTCGAGGTTCTCCACGGCCTCGGGCTTCTCGAGCTTGGCGATCACCGGGACGAAGACGTCCTCCTGGCGCATGATGTCGCGCACCAGCTCGACGTCGGCCGGCGACCGCACGAACGACAGCGCCACGAAGTCCACCGACAGGTGCAGCGCGAAGCGGAGGTCCTCGGCGTCCTTCTCGGACAGGGCAGGCACGCTCACCGCCACGCCGGGCAGCGACAGGCCCTTGTTGTTGGACACCTCGCCGCCCTCGACGACGAGACACCACACGTCGGGACCCTCCACGGCCACCACCGAGAGCGCCAGCTTGCCGTCGTCCACCAGGAGGCGGTCGCCGACCCGGGCGTCGGCCGCCAGGCCCTTGTACGTCGTCGACACCCGCTCGGCAGTGCCCTCGACGTCGTCGACGGTGATGCAGACCCGGCTCCCGGTCTGCCACTGGACCGGGCCGTCGGCGAAGGTGCCGAGCCGGATCTTGGGGCCCTGCAGGTCGGCCAGGACGGCGACGGCGTGGCCGGTCCGGTCCGACGCCTCACGGACCATCGTGTAGGCGCGCTCGTGGTCGGCGTGCGCGCCGTGGCTGAAGTTCAGGCGGGCGACGTCCATCCCGGACTCGACGAGGGCGGTGACCTGCTCCTGGGAAGAGGTCGCCGGCCCCAGCGTGCAGACGATCTTGGCGCGACGCGACATGGGTCAAACGCTATCGGCCCCGCCCCGCTCCCGTGCGGCGAGTCCCTGTGAGCGCTCACACGCCGCCGGCGAACGACCCGGGGCAGGTCGGAGGACCCCGTCCTCCTCACGCCTCGCAGGCTCGGCGCGAGCCTCGGACGGGGCGGGGACGGGGTCCCCCCCGAGTGGTCCTCGCGCTACCGGAGCGCGACCGCGGTGGGCGTGATCGGCCGCGGCAGCATCGACGCCCCGGTCAGCCAGCTGTCGACGGCGCCGGCGGCGGCACGGCCCTCGGCGATCGCCCACACGATCAGCGACTGCCCGCGGCCGATGTCCCCGGCGACGAACACGCCGGGAACGGTCGACATGAACTCACCGTCGCGGGCGACGTTGCCGCGCCCGTCGATCTCCACGCCGAGGGCGTCGAGCAGGCCCTCGCGCTGGGCCCCGGTGAAGCCCATGGCGAGGAACACCAGGTCGGCCGGGAGCTCCTGCTCGGTGCCCTCGACCTTCTGGAACCGGCCGTCGACCCGCTCGACCTCGTGGATGAGCAGCGCGCGCACGTTGCCGTCGTCGTCGCCGACGAAGCGCTCGGTGTTGACGCTGTAGAGCCGCTCGCCGCCCTCCTCGTGGGCGCTGGAGACCCGCATGACCATCGGGTAGGTGGGCCACGGGTTGCCGGCCGCGCGACGGTCCGGCGGCGCGGGCATGATCTCCAACTGGGTCACCGACAGCGCTCCCTGCCGGTGGGCGGTGCCCAGGCAGTCGGCGCCGGTGTCGCCGCCGCCGATGATCACGACGTGCTTGCCGTGGGCGTTGATCGGCGGCTCGTCGAGCTCGCCGAGCGCCTGCCGGTTGCCGAAGGGCAGGTACTCCATGGCCAGGTGGATGCCGCGCAGCTCCCGGCCCGGCGCGGGCAGGTCGCGGCCGATGGTGGCGCCACCGGCCAGGACGACGGCGTCGTACTCGGCCCGCAGCTGCTCGGCGGACAGGGCGCGCTCCCCGCTGCCGCCGACCTCGACCCCGGTGACGAACCGGGTGCCCTCGGCGCGCATCTGGTCCAGCCGCCGGTCGAGGACGGCCTTCTCCATCTTGAACTCGGGGATGCCGTAGCGGAGCAGCCCGCCGACGCGGTCGGCCCGCTCGTACACGGTCACCTCGTGCCCGGCGCGGGTCAGCTGCTGGGCGGCGGCCAGCCCGGCCGGCCCGGAGCCGATGACGGCGACCTTCTTGCCGGTCTGCTCCTGCGGCGGGACCGGCTTGACCAGGTCGCGCTGGAACGCCTGGTCGATGATCTCCCACTCGATCTGCTTGATCGTGACGGGCGACTCCTGCAGGTTGAGCACGCAGGAGCCCTCGCACGGCGCGGGACACAGCTTCCCGGTGAACTCCGGGAAGTTGTTGGTCGCGTGCAGCCGCTCGATCGCCTCGGTCCAGTCGTCGCGGCGGGCGAGGTCGTTCCACTCCGGGATCAGGTTGCCCAGCGGGCAGCCGTGGTGGCAGAACGGGATGCCGCAGTCCATGCACCGGGCGGCCTGCTGGCGCACCGCGGCCAGGGGGAAGACGGCGTCCTCACCGTCCTGCCGGGAGAGGTAGACGTCCTTCCAGTCCAGGATCCGGACGTCGACCGGCCGGCGGGGCGGCAGCGCCCGGTCGTGCTTGAGGAAACCGGTCGAGTCAGCCACGTGCGGCCTCCATCAGTGCCTTGTCCACATCCGTGCCGGCGGCCTCCGCGGCCCGCCGGGCCTCGAGCGCGCGACGGTAGTCGCGCGGCATGATCACGCTGAACCGCTCCGACCAGCGGCCCCAGTCGGCCAGCAGCGCGGCGGCCACCGGCGACGCGGTGTCCGCGGCGTAGCGGACCAGCACGTCGCGCAGCCACTGCGCGGACGCGCCGTCCAGCGGCTCGACGTCGACCATCTCGCCGTTGACCCGGTGGCGGGCCAGGTCGAGGACGTAGCCGATGCCCCCGGACATGCCGGCCGCGATGTTGCGGCCGGCCGGGCCGAGGATCACCGCGCGCCCGCCGGTCATGTACTCCAGCGCGTGGTCGCCGACGCCCTCGACGACGGCCAGCGCGCCCGAGTTGCGCACGCAGAACCGCTCGCCGACCCGCCCGCGCAGGAAGATCTCCCCGCTCGTGGCGCCGTAGGCGATGACGTTGCCTGCGACGACGTTGTCCTCGGCGGCGAAGGTCGCCTCGCGGCCCGGCCGGACGACGATCCGCCCGCCGGAGAGGCCCTTGCCGACGTAGTCGTTGGCGTCACCGAACAGCCGCATGGTGATCCCGGGCGGCACGAAGGCGCCGAACGACTGGCCGGCCGACCCGGTGAAGGTCAGGTCGATCGTGCCGTCGGGCAGGCCCTCGCCCCCGAAGCGCCGGGTGACCATCGAGCCGAGCATCGTGCCGACGGTGCGGTTGACGTTGCGCACCGGCAGCTCGAGGCTGACCGGCCGCGCGTCGAGCAGCGCGCCCTCGCACAGCTGGATGAGGGTCTGGTCCAGCGCGACGTCCAGGCCGTGGTCCTGCTCCCGGACCCGGTGCAGCGGCGCGCCCTCGGGCAGCTCGGGCACGGCGAGGACCGGGGTGAGGTCCAGGCCCGCGGCCTTCCAGTGGTCGACCGCCTTGCGGGTGTCGAGCAGCTCGGCGTGGCCGATGGCCTCGTCCAGCGAGCGGAAGCCCAGCTCGGCCAGGTACTGGCGCACCTGCTCGGCGAGGAACTCGAAGAAGGTGACCACGAACTCCGGCCGCCCGGTGAACCGCTTGCGCAGCTCCGGGTTCTGGGTGGCGACGCCGACCGGGCAGGTGTCGAGGTGGCAGACGCGCATCATCACGCAGCCGGAGACGACCAGCGGCGCGGTGGCGAAGCCGAACTCCTCGGCGCCCAGCAGCGCGGCGATGACGACGTCGCGGCCGGTCTTCATCTGCCCGTCGCACTGCACGACGATGCGGTCGCGCAGGCCGTTGGCCAGCAGCGTCTGCTGCGTCTCGGCCAGGCCGAGCTCCCACGGCGAGCCGGCGTGCTTGAGCGAGGTCAGCGGCGCCGCGCCCGTCCCGCCGTCGTGCCCGGAGATCAGGACGACGTCGGCGTGCGCCTTGCTCACACCGGCCGCGACCGTCCCGACCCCGACCTCGCTGACCAGCTTGACGTGGACCCGTGCCGCGTTGTTCGCGTTCTTCAGGTCGTGGATCAGCTGCTTGAGGTCCTCGATCGAGTAGATGTCGTGGTGCGGCGGCGGGCTGATCAGGCCGACGCCCGGCGTGGAGTGCCGGGTGCGGGCCACCCACGGGTAGACCTTCTGGCCGGGCAGCTGGCCGCCCTCGCCGGGCTTGGCACCCTGCGCCATCTTGATCTGGATGTCGTCGGCGTTGACCAGGTACTCGCTGGTGACGCCGAACCGGCCGCTGGCCACCTGCTTGATCGCCGAGCGGCGCAGGTCGCCGTTCGGGTCGGGCTGGAAGCGGTCGGGGTCCTCGCCGCCCTCACCGGTGTTGGACTTGCCGCCCAGCCGGTTCATCGCGATCGCGAGGGTCTCGTGCGCCTCCTGCGAGATCGAGCCGTAGCTCATCGCGCCCGTGGAGAACCGCTTGACGATCTCGCTGACCGGCTCGACCTCCTCCAGCGGCACGGGCGGGCGCAGCCCGGTCCGGAGGCTGAACAGCCCGCGCAGGGTGGCGGCGTCCTCGGAGAGCTTGTCGACGGTGTCGGTGTAGCGCTGGAACACCTCGTACTGCCGCGCGCGGGTGGCGTGCTGGAGCAGGAACACCGTCTCGGGGTTGAACAGGTGCACCTCGCCCTCGCGGCGCCACTGGTACTCGCCCCCGGTGTCCAGCCGGCGGTGCGCCCGCTCGGTGGGGTTCTCGGGGTAGGCGCGGCGGTGGCGCATGGCCACCTCCTCGGCGAGGACGTCGACGCCGACACCGCCCAGCGGGCAGGAGGTGCCGGTGAAGTACTCGTCGACGACCTCCTGGGACAGGCCGACGGCCTCGAAGATCTGCGCCATCGTGTACGAGCCGACGGTGCTGATGCCCATCTTGCTCATGACCTTCAGGACGCCCTTGCCCAGCGCCTTGACGAGGTTGCGGCTGGCCTGGGCCGGCTGCACGCCGGTGAGGACGCCGTCGCGGATGAGGTCCTCGATCGACTCGAACGCCAGGTAGGGGTTGACCGCGGCGGCGCCGTAGCCGAGCAGCAGCGCGACGTGGTGCACTTCGCGGCAGTCGCCGGACTCGACGACCAGCCCGACCTCCATGCGGGTCTTCTGCCGCACGAGGTGGTGGTGGACGGCCGCGGTCATCAGCAGCGACGGGATCGGCGCGCGCTTCTCGTCGCAGTCCCGGTCGGAGAGCACGATGATCCGGGCCCCGGCGGCGATCGCCTTGCTGACCTTGGTGCGCAGCTGCTCGACCGCCTCGGCGAGGGCCTTGCCGCCGCCGTTGACGTCGAAGTGGCCGGTGATCCGGACGGCGGCGTACCCGGGCAGGTCGCCGTCGTCGTCGATGTGCAGGATCTTGGCCAGCTCGTCGTTGTCGATGACCGGGTACGGCAGGAAGACCTGCCGGCAGGACGCCGGGGTGGCGTGCAGCAGGTTCTGCTCCGGGCCGAAGGTGCGGCCCAGGCTGGTCACCAGCTCCTCGCGGATGGCGTCCAGCGGCGGGTTCGTCACCTGGGCGAACAGCTGCCCGAAGTAGTCGTAGAGCAGCCGGGAGCGGTCCGACAGGGCCGCGACCGGGGTGTCGGTGCCCATCGAGCCGATCGGCTCGGCGCCGGACGACGCCATCGGGGTGAGCAGGACGCGCAGGTCCTCCTCGGTGTAGCCGAACAGCTGCTGCCGCCGGACGACGGACTCGTGGCTGGGCCGGGCACGACGGCGCTCGGGCAGCTGCGGCAGGTGCACCAGGCCGGCGTGCAGCCAGTCCTCGTAGGGGTGCTCGGCCGCGAGCGCGCCCTTGACCTCCTCGTCGGAGACGATCTTCCCCGACGCGGTGTCGACCAGGAACATCCGGCCCGGCTGCAGCCGACCCTTGGCCACGACCTCGGCGTCGGGGATCTCCAGGACGCCGACCTCGCTGGCGAGCACGACCAGGTCGTCCTTGGTGTGCCACCAGCGGCCCGGGCGCAGCCCGTTGCGGTCGAGGACGGCGCCGATGAGCGTGCCGTCGGTGAACGCGACCGCGGCCGGCCCGTCCCACGGCTCCATGATCGAGGAGTGGAACCGGTAGAAGGCCCGGCGGGCCGGGTCCATCTCGTCGTGGTTCTCCCACGCCTCCGGGATCATCATCAGCACCGCGTGCGGCAGCGAGCGGCCGGACAGGTGCAGCAGCTCGAGCACCTCGTCGAAGGTGGCCGAGTCACTGAAGTCGCCGGCGGTGACCGGGAAGAGCCGGTCGAGCCCCAGCTCGGCCGCCGGCCCGGCAGGGCCGTCGAACAGCGTCGTCTCGAGCTTGGCCTCGCGGGCCCGCATCCGGTTGCGGTTGCCCTTGATCGTGTTGATCTCGCCGTTGTGGGCGATCACCCGGAACGGGTGGGCCAGCGGCCAGCTCGGGAAGGTGTTGGTGGAGAACCGGCTGTGCACCAGCGCGATCGCCGACTCGTAGCGCTCGTCGCGCAGGTCGGGGAAGAACGCGGGCAGCTGGTCGGTGGTCAGCATGCCCTTGTAGGTGATCGTCCGGGACGACAGCGAGGCGATGTAGAGGGAGCTGCCCGCCTCGGTCGCGGCCCGCTCCGCGCGCTTGCGGAGGACGAAGGCGCGCCGCTCCAGCCGGGTGACGCCGTGGGGGGCCGCGTTGCCGCCGAACGCGGAGGCGTCGGCACGGGCGCCCATGGTCTCGGCCACGAACAGCTGGGCGAAGTGCGGCATGACCGCGCGGGCGGTGGGCCCGACGTCGGCGCCGTCCGGGTCGACCGGCAGCTCGCGCCAGCCCAGGACGGTCAGGCCCTCCTCGGCGGCCAGCCGGGCGACGTCCTCGACCCGCGCGGCCCGCTCGGCCTCGTCGACGGGGAGGAAGGCCACGCCCGCGGCGTACTCGCCCAGCGGGGGCAGGTCGAAGCCCACCTCGACGCGCAGCAGCGCGTCGGGGATCTGGGTGAGGATCCCGGCGCCGTCACCGGAGTTGGGCTCGGAGCCGGCGGCGCCGCGGTGGTCGAGGTTGTGCAGCGCGGCGAGACCGGCGGCGACGATCTTCCGGGAGCGGCGTCCCTGCACGTCGGCGACGAAGGCGACGCCACAGGCGTCCTTGTCGTTGGCGGGGTCGTACAGGCCCACGGGGGCCGGGACGGCCGAGAACGGGACGGCGGTCCCGCCGCGAGCGGGGGTCACCGTGCCGGTGGCGGGGGCGGAGAGATCGGGCATGTCACTCCCGTCGTCGGCGCGCCGTCCGCACTCCGTCGACGGTGACGGTGCGGGCGGGGGGCTCGAGGCCCGGGGCCGGTGGTCAGAGGGCGGAGGGGCGGCACTGCGGGAGAGCCGAGGAGCGGCGGCGACCGTGGATCGACCGGTCCAGCTCAGGCTCGCGAGCCTCGGGGGTGGTGCCCTCGGGGCTGTCGTCCGCGGGGCGGCGCTGGCCCGGTTCCGACGCAGGTGACCCCGCCAGGATCACTGGGAGGTCTGGAAGGAGGGTACACAGCCGTAACACGCACCTCACTCGGGCAAACCCCCGCTCCGGCGCGTCGTCGTCAGGATCTCCCGTGTCGCAGGGGGCCATCTCCACCTGCGCCTTCGCCCTCCGGGTCGCCCCCGCCGTCGGAGGGAGCCGCCGGGGTGGTGCGCCCCGGGCTCCGCGAGGGGGCTGTCGTGTCGGACATCTCACGTCCGCGGCTGATCACCTCGCGCGGGCGGCCGCGCTGCCACACCAGGTAGGCCACCGCGAGGAGGCCGACGACCACTGCGGTGAAGACGTTGAGCCGGACCCCGAAGAACGTCTCCGCGGGGTCGGAGCGCATCAGCTCGATCCACAGCCGGCCGGCGCAGTAGCTGGCCACGTAGAGGGCGAACGCGCGGCCGTGACCGAGCTGGAAGCGGCGGTCGGCCCAGATGACCAGCCCGGCCGCCGCGAGGTTCCACAGCAGCTCGTAGAGGAAGGTCGGGTGGAAGGTGCCCAGGACGACCGGCTGCCCGTCGGGGCCCACGACCGCCCCGGTGCCGTTCCACTCGTAGATGGTCAGCGCCCACGGCAGGTCGGTGGGCCCGCCGTAGAGCTCGTTGTTGAACCAGTTGCCGAGCCGGCCGATCGCCTGGGCGACCAGCAGCCCGGGGGCCAGCGCGTCGGCGAAGGCGGGCAGCGGGATGCCCTTGCGGCGGCAGGCGATCCAGGCGCCCACCCCGCCGAGGGCGATGGCGCCCCAGATGCCCAGGCCGCCCTCCCAGATCGCGAACGCCCGGAGCGGGTCGCCGCCCTCGCCGAAGTAGGGCCGCGGGCTGGTGACGACGTGGTACAGCCGGCCGCCGATGATCCCGAAGGGCACCGCCCAGACGGCGATGTCCAGGACGTCGCCCTCCGCTCCCCCGCGGGCCCGCCAGCGCCGGTCGGTCAGCCAGACCGCGGCGACGATGCCGGCGATGATGCACAGCGCGTAGGCCCGGATGGGCAGCGGGCCGAGCTCCCAGACGCCCTGCGTGGGGCTGGGGATGGCCGCCAGCGCGGTCACGCAGCACCCCGCCGGCGCACGCCCTCGCCCAGCTCGGCGGCGAGCGCGCGGACGCCGTCCGGACCGCGTCCGTCGAGCAGGGTGCGGACGAACGCCGACCCGACGATGACCCCGTCGGCGAAGGCCGCGACCTCGGCGGCCTGCTCGGCGTTCGAGACCCCGAGCCCGACGCAGACCGCCAGGTCGGGAGCCGCGGCTCGGGTGCGGGCGACCAGCTCCTCCGCGGCGTCGCCGACCGTGGCGCGGGTGCCGGTCACGCCCATGGTGGAGGCGGCGTAGACGAAGCCGCGGCAGGCGGCGGTGGTCATGGCCAGCCGGGCGTCGGTGGACGAGGGCGCGACCAGGAAGACCCGGTCGAGGTCGGCCCGCTCGGCGGCGGCGATCCAGTCGGCGGCCTCGTCGGGGACGAGGTCGGGCGTGATCGCCCCCGCTCCCCCGGCCGCGGCCAGGTCGGTGGCGAACCGCTCGACGCCGTAGCGCTCGATCGGGTTCCAGTAGCTCATGACCACCGGCACCGCGCCCGCGGCGGCGACCGCCGCCACCGCGCGCAGCACGTCGCGCATGCCGACGCCGGCGCGCACGGCCGGGTCCACGGCCTGCTGGATGACCGGCCCGTCCATGCCGGGGTCGCTGTAGGGGACGCCGACCTCGACGACGTCGGCCCCGCCCTCGACCGCGGCGACCATGGCCGCGATCGACTCGTCGACGCTCGGGTACCCGACCGGGAGGTAGGCGACCAGCGCCGACCGCCCCTCCGCCGTCGCCTTGCCGATGACGTCAGCCAGCTGTGACCCGCCTCGACTCCGGTCCCGCTCCGCTCCTCGCTCGCCGGCGCTCGCTGCGATGCTCACTCGACCGTCGTTCTCGGACCTCACGCCGTCTCCCCCGCGTCCTGCCCGGCGACCGCGTCGCCGGAGGTGACCGCGCCCTCGGTGGGCTGCTGGTCGGTGTCCAGGCCCGGCCCCGGGTCGACGTCCTCGCGGTCGCCCAGGCCGAACCAGCGCGACGCCGTCTCGACGTCCTTGTCGCCGCGGCCGGAGAGGTTGACCAGCAGCAGCGGAGGCTCGTCCCCCCGCCCACCAGCCCCCCGCGACCCGAGCTCGCGGCCCACGGTGAGCGCCCCGGCGAGCGCGTGCGCCGACTCGATCGCCGGGATGATCCCCTCGGTCCGGCACAACAGCGCGAAGGCCTCCATGGCCTCGGCGTCGGTCACCGCCCGGTACTCGGCCCGGCCGATGTCGTGCAGGTGGGAGTGCTCCGGGCCGACGCCCGGGTAGTCCAGGCCGGCGCTGATCGAGTGCGACTCGATGGTCTGGCCGTTCTCGTCCTGCAGGAGGTAGGAGCGGGCGCCGTGCAGCACGCCCGGCGTCCCGCCGGTGATCGTGGCCGCGTGCCGGCCGGTCTCCACGCCGTCGCCGCCGGCCTCCAGGCCGATCAGCCGCACGCCCTCGTCGGGGACGAAGGCGGTGAAGATGCCGATCGCGTTGGAGCCGCCGCCCACGCAGGCCAGGACGGCGTCGGGCAGCCGCCCCTCGCGCTCGAGCACCTGGGCGCGCGCCTCGTCGCCGATGACCCGCTGGAAGTCGCGGACCATCGCCGGGAACGGGTGCGGCCCGGCGACGGTGCCGAACACGTAGTTCGTGGTCGCGACGTTGGTGACCCAGTCGCGGAAGGCCTCGTTGATCGCGTCCTTGAGGGTGCGCGAGCCGGTGGTCACCGGGATGACCTCGGCGCCGAGCAGCCGCATGCGGGCCACGTTGAGCGCCTGGCGGCGGGTGTCCTCCTCGCCCATGTAGATCGTGCAGGACAGCCCCATGAGCGCCGCCGCCGTCGCGGTGGCCACCCCGTGCTGCCCGGCGCCGGTCTCGGCGATCACCCGCTGCTTGCCGATCCGCCGCGTGAGCAGCGCCTGACCCAGCACGTTGTTGATCTTGTGCGAGCCGGTGTGGTTGAGGTCCTCCCGCTTGAGCAGCACGCGGGCGCCGCCGGCGTGCTCGGCGAACCGCGGCACCTCGGTGATCGGGCTGGGCCGGCCGGTGTAGTCGCGCTGCAGCGCGGCGAACTCCTCGAGGAACGCCGGGTCGACCCGCATGGCCTCGTAGGCCTCGGTGAGCTCGTCGAGCGCGGCGATGAGCGCCTCGGGCACGAAGCGGCCGCCGAAGACCCCGAAGTGACCGGTGGCGTCGGGCCAGCCCGGGCGCGCCGGCAGGAGCAGTTCTCCGGGCTGCGGTGGGCTGGTCGTCGTCATGCCCCCAGTGTCCCGCGCCGCGGCGCCCGGGCGGTGGAGGGGGTCGGCGCCGGGGTGGCGGGGTCGGGGGTCGCAGCCCCGCCCCGCTCCTGCGGTGTTCTGCGCGCTGCCGCGGCGGTGCGCCACCGCAGGAGCCCACGCGGGGCCGCGAGAGCCGCGGGACTGCGAGCGGTGGGGGCGGAGAAGGACCCTGTCCTCCTCACCCCCCCCCCGCGAGCTCGGGGCGAGCCTCGGGACGGGGCCTGCTCAGCGAGTGGTGCGCGGTGTCGCGGGGTGGGACCCCGCCGTCACGAGGTCGGCGACCGCCTGGCGGGCATCGCCGGCGGTGACCAGCCCCTCGCCGACGAGGACGGCGTCGGCGCCGGCTGCGGCGTAGGAGATGAGGTCGTGCGGCCCCCGGACGCCGGACTCGGCGACCTTGACCACCTCCGACGGCAGCCCCGGGGCGATCCGCTCGAAGGTCGACCGGTCCACCTCCAGCGTGGTGAGGTCGCGGGCGTTGACGCCGATCACCGACGCGCCGGCGTCGAGCGCGCGGTCGGCCTCGGCCTCGGTGTGCACCTCGACGAGCGCGGTCATCCCCAGGGACTCCACCCGCTCGAGCAGTCCGACGAGCACGTTCTGCTCCAGCGCGGCGACGATCAGCAGGACGACGTCGGCGCCGTGCGCACGGGCCTCGTGCACCTGGTAGCTGGTGACGACGAAGTCCTTGCACAGGATCGGCACGTCCACCGCGGCGCGGACGGCGGCGAGGTCGGCGTGCGAGCCGCCGAACCGCCGGCGCTCGGTGAGCACGCTGATCACCCGGGCGCCGCCGTCGGCGTACTGCCGCGCCAGGACGGCCGGGTCGGCGATGTCGGCGAGCGCCCCCTTGGACGGGCTCTGCCGCTTCACCTCGGCGATGACGCCGACGCCGGGGCTGCGCAGCACGGCCAAGGCGTCGAGCGCCGGGCGGACGTCCCGCGCGACGGCCTTGACCTCGGCCAGCGGGGTGATCGCCTCGCGCGCAGCGAGGTCCTCCCGGACCCCGGCGACGATCTCGTCGAGCACGGACACGAGCCCTCCCCGCTGTGATCGTCGGCCCCGCGGTCGCGGACTGGCCGTGGACCCACTCTAGAGGCGGCCGGGGACCCGCCCTCCCGCGGGGCGGCGCCGGGCGATTCACCGCCCGGGGGTCGGGTAGTCAGCGGGATTCAGCCTCGCCGGGGGCCAGTTCGGTGGGGTCCTCGCCCCGGTCGAGGGCCCGCCAGGCGTCCAGGGCGCGGTCCTCCTCGGTCCGCGGCCGGGTGGTGGGCGCGGCCGCCGCGGCGCCGGCCGGCCGCTCGTAGCGGCGGCCCATGGCGGGCCACCCGCGACCGCGCAGGACGGTGAGCAGCCCCGCGAGGACGGCGACCGCCCCGGCGAGCAGGGCGAGCACCGGCCAGGCCGCGTGCACCACGACGGTGGGAGCGCCGCCACTCCCGCTCCCGCCCCCGGCCACGGCCGACGCTCCGTCGCTGACGAACGGCCGCAGCCCGGACCAGCTCAGGACCCCGCCGGCGACGGCGACGAGCAGCCCCACGACGACCCGGCCGGCGCCGCGGACCGCCAGCACCGCGACCGCGGCGGCCAGCAGCAGCAGGCCGGCGGCGGGCACCAGCGGCGCCAGCGTGCTCCCGGTGAGCTGTTCGGTGGCCGGGGGCAGCGGTGCCGGGCGCGGCAGCGTCGCGGTCACCCAGGTCTGCCCGCCGGTGGACAGCGCCAGCCCGCCGGCCAGCGCCGTCCCGACGACGGCGGCCGCGAGCTCCCGCCGGGCGGGGGTGCTCACGGTGCCCACTGGACGTCCGCCTCCGCCCGCCGGAGCCGGTCCGATGGCACGGCGGCTCACGGCAGCTCCCGCATCCCCTCGGCGGTCGCGATCGCCGACAGCACCGCCCGGGCCTTGTGCCGGGTCTCGGCCTCCTCGGTGGCGGCGTCGCTGTCGGCCACGACCCCTGCGCCGGCCTGCACGTAGGCGCGCCCCTGGTGCAGCACCGCCGTCCGGATGGCGATGGCCATGTCCAGGTCGCCGCTGGCGTCGACGTACCCGACCGTGCCGGCGTACAGCGCGCGACGGGTCGGCTCCAGCGTCTCGATGATCTCCATCGCCCGCGGCTTGGGGGCGCCGGACACCGTGCCGGCCGGGAACGTCGCGTCGAAGACGTCGAGGGCGTCCCACTCCGGCGCGACCTCGCCCGCCACGGTGGAGACCAGGTGCATGACGTGGCTGTAGTGCTCGATCCGCATGAAGTCGGGCACCTCGACCGTGCCCGGTACACACACCCGGCCCAGGTCGTTGCGGGCCAGGTCGACGAGCATGACGTGCTCGGCGCGCTCCTTGGGGTCGGCGAGCAGCCCCTCGGCCAGCCGCACGTCCTCGTCAGGCGTGGCGCCGCGGGGGCGGGTGCCGGCCGGTGGGTGCACCACGGCCGAGCTGCCGGTCACCGTCACCAGCGCCTCGGGCGAGGAGCCGACGACGTCGAACGGCGTCTCCCGGCCGGCGAACCGCAGCAGGTACATGTAGGGCGAGGGGTTGGTCGCCCGCAGCACCCGGTAGAGGTCCAGCGCGTCGACCTCGGTGGGCGTCTCGAAGCGCTGGGAGAGCACCACCTGGAAGGCGTCACCGGCGCGGATGTGCTCGCGCACCCGCTCGACCCCGTCCTCGAAGACGCCCGGCGCCATGTTGCTGACCACCGGCGGCGGCTCGGCGGTGGTGAACGTCGCGACCCCGGGCGGCACCGCCTTGGTGAGGTCGGCGGCCATGGTGTCCAGCCGCGCCACGGCGTCGTCCCAGCCGGTGCCGGGCTCTCCCGCGCCCCGCACGGCGTTGGCGATGAGCAGCACCGACCCGTCGTGGTGGTCGAGCACCGCGAGGTCGGTGACGAGCGCCAGCGACAGCTCGGGCATGCCGAGGTCGTCGACGCTGGTCACGGGCAGCCGCTCCAGCCGCCGCACGACGTCGTAGCCGAGGTAGCCGACCAGGCCCCCGGTCAGCCGCGGCAGGCCGGGCATGCGCGGGGAGCGCAGCCGCCGGGCCAGGGTGCGGACGGCGTCCAGCGGGTCGGACGGCAGGTCGTCGGTCAGCCCGGGGAGCCGCTCCCCCAGCCACTGGGTGACACCGTCCCGCTCGGTGAGCACCCCGGCGCTGCGCACGCCGACGAAGCTGTACCGGCTCCACTGCTTGCCCTGCTCGGCGGACTCCAGCAGCACCGTGCCCGGCCGGTTGCCGGCGAGCTTGCGGTAGATGCCCACGGCGGTCTCGGCGTCGGCGAGCAGCCGCCGGGTCACCGGGACCATCGGTCGGTCCAGCGCGGCGAACTCCTCCCGCGACGGGGACGTCTCACCGAGCCGCACGGGACACCTCCAGCTCCCGGTGGAAGCAGCTGCGCTCGCCGGTGTGGCAGGCCGGCCCCTCCTGGTCGACGAGCACCAGCAGGGCGTCCCCGTCACAGTCCAGCCGGACGTCGCGGACCCACTGCCGGTGGCCCGAGGTCTCGCCCTTCACCCAGTACTCCTGCCGGCTGCGCGACCAGTAGGTGGCGCGGCCGGTCGTCAGGGTTCGGCGCAGCGCCTCGTCGTCCATCCAGGCGACCATGAGCACCTCGCCGGTGTCGTGCTGCTGGACGACGGCGGCGACCAGACCCGCGGCGTCCCGGCGCAGCAGCGCGGCGACGGCGGGGTCCAGGGCGGACTCGGCGGAGGGGACGGCGGACATGCGCCCGATCGTCCCATCCACCCCGGACGGCGGAGGTCACCGCCCGGCGGGCTCCCCGGCGAACCACTCCCGCGCCGGGCGGCCGCAGACCAGGCCCAGCCCCACGGCCGGCCCGGCGGCGAAGAAGAGGACGCCGACCACCACCACCGCCGCGGGGTCGGGCCCGACCGCGGCCGCGGACAGCGCGCCGAGCCGCACCCACCAGTACGCGGCGAGGGCGACCTGCAGGCCCAGCGCGGCGACCAGCGTCCAGCGCGACGCCGCGCTGCGCCGGTTGAGGGCCAGGACCCCGGCCACGACGAGGGCGACGACCGAACCGATCTGCACGCCGGCGACGGCGGTGGCCTCGGTCGCCAGCGCCCCGGCGTCCGCCGGGAAGCCCGGCTCGCGCCCGGCCAGGCTGAACACCGAGGCGAGGAGGTAGACGTACGCCGAGGCGAACGCCACCAGGCCCGCCTGCACGAAGGCGAGCACCGCGGCGGCGACCACCCGGCCGGGCCGCCGCGGCCCCCGCGGCGGCAGTGACCAGGGCGCGCCGTACGGCGCGGGCCAGCCGTACCCGGGTGGCGCGCCGTACGCGGGAGGTGCGCCGTGGCCCGGTGGGACCCAGGCCGGAGCGGTCGGCGGCGGGCCCGCGTAGGGAGCGCCCTGCTCGGTCTCCGTGGCCGGGTCCGACCACGGGTCCCTGGGAGTCGTCACAGCATCCCCCGTTCGACTCCGCACTCGGTCCGCTCCTCGGTCGCCGTCCCCCACGAGCGGGAGGTGCCCCCAGCCCGCGGCGATGCTCCCTCGCGCGTCGTTCTCACAGCTCGGCCGCCAGCGCCCGGCCGGCCACCCGCCCCGAGAACAGGCAGCCGCCGAGGAAGGTCCCCTCCAGCGACCGGTAGCCGTGCATGCCGCCGCCGCCGAACCCGGCGACCTCCCCCGCCGCGTACAAGCCGGGGAAGACCTCACCGCCGGGGCGGAGCACGCGGCCGGACAGGTCGGTCTCCAGCCCGCCGAGGGTCTTGCGGGTGAGCAGGTTGAGCCGGACGGCGACCAGCGGGCCCGCCTCCGGGTCGAGCAGCCGGTGCGGCGGGGCGACCCGGATGAGCTTGTCGCCGAGGTAGTTGCGGGCGCCGCGGATCGCGGTGATCTGCAGGTCCTTGGTGAAGGCGTGGCCGACCTCGCGGTCGCGGCAGACGATCTCGGCCTCGACGGTGGCCAGGTCCAGCGCCGGCGTCCCCCCGGTGACCCGGTTCATGCCGGCGACCAGCTCGGGCAGGGTCCGCGCGACGACGAAGTCCTCCCCCCGGTCGAGGAAGGCCTGCACCGGCGCGGCCACCCCCGCCTTGACCCGGTTCACCAGCAGCTTGACGTCCTTGCCGGTCAGGTCGGGGTTCTGCTCGGAGCCCGACAGCGCGAACTCCTTCTCGACGATCTTCTTCGTCGCGACGAACCAGGTGTGCTCGTACCCGGTCTGCCCGATGTGGGCCAGCGTGCCCAGCGTGTCGAAGCCGGGGAACAGCGGCACCGGCAGCCGCTTGCCGGTCGCGTCCAGCCACAGGGACGACGGCCCGGGCAGGATCCGGATGCCGTGCCTGGCCCAGACCGGGGAGTGGTTGGCGACGCCCTCGGTGTAGTGCCACATGCGGTCGCGGTTGACCAGGTGCGCGCCTGCGGCCTCGGTGGCCTGCAGCATCCGGCCGTCGACGTGCGCCGGGACGCCGGAGAGCAGCCGCTGCGGGGCCGGGCCGAGGCGGGCCGGCCAGTTCTGCCGGACCAGCTCGGGGTTGCCGCCGATCCCGCCGGAGGTGACGACGACGGCCTGCGCGGCGAGCTCGAACGGGGCCACCTCGGTGCGCGAGCTGGCCTCGCCGCGGGCGGCGTCGCTGGCCTCCAGGACCGCGCCCCGGACCCCGGTGACCGCGCCGCCGCTGACGACGAGCTCGTCGACCCGGTGCCGGAAGCGCAGCTCCACCAGGCCGCGCTGCACGGCGGCGCGCACCCGGCGGGCGAACGGCTCGACCAGGCCCGGGCCGGTGCCCCAGACGATGTGGAAGCGCGGCACGGAGTTGCCGTGACCGGTGGCGGTGTAGCCGCCCCGCTCGGCCCAGCCGACCACGGGGAAGAACCGCACGCCCTGCTCGCG
Source organism: Geodermatophilus sp. SYSU D00703 (assembly GCF_054050155.1). Taxonomy (NCBI): domain Bacteria; kingdom Bacillati; phylum Actinomycetota; class Actinomycetes; order Geodermatophilales; family Geodermatophilaceae; genus Geodermatophilus; species Geodermatophilus sp. SYSU D00703. The sequence continues at coordinate 31,629 of NZ_JBJGYU010000018.1, read as the reverse complement.
CAGCCAGGCGCGCTTCTCCCCCGCGGCGAACTGCAGGTAGGCCTCGGCCCAGCGGCGGGGCCAGTGGTCCTCGGGGCGGTCGAAGCCGGCGGTGCCGAACCAGTCCTGGCGGGCGAGCTCCAGGGAGTCGTGGACGCGCAGCCGGCGCTGCTCCGGGGAGTCGACCAGGAACAGCCCGCCGAAGGACCACCAGGCCTGGCCGCCGAAGGACGCCTCCGGCTCCTGCTCGAGCAGCACCACCCGCTTGCCGGCGTCGGCCAGCTCCGCGGTCGCGACCAGCCCGGCCAGCCCCGCGCCCACCACCACGACGTCTGTCTGGGTCACCATGCCCCCGGTTCGCTCCCGCGGGGCGCTCCGCTCCTCGCTCGTTCCTCGCTGCGATGCTCCCGCCCCTGTCCGCTCACGGTCGGCACGCTAGCGGGGACGGGCCGCCCGTCGGCGCCGGTCGGGCGGGTGCGTCGCCCGGCCGGGTCGGGTCCACGACCGGATCGGGCGGCGCAGCGTCAGCGCGAGGCAGCCGATCGGGCCGGCCAGCAGCAGCACCGCCCACCACATCGCCTGGCCGCCGCCGAGGACCCCGAACAGCACCACGAGCCCGACCACCGCCAGCAGGAGCGGCACCGCGGCCGCGGCCAGGACCAGCCAGCCGCGCCCCCGGCCCAGCCAGACCATCGCCGCGCCGACGACCGCCCACACCGCCAGCAGGACCGGCACGAGCACGTACCAGTGCGGACCACGGTCGGGCTCCCACAGCAGGTAGGCCAGGTAGAGGTCCTCGGCGGCCACCAGCACGCCGAACACGGCGGCGAACGGCGCGAGCAGCGGGCGCTCCGCGGGTGCCGCGGACCTGGCGGCGGGGCGGGGGGCCGTCCGGGGCGAGCGCCGCGTCGCCGCCCGGCTGCGCGGAGAGGACGACGGCATGGCCGCAGCGTAGGACGCCGGCCCCGGACCTCAGCGGGACGCCGCGGTCGTGCGCCGGGGCCGGCCGGCGGTCCACCGGCGCACCCGAGGCGTCAGGGCCAGCGCCGCCGCCAGCAGCGGGAGGGCCACCAGCACCAGCGGCCAGGCCGGGCTCCCGGCGTCCTCACGGGTGGCGGTCACGACGACCGCGCCGGTGAGCACGGCGACCGGTAGGACCGAGAGCACCAGCGGCAGCCAGCCGCGGCGCAGCAGCAGCCACAGGGCGCCGGCCAGCTGGACGACCGGGGCGACCAGGAGCAGGTAGGTCCACGGGTCGGGACCGGTGTCCGCGTCCAGGCCACCGAGCATCACGGCGAGGACGGCGACGAAGAGGGGCGGCACCGCGCCGAGGATCCCGAGGACGCCGGCAGCCATGGCCAGGCCGGGCATCCGCGGGTCCGCGGGCGGGACGGCGTCCGCCGGGGTGGGGGGCACGTCCCGCAGGCTAGGGCGCGCCGCGCCGCTGCGGTGGCCCGCCGCGCTCAGCGGGCCGGCTCCGGCTCCCCTGCCGACGAGCGCCGCCAGGACGCGTGCAGCCGCGCGTAGGGCCCGTCGGCGTCGACCAGCTCCGCGTGCGTGCCGCGCTGCACCACCCGGCCGGCGTCGACGACCAGCACCTCGTCGGCCCGCTCGGCGGTGGACAGCCGGTGGGCGATGGTCAGCGTCGTCCGTCCCTCGGTGAGGGTGTCGAGGGCGTGCGTGAGCCGCCGCTCGGTCGCCGGGTCCACGGCGCTGGTGGCCTCGTCGAGGACCAGCAGGTCGGGGTCGGCGACGTAGGCCCGGGCGACGGCGACCAGCTGCCGCTCCCCGGCCGACAGCGACTCCCCGCGCTGCCCGACCGGCGTGCGCACCCCGCTCGGCAGCCCCGCGACCCAGTCGCCCAGGCCGAGGTCGGCGAAGGCGGCGAGGACGTCGTCGTCGGAGAGCCCCGGCCGGCCGTAGCGCACGTTCTCGGCGATCGTCGCGTCGAAGAGGAACCCGTCCTGCGGGACCATCACCACCCGCTGCCGCAGCGAGGCGAAGGAGACCTCGGCGAGCGGGACGCCCCCGAGCAGCACCCGGCCCTCGGTCGGGTCCATCAGCCGGGTGACCAGCTTGGCGAACGTCGTCTTCCCCGAGCCGGTCTCGCCGACGATCGCCACCCGGCGGCGCGGGGCGATCTCCAGGTCGACGTCGTCGAGGGCGGGCCGCGCCGCCGGCGAGTACCGGAAGGTGACGTGCTCGAACCGCACGCCCAGCGGGGTGTGCGGCAGCTGGCGGGCCGACGCCGGGTCGACGACCGCGGGGTCCCGGACGTCGGGCTCGGTCTCCAGGACGTCGAGGACGCGGCGGAACCCGGCGATCGCGTTCTGCGCCTCGTTGAGCACCTCGCTGGCGGTCTGCACCGGTGCGACGAACAGCGTCACCAGGAACAGGAACGCCACCAGCGTGCCGGCGGTCAGGGAGCCGCCGATGCCCAGCAGCACGCCGACGACGACCACCGCGGCGTTGGCCACGGCGGCGACGAACTCGCCGCTGACGAAGACCGCGGCGGTGGTCCGCTGCGCGCGCACCTGCGCCCGGTAGTGCCGGTGGATGGCCCGGTCGATGCGGGCGGCGGTGCGCTCGCGGATGCCGTAGGCGCGCACCGTGGAGGCTCCGACCACGGACTCGGAGACCGCGGCCAGCACGTCGCCGACCCGCTCGCGGACCACGCCGTGGACGACGGCCAGCCGCCCGGCGAACCAGCGGACCGCGATTGCCAGCGGCACGAAGCAGACCAGCACCAGCAGGGTCAGCTGCCAGGAGTAGACGGCCATGACCACGGTGGCGACCAGCAGCTGGCCCAGGCTGACCACGCCGAGAACGCCGCCCCACTGCATGAACGTGGAGAGCTGGTCGACGTCGCTGGTGACGCGGGAGACCAGCGACCCGCGCCGCTGCCCCTGCTGGTGCAGCACCGAGAGGTCGTGGACATGGCGGAAGGCCCGCGACCGCAGCCCGGCCAGCGCGGTCTCCGTCGTCCGGAACAGCCGGACGTTCATCCGGTAGACCGCGACCGCGGTGAGCAGCACGACCGCGGCGCAGACGAGCACGAGGTCGCGGACCAGGTCGAGGTCCGGGCCGCCGGGACCGGACAGCCCACGGTCGATGACCTGCTGGACGGCGATCGGCACGACCACCCGCCCGGCGGTCGCCACCAGCGCGAGGGCGAAGGTGGCCGGCAGCCCGCGGCGGAACTCCGGCATCATCCGCAGGCCCCGGCGCAGGGTGGCGAGCGCGCCCTCCTCCCGGTGCCCGGCGATCGCGGTCGAGTCCACCTGCTCGCTCCCGCGGGGCGCTCCGCTCCTCGCTCGTTCCTCGGTGCGCTGCTCACGCCCCTGTCCGCTCACGCCGCCACCTCGGTCTGCGCGTAGGCGCGCACCAGCGCGGCGTAGCCGGGCACCGCCGCCAGGAGCTCGTCGTGGCTGCCGCGGGCGAGCACCCGGCCGTTCTCCAGCCACACCACCTCGTCGGCCAGCGCGATGGTGGCCTGGCGGTAGGCGACCACGACGACGGTCGAGGGCCGGTCGGCGGCGCGCAGGGCGTCGAGGATGCGGGCCTCCACCGCCGGGTCGACGGCGCTCGTCGCGTCGTCGAGCACCAGCAGGCGGGGGCGGCGGACCACCGCGCGGGCCAGCGCGATCCGCTGCCGCTGCCCGCCGGACAGCGTCGCGCCGCGCTCGCCGACGCGGGTGTCGAGGCCGTCGGGCAGCCGCCGCACGAAGTCCTCGGCGGCAGCCACCCGCAGCGCCTCCCACACCTCGTCGTCGGTCAGGTCGGCGCCCAGGGTGACGTTGCCGCGGACGGTGTCGTCGAACAGGAAGGTGCCCTGCGGCACGAACGCGGCCTGCCCGCTGACCTCCCCCTCGCGCAGCGCGCGCAGGTCCACCCCGTCGAGCAGGACCGCGCCGGTGCCGGGGTCGACCAGCCGCACCAGCAGGCCGGCGAGGGTCGACTTGCCCGACCCGGTCGGCCCGACGACGGCGACCGTGCGGCCGGCCGCGACGTCGAAGCTGATCCCGGAGAGGGTGGGTCGCTCGGCGCCGTCGAAGCCGAAGCCGACGTCCCGCAGCGCCAGGGTCGCACCGCCCGTGCCCGCGGGGGCGGTGTCGTCCCCGTGCCGGGTCTCGCCGGTGGCGTCGAGGACGGGGGTCACCCGGTCGAAGCCGGCCAGCGCGCGTGGCAGGTCGGCGAGCACCCAGCCGATCGCGCGGATCGGCAGCGCGAGCAGGGTGAACAGGTACGCGATGGAGACCAGGTCGCCGGCGTCGGTGGCGCCGTCGGCCACCCGCCCGGCGCCGATGAGCAGCACCGCGAGGGTGCCCAGGTTGGGCAGCGCCTCCATCAGCGGGTCGAACAGCCCGCGCACCCGGCCGACGGCGACCAGCCCGTCCCGCAGCTCCTCGGCGCGGGCGGTGAAGCGGGCGGTCTCGCCGTCCTCGCGGCCGAGGGTCTTGACCACCAGCGCGGCGTCGAAGCTCTCGTGGGCGATCTCGCTGACCTCGGCGCGCAGCTGCTGGGCCCGGGCCATCCGCGGGCTCATCACCTGCGAGTACACGGCGTTGACCAGGAAGACCAGCGGGAAGACGACCAGGCCGACCAGCGCCAGCCACGGGTCGGTGGCCACCAGCGTCGCGACGGTGATCGCGATCATCACCACCGCGCCGCACGCGAAGGGCAGCGGCGCGACGAAGAACCAGGCCGCCTCGACGTCGGAGTTGGCGTTGGACAGCAGCTGCCCGGTCGGGTGCCGCTGGTGCCACGACAGCGGCAGCCGCAGGTACTGGCCGGTGATCCGGCGGCGGTAGTCGGCCTGCAGCCGGTAGCCCATGATCCCGGCGAACAGCCGGCGGCCGAGGATGCCGAGGATCTTGAGGGCGGCGACGGCGAGGATCGCGACGGCGGCCAGGGTGAGTGCGGCCGCGGTCGTCGCGCCCTCGGCGAACGCCGGGAGGACCACCCGCTGGGTGACCTCGCCGACGACGTAGGCGCTGGCCACGGTCATCCCGCCGTAGAGGCTGCTCGCCACGAAGGCCAGCGTGAACATGCCCGGCTGCTCGGCGATCGCGCGCCCGACGTGGCGCATCCCTCGCCGGACCACGGCGTCTCGGCGGCGGGGCACAGCTCTCCTCGGTGTTCGTGCGGGGCGGTGCTCTCGACTGTACTTAGGAGCACTAAGGACTGCTCCCGGTTTCCCGAGCCCGCCCTGTCGGTAACCCCGCACGATGACCTCGTCTTCCCCGTCGATCGCCGCGCGCGAGCGGGCCGCCCTCGCCGACCTGCTCGGGGAGCTCGGTCCCGACGCGCCGACCTGCTGCGCGGGGTGGACGACCGGCCACCTGGCCGCGCACCTCGTCGTCCGCGACCGGCGTCCCGACGCCCTGCCGGGCTACGGGCTCGAGCAGCTCGGCGTCGCCCGGCCGCTGTCGGCCTGGTCGCACCGGCTGGAGGACCGGCTGCGGACCGCGACGCCCCACGCCGAGCTGGTGGCGCGGGTGCGGTCCGGCCCGCCGGGCTGGGCGCCGATGGGGTGGCCGGGAGTCGGGGACGCGGTCAACGCCACCGAGTTCGCCATCCACCACGAGGACGTCCGCCGGGCTCAGCCGGGCTGGGTCCCCCGGGCGCTGCCGCCGGCCGACCAGGACCAGCTGTGGCGGGCCGTCCGCTTCTTCGCCCGGCGGACGCCGGGCGGGGTGGTGCTGCGGCGCACCGACACCGGGGCGGAGCACCGGGCGGGTGCCGGGCGGACGGCGGTGGCCGGCGAGCCGCTGGAGCTGCTGCTGTGGGCCGCCGGCCGGCGCGACGTCGCCCGCGTCGACGTCGGTTGAGCGGAGGGTGGGGGCGCAGGAGACCTGCGCTGCGGCACTCCGCTACACCGCCACCGGCAGCCGCGGGCGGAACGGGCGCTCCTGCACCGTCTCCCCCACGACCAGCGCGGTGGCGACCGGCACCTCCCGCCACACCCCCGGCAGGTCCACCAGCGGCTCGGAGACCACCGCCCGGGCGTTGTCCGGGAAGTGGGCGAACCGCTCGTTCGCCGGGTAGAGGGCGCGCAGCGACTCGACGTCCTCGCTGACGTACAGGGAGTTGACCACCGGGCCGCTGGCGTAGCGGGCGGCGTACAGGGTGCTCCCGTCGGTCAGCCCGACCGTCATCTGCAGGGGCTCCGGGATGCCCTCGGCCTCGGCGGCGGCCTCGACGAAGCCGGCCATCGCCTCCAGCCCGGCCACCGGATCGTCCGCCAGCCCGAACGTCAGGGCCAGGTGGAACAGCACCTCCGAGTCGGTGGTGCCGGCGATGTTGCCGAAGAGGTCGGGCCGCACGGCCAGCAGCAGCTCCCGCCGCAGGCGCGGGTACTCGTTGACGTACCCGTTGTGGACGAACAGCCAGTTGCCGCACCGGAACGGGTGGCAGTTGGTCTGCTGCACCGGCGCGCCGGTCCCGGCCCGCACGTGCGCGAGGAACATCCGCGAGGAGATCTCGGTCGCCAGCTCCAGCAGGTTCTCGTCGCCCCAGGCCGGCGCGGTGGTGCGGAACAGGGCCGGGCTCTCGCGGCGTCCGTACCAGCCCAGGCCCGACCCGTCGCCGTTGGGCAGGGGCATGTCCGGCGCGTGCCGGCGGCTCTGCTCGATCAGCGACCGCTGCGGGTCGTACAGCAGCTCACGCGGCGTGATGGGGTCCCCGACGTACCCCAGCCATCGACACACGGCGCCTCCCCGGGCCAGGTGTCCCCGAGCGTGCCACCGCCACGCGGCCCGGTCGACGGCGCGGGTCGGACCGGGCCGCCGCGCCGACTTCACCGACCGCCGGGATCCCCCGGGGTCCAGCCGCCCGAGTCGGTCCGGGGACGGGGCACCGACCGGGACGGGGGGATGTTCTGGTTGAGGCAGAACAGGTTGTCCGGGTCGTAGCGGTCCTTGAGCGCCACCAGGCGCGCGTACTTCTCGGGCCCGAACGCCGCGCGGACCCGGTCGGGGCCCTCGTCGCCCAGGAAGTTGAGGTAGGCGCCGCCGGCGGCGTACGGCTTCATCGCCCCGGCCAGGTCACGGGTCCAGGAGGTGTTCCGGTCGTCGTCGGCCGGGTCAGGCCACATGCTCAGGAAGTGGACGTTCCACGGCGCGTCCCGCAGGTCGAACGCCGTCGCGTCCCGCGGCACCCGGGCCGGCGCACCGCCGCCGGGGACCAGGATGACCTGGGTCAGTGGCGACGGCACCGCGGCCGTGCGCACGACCGCCGCCTCGATCGCCTCGTCGGGCAGGTCCCGCAGGAAGTCCGCCGTCCACCAGTTGCGCATGCCCTTCGGGTAGCCGGTGTCGAGCATCCCCTGGATCGCCGTGTAGGGCATCGGCTGGACCATCGCGACCATGGGCGAGCCGTACTCCAGCACCGGCTGCAGGACCCTCCGTCCCACCTCGACGTCACCGGCGTAGACGACGATCACCCCGAGCGCGGGGCGGCCCCGTGCCGCCTCGGGCACGAACGGCTCCGGGGGTGCGGAGATGAACGCCGCTCCGCCACCGACCTCGTCGGGCGCCTCGGCCATGAACTCGCGGTAGTGCCCGACCACGTCCAGGGCGGCGTCGTGTGGGTACAGGAGCATCCCGCCGAGGAGCACCGGCCCCATGGGGTGGGCGCGGAAGTCGAAGCGGGTGACCACGCCGAAGTTCCCGCCGCCACCGCGCAGAGCCCAGAACAGGTCCGGGTCCTGCACGTCGCTGACCTCGAGCACCTCGCCGGCGGCGGTGACGACCTGCGCGCCGATGAGGCTGTCGCAGGTGTACCCGAGCTTCCGCTCGAGCCAGCCGCTGCCGCTTCCCAGCGTCAGCCCACCGACGCCGGTCGACGACATCCGCCCGCCGGTGATCGCCAGCCCGTGTTCCTGGGTGGCCGCGTCGAACTGCCCCCACGTGGCGCCACCCTCGGCCTGCACCGAGCGGTCGGAGACCCGGACCTGCACGCGGTTCATCGGCCGCAGGTCGAGCATCAGTCCTGCGTCGCACACCGCATGGCCCACCACTCCGTGCCCGCCACCGTGCACCGCCAGCGGCAGGCCGGCCTCGCGCGCGTGGTCCACCGCCGCGACCACGTCATCCGTGCCGGTGCACCGGGCGATCAGGGACGGTGAACGGTCGACCATGCCGTTGAAGACCTGTCGTGCGTCGTCGTAACCGGGGTCTCCCGGGCGGAGCACCTCCCCGCGGAAGCCGCGGATGCCGGACTGCACGGTCGGGGTCGCCATCGGGTCCTCCTGCCGCGAGCGGAGCACGTCGATGCTGGTCGAGGGACCTGGCCAGGGCGACGGTCGTTGGTCACTGGTCCGGTGCGGCTGTCACGGCGGGGACGCGGACGCGCGCGGTCCGAGGTCGCTAGGCCATCGGGGAGTCGGTCTCCCTGCGCACCGGGACGCCGGCGCCGGCCAGGGCGGCCTTGACCTCGCCGACCCGCAGCTTGCCGAAGTGGAAGACGCTGGCGGCCAGGACGGCGTCGGCCCCGGCCTCCACTGCGGGCGGGAAGTGCTCCGGCTCCCCCGCTCCCCCGCTGGCGATCAGCGGCACGCGGACCTCGCGGCGCACCGCCCGGATCAGCTCGAGGTCGAACCCGGCCTGGGTGCCGTCGGCGTCCATCGAGTTGAGCAGCACCTCGCCGACCCCCAGCTCGGCGGCCTGGACGACCCACTCGACGGCGTCCCGGCCGGTGCCGCGGCGCCCGCCGTGCGTGGTGATCTCGAAGCCGGAGTCGGTGCGCGCGCCCTCCCGGCAGCGGCGGGCGTCGAGGGAGAGCACCAGCACCTGGTTGCCGAACCGGTCGGTGATCTCGCTGATCACCTCCGGGCGGGCGACGGCGGCGGTGTTGACCGCGACCTTGTCGGCGCCGGCCCGCAGCAGCCGGTCGACGTCCTCCACGGTGCGCACCCCGCCGCCGACGGTGAGCGGGATGAAGACGCTCTCCGCCGTCCGGCGGACGACGTCGTAGGTGGTCTCCCGGTTGCCGGAGCTGGCGGTGATGTCGAGGAAGGTCAGCTCGTCGGCGCCCTCGGCGTCGTAGACGCGGGCCATCTCCACCGGGTCGCCGGCGTCGCGCAGGTCGACGAAGTTGACGCCCTTGACCACCCGGCCGGCGTCGACGTCCAGGCACGGGATCACCCGCACGGCCAGACTCACGCCCCGGCCCTCCGGACGGCGTCGGCCTCGATCTCCACCAGCATCGCCGGGTCGATCAGCGCGGCCACCTGCACCATGGACGTCGCCGGCCGGACGTCGCCGAACACCTCGCCGTGCGCCCGGCCGACCTCCTCCCAGCGGGAGATGTCGGTGACGTACATGCGGGTGCGGACGACGTCGGCGACGGTGAACCCGGCCCGCTCCAGCGCGGCGGCGATGTTGGCCAGCGCCTGCCGGGTCTGCGCGGCGGCGTCGCCGGGGTGCACCACCACCCCGTCGACGGTGCCGGTCGTGCCGCTCACCCACGCCATGTCGCCGTGCACGAGCACGCGGCTGTACCCGACGACCGCCTCCCAGGGGGCGTCGGAGCCGAACCGGACGACCTTCATGCGGCCGCCTCCTCCGTGACCTGCAGCGCCTCGGGGAGCGTGAACGCGCCGGCGTAGAGCGCCTTGCCCACGATCGCGCCCTCGACGCCGACCGCGGTCAGGCCGGCCAGCGCCCGGATGTCGTCGAGCGAGCTGACCCCGCCGGAGGCCACCACCGGGCGGGGCGTCGCGGCGCACACCTCGCGGAGCAGGTCGAGGTTCGGGCCCCGCAACGTGCCGTCCTTGGTGATGTCGGTGACCACGTAGCGGGCGCAGCCCTCGGCGTCGAGCCGCGCGAGCGTCTCGTAGAGCTCGCCGCCCTCGCGGGTCCAGCCGCGGGCGGCCAGCCGGGTGCCGCGCACGTCCAGGCCGACGGCGATCCGGTCGCCGTGCTCGGCGATGGCGCGGGCGCACCACTCGGGCGACTCCAGCGCGGCGGTGCCGAGGTTGACGCGGCGGCAGCCGGTGGCCAGGGCCGCGGCGAGCGACTCGTCGTCCCGGATGCCGCCGGAGAGCTCGACGTCGACGTCCAGCGCACCGACGACCCGGGCGAGCAGCTCGCGGTTGCTGCCGCGGCCGAAGGCGGCGTCGAGGTCGACGAGGTGCACCCACTCCGCGCCGTCGCGCTGCCACTGCAGCGCGGCCTCCAGCGGGTCGCCGTAGCCGGTCTCGCTGCCGGCCTCTCCCTGCACGAGACGGACGGCCTGACCGTCGGCGACGTCGACGGCGGGGAGCAGTTGCAGCTTCGGCACGCTCCCAGGTTAGTGAGGTCCTATCTGTAGCCCGCGTCACCGGCGGGGCGGCCGGCGTCCTGCACCTCGGCCACGTAGCGCCACGCGTCGGGCTGCGTGCCGTCGACGTCGGGGAAGCCGTAGACCCGCGCGAGCTCACCGCTGGAGGTCGACCGGCCCGACCAGCGGGCGCGGTCGGCGTCGGCCGCCAGCGCGGCCACCGCGCGGCCGACGAAGACGGGGCTCTCGGAGATGCAGAAGTGCGGCACGTCCCCGGTCGCGTCGCGCCAGTTCGCCTCGGTGACGCCGAAGCCCTCCAGCATCATCTCCGAGCGCAGCCAGCCCGGGGTGAGCGCGACGGCCGTCGCGCCGTGCGGGCGCAGGTCGTGCGCCTGGATGAAGGCCAGCCGAAGCACCGACCACTTGGCCAGGTCGTAGAAGGCGTTCACCCGGAACGTGCGCTCGTTGTAGGCGGCCGTCCCGTCGGTCATCTCCACGACGAGACCACCCGGGCGGCGGATGAGCAGCGGCAGCGCGTGCGCGCTCGTGACCAGGTGGGTCTCCACGCCGAGCCGCAGCAGCCGCAGGCCCCGCTCGAGGTCGTGCTCCCACAGCGCGGCGTCCCACTCGAACAGCGTCTCGCCGCCCCAGACGTCGTTGACCAGGACGTCGAGGCGGCCGGACTCGGCGTCGATGCGGGCCACCAGCGCGGCCACCTGGGCCGGGTCGAGGTGGTCGCAGACGACCGGGATGCCGCGGCCGCCGGCGGCGGTCACCAGGTCGGCGGTCTCCTCGATGGTCTCGGGACGGCCGTACTCCGAGGGCCGGCCGGCGGTGCTGCGGCCGGTGCACCAGACGGTGGCCCCGGCCGCGCCGAGGGCGACCGCGGTGCCACGACCGGCACCGCGGGTGGCGCCGGCGACGAGGGCGACGGTGCCCGAGAGGTCGGGCGGGGTGTAGTCCACGGCCGCACTGTCCACCCGCCCACCGACAGCGGAGTGCCCCGGCGCAGGGATCCTGCGCCGGGGCGCTCCGGTGGCCGGTCAGGAGACCGGCCGCGCCGATCGCCTCACGCCGTCCCGATGCCGATGTGGACCAGGTTCGTGAGGACGGCGCGCCCATCCGTTCCGGCGCGCTCGCGCACCACGTCGTCGAGGAGCCGGTGCAGCCGCGCTCGCTCGCTCTCGGAGAGGTGGGCGACGAGCTCCCCGGGGATCGGGTTGCCGTAGAACACCCAGTCCCACATCTCCTGGCCCGAGGCGAACGCCGGTCGCTCCGCCGTCCGCTCGACGCGGACGTCCGCCAGCCCCGCGTCGGTCATCCGCCGGCGCAGCACCTCCGGCCCGGCGGCCTGGAACTCCAGCGGCGGCGGGTCGTCGGGGAGACCGGGGAACCCGGGATCGACCGCCGACAGGGCGCCGGTGAAGACCTGGAGGAACTCGAGCTCCGCGGGCGGGCCGTACGCGACCACCAGCACGCGGCCGCCGGGCCTCGTCACGCGGACCATCTCGCGCAGCGCCCGGGGCTGGTCGGGCACGAGCATGACCCCGAACTGCGACCCCGTGACGTCGAAGCCGTCATCCGGGAGGTCGAGGGCGTGACAGTCCATGACGCGCGCGTCGGCGTTGCGCAGGGCCTCGTCCCGGGCGCGGGCCGCGAAGCGCTCGATCATCGCGGGCGACCAGTCGGTGGCGAGCACCTGCGCTCCGCGCCGTGCCGCGGGCAGCGAGAGACCGCCCGTTCCGGCGGCGACGTCGAGGAACCGCTCCCCCGCCTGGAGCCCGACGAGGCCGAGCGCCTCGTCCGCGAGCTCGACCTCCTGGGGGGCCACGTACCGGTCGTAGCCCTCGGCGATGGCGCTCCAGGCCTCGGGTGGCGCCACGTGCTGGTCCGTCGTGGCCTGTGCGCGCTGCCCTGTGGTCATCACCTGCTCCTCCCGTCGCCTCCGATCCCGCGGCCGACCGTAGGTGGCCGCGCGGCGCTCGCGCTTCGGGAGGACCACCCATTCGCGAGGACGCGACATGGGTGCTTCTGCGTACCGGACCTATCGGGCGAGCCCGTGCCGGTAGGCGTAGGCGGTGGCCCCGGACCGGGACGAGAGCCCCAGCTTCGTGAAGATGTTGCTGACGTGCCGCGCGACGGTCTTCTCGCTGATGGCGAGCTCGGTCGCGATCGCCCGGTTGGTCCTGCCCGCGGCGACGAGCGCGAGCACCTCGCACTCGCGCCGGCTCAGCCCTCCCGGCGGCGAGCCCTCGAGCCGGGCGAGGCGCTCGAGGTCCGGGCGGGCACCGAGCTCCTCGAACGTGCGGCGGGCTGCCGCCAGGCCGAGCTCGGCACCGGCGCGGTCGCCGAGCCCCCGACAGGCGACCGCGATGAGCAGCCGGACACGCGCCGCCTGGTACGGCGCCTCGAGGTCCCGCCAGCAACGATGCGCCCGTCGCAGGGGCGGCAGCGCCGTCCGGGGGTCCCCTACCCGCAGCAGGACGGCACCGGAGGCCTCGGCGGCGAGCGCGTCCAGGTACGCCGCGTCGAGCCGGGTGGCGATCGCGGCGAGTTCCTCGGCCGCCGTCCGTGCGCCGCGGACGTCGCCGGCCTCGAGCAGGACCTCGACGCAGGCGGGCAGCAGCCGGGCCCGGAGAAGCGGGTCCTGAGCCTCGTCGAGCGCGCGACGGATCGAGCGGACCGCGACGTCGACCCGACCCTGCGCCAGGCGGAGCAGGGACATCCCCGGCTCGGGGTCCCGTCCCGCCAGGCCCGCCCGGCGACAGGCCTCCTCGGCCTCCGCCGGCTCACCCCGGAGCCGGTGCACCTCGGCGAGTTGGTACCAGGCCGATCCGAGGGCATCCCACGCCGGTGGACCGGCCAGCACCTCGCACGCCCGGCGGGCGGACTCCAGGGCCTCGGTCCACGCGCCGAGCAACTGGAGGACCTCGCTGCGGTGGACCAGGCAGTGGCCCCGGAACGGCACGACGTCGGGCTGGGACGCGCACCAGCGGGTGAGCGCCTCGGTCCACTCCCTCGAGCGGCGGACGTCGAACGCCGCCTGGCACAGGGCGATCACCTGGCAGTAGGCGATGCCCGCGAGCACCGGCGACACCTCGTCCGCGGTCACCGAGACCATGACCTCGTCCAGCAGCGCCGTGCCCTCGGCGCCCCGGCCCTGCAGGGTCAGCGCGTAGGCCCGGCCGAGCCGCGCGAACGTGGTGGCGTCGGCATCCGCGAACCGCTCCGCGACCGTCCCCGCCTCGACGAAGCGCGGGAGCACGTCCGCATCGCCCTCGAACAGGAGCGGCAACGCGGTGAGCATCGTCAGCCAGGCCTGTTCCACGCACGGGCGGTGGCCGCCCTGCAGGAGCCGTCCGCCGCGGGCGACCCAGCCCATCGCCGGAGCCAGGTCGCCACGGAAGAACAGCCCGAGCGCCTGCGAGAACGCACACCGTGCGGCCCGCTCCGGCCGGCCGCACTGCTGCCACGCGTGGTGGGCGGCGATCCAGGCCCGCTCGCACGCGCTGTCCTCGCCGACCATGTAGGCGGCGACCGCCAGGCGTTCGAGGTCGGCGGCGTCCAGCCGTTCCGCGCGGTGGGCCGCCGACAGGTCCGTGAACGCGTCACGCCACAGGCGACGTCCGAACGAGCCGCGGGCTCGCTCCACCGGGTCGGCGGCGGCCACCGACCCACGGTAGGCCCGGCGGTGGGCCGCGTCATGCCCTCGCGCCGCGCGGGACGGGCCGTGCCGGGCGGGGCTCGGCTGCCCGTGCTCGACCCGAGGGTCGAGCACGGGCAGCCGACGGGCGAGCCGGCGCCGGCGTCAGGAGACGGCGGCCGCCTCGGCCGGCCCCGGGTGGCGCAGCGGGAACGGGCTCATGCCGCCCCCGTCGAGCGGGATCGCCTGCGCGGTGATGTAGCCGGCCTCGGGCGAGGCCAGGAAGGCCACCGCGGCGGCGACGTCCTCGGGCAGCCCGACCCGGCCGACCGGGATGGCCCGGCCGCGCGAGGCGAGAAGGACCGCCTCGTCGACGTCGGGACCCGAGCTGAGGAACGCCCGGCTGGTGCCGACCAGGCCGGGGCACAGCGCGTTGACGGTGATCCCCCAGGGGCCGAGGTCCATCGCCAGCGCCCGGGTCAGGCCGATGACGCCGGCCTTGGACGCCGAGTAGGGCCCGCTGAACGGCGCCGCGGTGAGCCCGGCCATCGAGGAGATGTTGACGATCCGGCCGGAGCGCTGGGCCCGCATGACCGGGACGGCGGCGCGGCTCATCAGCCACGGGCCGCGCAGGTTGACCGCGACGACCCGGTCGAAGACCTCGATCGGGACGTCGGCGACGTCGGCGCGGTCCGGTCCCTGCGGCGCGGCGGCGTTGTTCACCAGCACGTCGAGCCGGCCGAAGCGCTCGACCGCCTCGCCCACCATCCGCTCGGCGTCGGCCTCGACCGCGACGTCGCCCAGGGTGGCGGCCGCCGTCCCGCCGCCGGCGGTGATGTCGGCGACCAGCGCCTCGACGCCGCCCCAGCCGGCGGACCGGTCCTCCTGCTGCCGGTTGGGGACGCCGGTGGCCTGCAGGTCGGTGACGACGACCGCCAGGCCCTGCGCCGCGAGCCGACGGGCGATCGCCTGGCCCATGCCGTCGGGCTTGCCGCAGCCGGTGACCAGCGCGACCCCCTGGACGGTCACTTCACGTCCCCGGCGGGCTTCGGCGGCGTGGGGCTGCTCGGGCCGCCGTCCACCGACAGGATCTGCCCGGAGATCCACCGCGCCCGGTCGCTGGAGAGGAACAGCACGGCCTGGGCGATGTCCCAGGGGCTGCCCTCGGTGCCGAGCCCCGACCAGCCCCGGCGGATGGCCCGCATCTCCGGGGACATGTTGGCCGCGGCGAACGCGCCCCAGATCGCGCCGACCTGCACGCAGTTCACCCGGATGCCGCGCTCACCGAGGGTGTTGGCCGCGCCGACGGTCATGTTCTCCAACCCGGCCTTGGCCAGGTTGTAGACCATGCCCGGCCCCCGCGCCCGGACGCCGACCGAGCTGATGTTGACGATCGCCGAGCCGCTGGGCAGCACCTCCACCGCGTGGCGGGTCATCTGCCAGGCGGTGGTGAGGTTGAGGTCCATCAGCTGGGAGAAGCGCTCGGGGGTCACCTCGAAGATGCCCGCGCGGTCGCCCACGGCGACGTTGTTGACCAGGGTGTCGAAGCCGCCGAACTGCGCCACGGTCTCCTCGACCGCGCGCTTGCAGGCGTCGTCGTCGAGCAGGTCGGCCACGACCGCGACCGCCTTGCCGCCGTCGGCCTCGATCGCCTCGACGGTGCGCTGCGCCGCGGCCCGGTCCCGGTCGAGCACGGCGACCCGCGCGCCGTGGGCCGCGAGCACCCGGCTGATCGCGTAGCCGACGCCGGGCTCGTTCTGGCTCTGCTGCCCGCCGCCGGTGACCAGGGCGGTGCGCCCGACCATCCAGGGCTCGCCGGCCTCGCCGAAGGGGTCGGTGAGGGACTCGCTGAACTCCGTCACTGCGCGGCTCCTGCCGAGGTCGAGGGGGTGGTGCGGCCGACGACGGGCACCGAGCTGGCCGACCAGCCGGAGAAGACCCGAACGACCATGGAGATGCCGGCGTTGCGGGCGCCCGCGACGAGGATCGGCAGGACCTCCGGGCCGTCGGCGCCGAACAGCCGGTCGAACGCCTCCGGGTCGGTGCCGCCGTCGGCGTAGCGGACGCCGTTGTCGCCGACGCCGTCCTTGCCGACCCGGGCCAGGTCGGCCTTGCTCCTGCCGCAGCGCTCGACCAGCCACGCACGGACGTCGGCCTTGCTCATCCCGGCCTTCGCCAGCATCTGCGCGTGCTCGGGGCAGAAGACGATCCCGGCCGGGTGGTGGCGGAAGATCGACGCGCCGCTGCGGGAGATCGTGTCGGCGAAGTCGCTGAGCAGTTGCTCGGGGTCGGCGGTGTGCCGGTTGTCGACGTACTCGACGGTGCGGGTCAGCATCCCGGAGACCGCGGAGGTGCCGGCGGGCACGCCGCCCTCGACCGACAGCGGCTCCCAGGGGCTCTCCTCCTCGTTCTCCGCGAGGCACACCTGCCAGCGGCCGGGCAGGCCCTGGGTGGCCTGCTCGAACCCGTGCGGGACGACGCCGAACGCGTTGCGCACGATGAGCCCGATCGCCCGCGCGATCGTCATGTTGGGCCGGAAGCCGGGGCCGAACGCGCCGCCGGCGGTGTTGAAGCCGAGCTCCTGCCGGACCGGGCCGTTGACCACGAGCAGCGGCGAGGGGCCACTGGTGGACTGCCAGCCGCCGCCGGTGGCCGACCGGTCGCGCTGCACCGCCTCCCACGCGGCCAGGACCACCGGGAAGTACTCGGGGCGGCAGCCGGCCATGGCGGCGTTGACGGCGGCCAGCTCCACGGTCACGGTGCGGTCCAGGTGCGGCAGGTTCCCGATCACCTCGTCGGGCTGCCGGTCGACGAGGTCGAGGAACCGGTCGACGAGGGAGCGGGTCGCGGGCACCAGCGGCAGGCCGTCGGACCAGCCCCGGGCGTAGCAGTGCTCGATCGCCGCCTGGGCGGCCTCCGGGTCGGCGTCCGGGACGACGACCGGCGCGTCGGCCTGGATCGTCACGACGCCACCTCCCGGGCGGCCGCCTCGGTCACCGTCGCGACGACCTGGGGCAGCAGCTGACGGGCCCGCTCGCGGACGGCGTCCGCGTCGAGGATCGCCACCGGGTGCGCGGTGGTCAGGTAGGCGTAGTCGGGCGCGCCCTGGACCTCGGCCATCCCGCTCGCGGTGGCGGTGAAGGCGTCGGAGCAGATGACCGCGGCCGGCACGCCGGCCCGCTCCAGCGCGATGCCGTCGGCGACGGCCGAGGCGCTGCAGGAGCCGCAGTCCCCGACCCCGGTGAGGACGACGTCGCACTCGCGGACCAGCTCGGCCAGCGCCTCCTCCGGCAGCGGCAGGGCGAACGCGGTCTTGGTGCGGCGCAGGACGGTCGTCGACGCCCCGTGCTCGCTCTGCAGCAGGGCGGCGAGCTCGTCGAGCAGCAGGGCGGCGTTGTGCTTGGTGTTCTCGAGCAGCCCCAGCCGGACGCCGGTCAGGTCCGGCCGCCGGGGCGCCCGCGCGGTGGCGCCGATGCGGGTCGTCGTCCGGCCGGTCGGGTCGAGGATGTCGGCGAGGGTGGCCATCAGGCGGTGCCTCCCGGGACGTCGGTCGGGGTTCGGTTCACGCTGCCTCGAGTCCTCTCGGCGGATGGGCCGCCGGCGGGGCCCGGGGCCCCTCCGGCGCGGATCACGGTGGGCGGACGGGCGTGCTCGGCGCCGGCGTCCCGCGCTCCGGGGGCACCGGGCAGCCGCCCGTCTCCGCCCGACCATCGTGTGCGGGGCCACACTCGCGCAGCGACGGACCTTCCCCCCGGTGGAAGCCCGGCCCGGCGGCACACCCGTCGGAGGACGTGCTTGACACCGCCGGACGGGCCTGCGCAGAGTGACCCGGCCCACGTTGGGTGCACAGCCCAACTTGATGGCGTGTGAAACGAAAGGGTGTTGATGGGAGCCACGACACTGACCGCAGCAGCCGCCGACAGCCAGCCGGGCCGCCTCCCCGCCGGAGGGGCCGCCACGGCCGCCGGCCGGGTGCTCGCCGTCCTCTCCGCCTTCGGGCCGACCCACCCGTCCCTGACCCTCAGCGAGATCAGCCGCCGGTCGGGGCTGACGCTGACCACCACTCACCGGCTGGTCGGCGAGCTGCGGCAGTGGGGCGGCCTGGAGCGCGGCCCCGACGGCCGCTACGCGATCGGGCTGCGGCTGCTCGAGCTCGGCGCGCTGGCCCCGCACGGGCTGCAGCTGCGCGAGCTGGCCCTCCCCTACCTCGACGACCTGCACCAGGCCACCCGGGCCAACGTGCACCTCGCCGTCCGGGACGGCGCCGACGGCGTCTACGTCGAGGCGCTGCGCGCCCGGGGCGCGGTGCAGGTGCTCAGCCGGCTCGGCGGCCGCTGGCCGCTGCACGCCACCGGCACCGGGCAGGTGCTGCTGGCCTTCGCCGAGCGCGAGGTGCAGGACGAGCTGCTGCAGGCGCCGCTGAAGCGGTTCACCCCGGACACGATCACCAACATCGGCGAGCTGCGCCGGGTGCTGGCCGAGGTGCGCCGCACCGGCGTCGCCATCGCCGACAACCAGCTGACGCCCGACGCCCTCGCCGTCGCCGTCCCGGTGCGCGGCCGGCGTGACGAGGTGGTCGCCGCCCTCGGCGTCACCGTGCAGCGTGGAACGGTGCCGAGCCACGCGCTCGTCCCCGCCCTCGCGGCCACCGCGCGCGGCATCTCCCGGGCCCTCGGCTCGCCCTCGGCGACGCCCGAGGCGGGCGGCGCGATCCGCGCGTCCCGCACCGGGGGCGCGATGACACCGCGCCCGCGCTGACACCACCGGCAGAGGCCGCCGGCACCCTGCGGTGCCGGCGGCCTCGGTGTCCGGTCCCCTTGCCGGGTCCCGCCGCGAGCCTGCGAGTGGCGGGGGGCAAGGGGGTCCTTCATCAGCCCTCGTGCAGGATGACCCCGCGGATGTTCTTGCCGTCGGCGAGGTCCTGGTAGGCCTCGTTGACCTCGTCCAGCTCGTACGTGCGGGTCACCAGTTCGTCGAGCTTGAGCTGACCGTCCTGGTACAGGCGCAGCAGCCGCGGAACGTCGTACAGCGGGTTGCAGTCGCCGAACAGCGCACCGCGGACCTGCCGCTGGTAGCCGATGAGGGCGCCGGCGTGGAAGTGTGCGGCCCTCTCGGTCAGCTTGCCGACGCCGGTGATGGTGACCTTGCCGCCCTTGCCGGTCATCTGGATGGCCGCGTTGACCATCTCCTCGGTGACCACGCCGGGGGTGAGGATCGCGTGGTCGGCGAGCTGGCCCCAGGTGGTCTCGACGACGAACTCGTGCGCCTCCTTCGCCGAGGCGAAGGCGTGCGTCGCGCCGAAGACCGAGGTGGCCATGTCGCGCTTGAACTCCACCGGGTCGACGACGACGACGTTCTTCGCGCCGGCGTAGCGGGCGCCCTGGACGGCGTTGCTGCCGACCCCGCCCGAGCCGAAGACGACGACGGTGTCACCGGCGCGGACGCCGGCCGCGTTCACGGCCGAGCCCCAGCCGGTGGGGACGCCGCACCCGACGAGGCAGGCGACCTCCCACGGGATGCCGTCGGCCAGCGGGATGGCCGCCCACTCCGAGATCACCGCGTACTGCGAGAACGAGCCGACGGTGCAGAAGCCGCCGAGGTCCTCGTCGCCGAGGTGGAACCGGAAGGTGCCGTCGAGGAACATGCCCGTCCCGGCGTTGAGCCCCTTGACGCACATGTTCTGGTGCCCGGTGGAGCAGGGCCGGCAGGCGCCGCAGGCCGGGATGTAGGAACAGACGATCCGGTCACCGGGCTTGACCCGGGTGACGTTCGGGCCGACCGACTCGACGATGCCGGCCCCTTCGTGGCCGCCCACCACGGGCATGCGCACCGGCGCGTCGCCCTGGGTGATGTGGTCGTCGGAGTGGCACAGGCCCGAGGCGGCGAACTTGACCCGGACCTCGTGCTCCTTGGGGTCGTCGAGCTGGAGGTCGACCAGCTCCCACCCCTTGTGCGCCTCGCGGGCGATGGCCGCGCGCGTCGTGATGCTGCTCATGCGATCCCTCTCAGTTCCCGGTGCCACGGAGGGACACGGTCTTGACCTGGGTGTAGTCGAGGACCGCGTCGGCGCCCATCGAGCGGCCGAAGCCGCTGCGCTTGTAGCCGCCGAACGGCCCCCCGATGACCCCGGCGCCCAGCGCGGCGTTGACCGCCACCTGGCCTGCCTGCAGGCCCCGGGCGAACTTGACGGCCTTGCCGACGTCGCGGGTCCACACCGAGGCGACCAGCCCGTAGTCGGTGCCGTTGGCCACCGCGAGCGCCTGCTCGTCGTCGTCCACCGGGGTGACCCCGAGGACCGGGCCGAAGATCTCCTCCTGGTGGATCCGCATCGCCGGGTCGACGTTGTCGAACAGGGTCGGCTCGACGAAGTAGCCGCGCTCGAACTGCTCCCCGGACGGGCGCCCGCCGCCCAGGACGAGGTCGGCGCCCTCCTCCCGGCCCAGCTGCACGTACTTGAGCACCCGCTCGTGCTGCTTGGCGTTGATGAGCGGGCCCATGGTGACCTGCTCGTACCAGGGGCCGACCTCGACCTGCGACATGTGCTCGGCCAGGCGCTGCACGACCTCGGCGTGGATCGAGCGCGCGACCACGACCCGCGAGCCGGCGGCGCAGATCTGGCCGGTGTTGAGCGTGATGCCCCGGGCGATCGCCGGGACGGCGGCGTCGAGGTCGGCGTCGGCCAGGATGACCTGCGGCGACTTGCCGCCCAGCTCCAGGTGCAGCGGGGTGAGGTTCTTCGCGCAGGCGGCCATGATCAGCTCACCGGTCTGCGGGGAGCCGGTGAAGGAGATCCGGCGGATGCGCGGGTGCGCCGGGATGGCGGCACCCGCCTCGTGCCCGTAGCCGGTGACGACGTTGACCACGCCGGGCGGGATGCCGGCCTCGAGCGCCAGCCTGGCCAGCGCCAGGGCGGTCAGCGGCGCGTCCTCGGCCGGCTTGATCACGATGGTGTTGCCCGCGGCGATCGCCGGGCCGACGTCGGTGACGAACATCGGGCCGGGGGCGTTCCACGGGATGACCGCGCCGACGACGCCGTAGGGCTCGCGGAGGGTCAGCCCGAGGGCGTCGGGGGTGTAGGTCGGCAGGGACAGGCCCTGCACCTTGTCCGCCTGTCCCGCGGTGAACCGCAGCTGGCCGGACATCGGCGGCGGCCCCCAGTGCGGGCGGCCGACCTCCTGGGACTCCAGCGAGTCCAGCTCGGCGACGTTCTCGTCGATGAGCGCGGCCCAGCGGAACAGCAGCGCCGCGCGGGCGGTGGCGTTGGTGTCGCGCCACGCCGGGAAGGCGGCCTCGGCGGCCGAGACCGCGGCGTCGACGTCCGCGGTGGTGCCCCGGGGCACCCGGGCGATGACCTCGGCGGTCGCCGGGTTGATGACGTCGATCGTCTCGCCGCTCGCGGCCGGGACCCAGTCCCCGCCGATGAGCTGGGCGTTGTCGATGATCAGGGAGTTCCCGGTCGTCGGACCGGGAGGGGCGATCGTCATGTCTGCTTCCTCTGTCTTCCGGTGACTCAGTGCTCGTGGACGATGACGCCGCGGATGTTCTTGCCGTCGAGCATGTCCTGGTAGCCCTGGTTGACCTCGTCGAGGCGGTAGGTCCTGGTCACCAGCTCGTCGAGCTTGAGCTTCCCGGAGCGGTAGAGGCTGATCAGGCGCGGGACGTCGTGCAGCGGGTTGCAGCCGCCGAAGATGCCGCCCTGCACGCGCCGCTGGTAGCCGATGAACACGCCCGGGTGCTCGTTGACCCAGCCGTTGCCGACGGCGGTGATGGTGACCTGCCCGCTCTTGCCGACCACCTGCAGGGCGTCGGCGATGACCTCGTCGTGCAGGCTGCCGACGGTGATGATGGCGTGGTCGGCCAGCTCACCCCAGGTCGACTCGACGACGAACTCGTGCGCCTCCTTGGCCGAGGCGAAGGTGTGGGTGGCGCCGAAGACGGTCGCCATCTCCCGCTTGAACTCGACCGGGTCGACGACGACGACGCGCTCCGCGCCGGCCAGCGCCGCGCCCTGGACCGCGTTGCTGCCCACGCCCCCGGCGCCGTAGACGACCACGGTGTCGCCGGCCGTGACGCCCGCGAGGTGGACCGCGCTGCCCCAGCCGGTGGGCACGCCGCAGCCGACGAGGGCCGCGATCTCGAACGGGATGTCGTCGGGGATCGGGATGACCGAGTACTCGCTCACCACGGCGTGCTGGGAGAACGTGCCCAGGACGCACAGACCGCCGAAGTCCTCCCCGTTCTGGTGGAAGCGGAAGGTGCCGTCGGGGAACTCGCCGGTGGAGGCGTTCTTGCCCTCGTCGCAGAGGTTCTGCCGGCCGGTGGAGCAGTAGCGGCACTTGCCGCAGGCGGGGATGAAGGAGCAGACGACGTGGTCGCCGACCTTCACCCGGGTGACGCCCTCACCCACGGCGTCGACGATGCCGGCGCCCTCGTGCCCGCCGACCACGGGGAAGCGCATCTGCGCGTCGCCCTTCTGGATGTGGTCGTCGGAGTGGCACATCCCGGCCGCCATGAACTTGATGCGGACCTCGTTGGCCTTCGGCTCGTCGAGCTCGAGCTCGGTGATCTCCCACGGCCGACCAGGCTCGCGGCAGACCGCGGCGCGCGTGGTCATGCTCATATGGGCTCCTTCCCAGTACTGGACGTCGGCCGCAGCGGGGTGCTCGGCGGAGGCGGTGGGCCGTCGGGGCGCGGGCCCTCGGGGATCGACCGTCTCCGGCTGCTGAGCGCTCTCCCGGCCGGGGTCCAATCTGCGGCGGCCGGGGTGGCGGGGACCACAGGTCTTCCCCATCACGGAAGACCGCGCCTCGATCGCGGGCGGTGCGGCACCCGGTCGGCCCTGTGCGCCCCGTCTCCTTTCCGGGACGTGGAAGTGCTCCTACTCCCCCGCCGGTGCGGCTGCTGCACTTCTGTTGCGCCCGACCGACGGCCGTGTCCACCGCGGTCCCGGCCACCTGCGTCCGGCCGGTCGCCCCCCAGCACCGCGCCGCCCGGCGCCTGGCCCGGGACTCCCCGCCGGCCCGTGCGCGAGCCCACCCCCCGTGGAAGGACCCATCCCCGTGAAGGACCGCCAGTGATCGACAAGTTCCGCGAGGACATCCTGTCCGTCGTCGACGCCGTCCCGTCGGGCGCCTCGATCGCCGTCGGCGGTTTCGGCAGCTCCGGCCGGCCCGACGGGCTGCTCGACGCCCTGTGCGAGCTGGACAAGCGCGACCTGCACGTCTTCGTCAACAACGTCGGCCACGACTTCACCGGCGTCGGGCGGCTGCTGCACGAGGGGCGGCTGCGCCGGGTGACGGCGTCCTTCCCGATCCTGCAGGAGTTCTACGACGAGTACTTCGCCGGCAAGGTGGAGCTCGAGCTGATCCCGCAGGGCACCCTCGCCGAGCGGCTGCGCGCCGGCGGCTCGGGCATCCCCGCCTTCTTCACGCCGTCCGGCGCGGGCACGATGCTCTCCGACGGCTCCTTCACGCTGCGCTACTCCCCCGACGGCGGCGTCGCCGAGCACGTGCCGGCCAAGGAGACCCGCCTGATCAACGGCCGCGAGTACGTCCTCGAGGAGGGCATCGTCGCCGACTTCGGCTTCGTCAAGGCGCACAAGGGCGACCGCAAGGGCAACCTGCGGTTCCGCCTCTCCGCCCGCAACTTCAACCCCATGGCGGGTATGTCCGGGAAGACCACGTTCGCCGAGGTGGAGCACCTGGTGGAGGTCGACGAGCTGCACCCCGACGACGTCCACCTGCCCGGGGTGTTCGTGGACGACGTCGTGCTGTCCACCAGCAAGGCCCCCGCCATCGACGAACCCGCCGCCGCGACCCCGAGGAAGGCATCCTGATGACCGGCACCGTCCCCGCCCCGGCCCCCGTCGTGGGACGCACCCGCGAGGGCATCGCCCAGCGCCTGGCCGAGGACCTGCAGGACGGCTACGTCGTCAACCTCGGCGTCGGCATCCCGCTGCTGGTCCCCGGCTTCCTGCCGGCCGACAAGGAGGTCGTGCTGCACGCGGAGAACGGCGTCCTGGGCATCGGCGCCCAGGCGGCGCCCGGCGAGGAGGACCCCGACCTCACCGACGCCGGCAAGCAGCCGATCACCCTGATCAGTGGCGCGGCCATCACCGACTCGGCGCTGTCGTTCGCGATCATCCGCGGCGGGCACCTCGACGCCACGATCCTCGGTGCGCTGCAGGTGTCGGCCTCCGGCGACCTGGCCAACTGGTACGTGCCGGGCAAGAACCCCGCGGTCGGGGGCGCGATGGACCTCGTCGCCGGCACGCCGCAGGTGTGGGTCGCGATGGAGCACGTGGACCGCAAGGGCCGGCCGAAGATCGTGCCCGAGTGCACCTTCCCGCTGACCGGCAAGCAGTGCGTGACGCGGATCTACACCGACCTGGCCGTCTTCCACGTCGTGGACGGGGCGCTGCGGCTGGTCGAGTGCGCCCCCGGCGTCACCCCGGAGGACGTCCGCGCGCACACCAGCGCCCCCTACACCGAGCACCTGGCCGGCTGACCGGTCCGGTCCCCCCAGGCTCCCGGGCCCGTGCCGCCGTCCGTGCGGTGCGGGCCCGGACCGTGTCGAGACGAGGAGAGAAGATGCGAGACGTCGAGGGCAAGGTCGCCTTCATCACCGGCGGGTCCAGCGGGATCGGCCGTGGCATCGGGCTGGCCTTCGCCCGCGCCGGTATGACGGTGGTCATCAGCGGCCGCCGCCAGGAGCACGTCGACGAGACGCTCAAGGAGTTCGCCGACGCGGGGCTCTCCGCCGACGCCGTCCTCCTCGACGTCACCGACCGGGACGCCGTGGAGCGGGCCGCCGAGGAGACCGTGCGCCGCCACGGCCGGGTCGACGTGCTGGTCAACAACGCCGGGATCGGCCTCACCGGCCCGGTCATGGCGGCCACGCCGGCGGACTGGGACTGGCTGATCGACGTCAACATCAAGGGCGTCGGCCACGGCATCCAGGCGTTCGTGCCGCACATGCGGGCGCACGGGCAGGGCGGGCACGTCGTCAACACCGCCTCGATGGCCGCGCTCATGCCGATCGTCGCCGGCCTGTACTCGATGACCAAGGCCGCGGTCGTGGCGCTGTCGGAGGCGCTGGCCATCGAGCTGGCCCCCGAGGGCATCGGCGTCTCGGCGTACTGCCCCGGCCCGGTGCACAGCAACATCGCCGGCGCCGTGGCCAACCGGCCCGAGCAGTACGGCGAGAGCGGCTACACCCCGCCGCCGGCGGAGTTCCTCGAGCGGGCCAAGACCCAGCCGTACATGAGCTACGTCGAGGCCGGCGAGCGGGTGCTGGACGGCGTCCGCCGGGGCGACCTGTTCATCCTCACCCACCCGGAGTTCAGGGCCGGCGTGCAGGACCGCTTCGACACCACGCTCGCGGCGTTCCCGGACGAGCCGATCAACGAGGAGCGGGCCGCGGCGATCCCGTTCCTGACCGCGTCCCCGGTCTACTCGCCGGAGCGCCGGCTGCCCTCGCCGCGCTTCTCGCGCTGACCCCACCCCGGAGGGGCCTTTGTGGCCACTTTGGCCCCTCCGGGCCCGGCCCTCGGGCTTGTGGACGACGCCGGCGAGCCCCGGTCGTGATCGGTCACGCTGCCCCGGTGTCCCGCTCGAACCTCACCGGCGCCTTCATCGGCAGCCACGCGATCGCCGACGGCCTGCTCACCCGCCGGCAACTCCGCGCACGGAGCTACCGCCGTCTCGTCCAGGGCGTCTACGCCGACCCGGCGCTGGAGTTCGACCACCGGCTGCGATGTCAGGGCGTCGCCCTCCTCCTGCCACCGGGCACCGCGATCGGTGGCCACTCCGCGGCCGCGTGGCACGGCGCGCCCTTCGCCGGCCCGCACGACCCGGTCACGGTGCTGCGGCGCGGCGACGTCCTGTGGAAGGGCCCGCGCGGAGTCCGGGTGCACCGGACCGATCTCCGCACTGCCGACGTCGAGTACCACGACGGCATCCCCGTGACCTCGGCCCGTCGGACCGCGTGGGACCTCGCCACCCTGGAGTCCCTCGGTACCGCCGTGGCCGCGCTCGACGCCATGGTGCGGGCCGGCGCCCTGACGCCGTCGGCACTGGGCGCGCTGGTGACGTCGACCGGCCGATGGGGAGCGTCCCGCGTCCGCACAGCCGTCCCGCTCGTGGACCCGCGCGCCGAGTCGGCTCCGGAGTCGCGGGTGCGGGTGGTACTCGTGCTCGCCGGCTTCACGCCGATCCCCCAGTACGAGGTCACCACGGCCGGTGAGTTCGTCGCGCGGGTGGACCTGGCGTTCCCCGAGGCCCGCCTCGCGATCGAGTACGAGGGCGCCCACCACTTCGCGGAGGCGCAGATCGTCCGGGACGACGCCCGCATCCGGCGGCTGGAGGCGGCCGGGTGGCGGGTGATCCGGCTCAGTGCCGTGGACCTCCGGGACCTCGACGGGGTCGTGGAGCGGGTCCGGCAGGCACTGGCCCGGTGACGCAGACGGCCGAAGTGGCCACAAAGGCCCACCATCGGGGGGCTTCGTGGCCACTTCGGCCGGGACACGGTCGGGTCAGGGCAGCGGGGTGTCGTCCAGCGGGACGAGCGGGACCGGGCCGGCCAGCTCCTCGGGGTCGGCAGGGAAGTAGGCGAAGTTCTTCGCCCGCGCCCCGCCGTCGACGACCAGGTCGGTGCCGGTGATCAGGCGCGCGTAGTCCGAGCACAGCCAGGCGACGGCGTGGCCGATGTCGGTCGGCGTCCCGGTGCTGCCCATCGGCACCAGCGGCGGGCGCTCCCCCGACCAGCGGGCCGGGCGGCGCCACGGCTCGTCGCCGGTGATCCCGCCGAGACCGCCGCCCCTGCGGCCGGCGTTCAGCATGTCCACCGGGCGGCCCTGGGCCCGCAGCTCCGCGACCAGCTCGGGGTTGTCGATGGTCGGCGCGGTCGGGGTGTAGCTGTTGACCCGGATGCCGTAGGGCGCGAGGTCCATGGCCGCGGCCCGGACGAAGTTGTTCACGCCGCCCTTGTTGAACGCGTAGGCGATGACGCCGGCCGAGCCGTTCCACCCGTTGGACGACGAGATGCAGACGATCGAGCCGCGGATGCCGCGCTCGGCCATCGCCCGCCCGACGATCTTGGTGTTGAGGAAGTAGCCCAGGCCGGAGACCTTGATCGAGCGCTCGAACGTCGCGGCGTCCTCGTCGAGCACGCCCCTGCCGCCCAGCATGGCGGCGTTGTTGACCAGGATGTCGATCCGGCCCCACTGCTCCAGGACCGCGTCGACGTAGCCCTGCACCGCGGCCTCGTCGGTGACGTCCCCGGGTACGGCCATGGCCTCGCCGCCGTTGCGCTCGATGCGCGCGATCGCGGCCTTGATGACGTCGTCGCTGACGTCGTTGCAGGCGACCTTCGCGCCGTACCGGGACAGCGCGAGGGCGATGCCGCTGCCGATGTTGGGGCCGACGCCGGTGACCAGCGCGACCTTCCCCTCCAGGGAGATCTCCACTCCGTGCTCCGTTCGCGGTCGGGCTGCAGGTGCGCTGCAGCGCGGTTCTCGGGGTGTCTCGGGCACGCCGCGGACCCGTGCAGGAGCGCAGCTCCCCACGGGTCCGCGGGTGCGGTCGCCCGCGCGGGGCCGGAGCCCGCGCGGACGACGGCGGTCAGGCCTTGTCGGCCGGGTAGGTCAGCCGGATGCTCGCCGGCTCCACGCCGAGGACGGGGGCCAGCATCGACTGCATGAGGGGCTTGGGCACGAGGCACTCCTCGCACGCGTCGGGCCCGGCGACGATCTGCACGTCGGCCGAGTCGCCCTGGACGTCGACGTGGAGCCGGTAGTCGTCGGCCTGCAGCGTCTGCTTGAGCTGGTCGAGCTGTGCCTGGTCGATGGTCATGCGGGGACCTCCTGGGATGCGGCCTGCCGGGCGGCGGCCGACCAACGGACGGGAACGGAGCGGCCGGACCACGAGGCCCAGCCGAAGGGACGGAAGACCATGGAGATCGCGGCGTTGGCCGCGCCGGCGACGAGCACGGGGATCTCCGCGGCGGACGGCATCATCGCGAACGCCTCCTCGCCCTCGGCGGGGCCACCGGGCCCGCCGGCCTTGCCGGCCGCGGCCAGCTCGGCGGCGCTCCTCGTCGCGTGCTCGAACAGCCACTGCTGGACGTCGGCCCGGTTGTAGCCGGCGTCGGCGAGCACCTGCGCGTGCTCGGGGCCCAGCACGAGACCGCCGCTGGAGTGGCGGAGTCCCAGGTAGGCGCCGATGCGGGCGAGCGAGTCGGCGAAGTCCTGCAGGACCGCCTCGGCGCTCTCGGTGTGCCGGTTGTCGACGTACTCGCAGCAGCGGATGAGCATCGCCGAGACCGCGTCGACGCCGGGCTCGAGCCCGCCGACGACGCTGAGCGGCTCCCACGGGGAGAGCTCCTCGTTCTCGCCGATGAGCAGCTGCCAGCGGCCGGGCACGCCCTGGGTGGCCTGCTCGAGCTCCTGCGGCTTGATGCCGTAGCCGTTGCGCACGATCAGCCCGATGGCGCGGGCGATCGTGGCGTTGGCGCGGAAGCCGGGGCCGAAGACACCGCCGGCGCAGTTGATGCCCAGCCGCTGCCGCATCGGCCCGTTGGCCACCAGCAGCGGCGCGGGGCCGCTGGTCGACTGCCACGCCCCGCCGTTGGCCGCGGGCTCCCCGTCGAGCGCGTCCCAGGCGGCGAGCACCACCGGGAAGTACTCGGGCTCGCAGCCGGCCATGATCGCGTTGACCGCGGCCTGCCGCACGGTGACCCGGCGGTTCAGGTGCTCCTGTGCCCCGATCACCTCGTCGGGGTCGCGGTCGGTGGTGGCGAGGAATGCCTCGACGTCCTCCGCCGTGGCGGGCACGACCGGCAGGCCGTCGGTCCAGCCCTGCTCGTAGCAGTACCGGATGGCCTCCTTCGCCGTCCGGACGGGGTCCTCCACGGCGGTCACGGAGCCACCGCCACGGCGGGCCGGGTGAGCATGCCGACGATCGCCGGCAGCGCCTGCACGGCGCGCTCGCGGACGCCGTCGCGGGACAGGCTGGCCACCGGGTGGGCGGTGGTGACGTACTCGTAGCCCGGCGTGCCCTGCAGGCCGGCCATGGCGTCGGCGCTCACCCGGAAGGCGTCGCTGCAGATGACCGCGGCCGGGATGCCCGCCGCCTCCAGCTGCAGCCCGTCGGCGACGGCCGAGGCGCTGCAGGACCCGCAGTCCCCCACGCCGACGACCACGACATCGGTCTCGCCGCGGAACTCCTCGAGCACCTCCGGCGGAGCCGGGTGGACGATGCTCGGCTTGGTGCGGGTGAGCACCGTGGTCACGCCGTGCTCCGCCTCCAGCAGCGCCGACACCTCCTCGAGGAAGTCCGCGGCGTTGCGCTTGGTGTTGACCAGCAGGCCCAGCCGCATCCCGTCGAGCCGGGCGGGCCGGCCGGCCAGCGCCGTCCGGTCCTTCGCGTTCCCGGGCGCCCCCACCGTCGGGTCGACGATGCCGGCGAACACGTTCCCTCCCACGGCGGTCACCGGGCCTGCTGACCGGCCGGCGCGGGCGCGGGGGTCGGCTGCGCGGGCACCGGGGCCGGGGCCAGCGTGGCGCCGCCGGTCCGCGGCGGGACCTGCGGCATGGGCAGGTCGAGCGGGAAGTGGCAGGCGACCTGGTGGCCGGGCTGGTGCTCGACCAGCGCCGGCGCGACGTCGGCGCACTCCTGCTGCGCCCGCGGGCAGCGGGTGCGGAAGCGACAGCCGCTGGGCGGGTCGATCGGGGACGGCGGCTCGCCGGGCAGGGCGACCGGCCGGTGCGCGGCCCCGGTGACCGGGTCCACCCGCGGGATGGAGTCCAGCAGGGCCGCGGTGTAGGGGTGCAGCGGCTGCCGGTACATCGCCTCGGACGGGCCGATCTCGGCCAGCTGCCCGAGGTACATGACCGCCACCCGATCGCTGACCTGCTTGACCATCGCCAGGTCGTGGGCGATGAACAGGTAGGACAGGTTCATCTCCCGGCGCAGCTTCTCGAACAGGTTGAGCACCTGCGCCTGGATGAGCACGTCGAGGGAGGAGACCGCCTCGTCGGCGACCACCAGCGCCGGCTCCAGGGCGATCGCGCGGGCGATCGCCACCCGCTGGCACTGGCCGCCCGACAGCTCGAACGGACGGCGCTTGGCGTACTGGGACGGGTCGAGGCCGACCAGGTCCAGCAGCTCCTCCACCCGCCGCTTCCGGGAGTCGGCGTTGCCCCAGCCGTGGCCGACCAGCGGCTCCTCGACCATCTCGGACACCCGCCAGCGCGGGTTCAGCGAGCCGAACGGGTCCTGGTAGACCATCTGCATGTGCCGGCGGGACTCCTTGAGCTCCCGGCGGCCGAGCGTCATGAGGTCCTTGCCCTGGAACTCCACGGAGCCGGACTTCGGCCGCGGCAGCTGGATGACCGAGCGGGCCAGGGTGGACTTCCCGGAGCCGGTCTCGCCCACCACGCCCAGGGTCTCGCCGCGGTAGATGTCGAACGACACGTCCGACACCGCGTGCACGACCCCGCCCTTGACCCCGCCGGCAGCCCGGACGGGGAACTCCTGGACGAGGTTGCGGGCGCGCAGCAGCGGGGCTCCCGCCCCCGCCCGGTCTCCGGCGGTGCGCTCCTCGACCGCGGTCATCGCTGGTCTCCGTTCGGGGTGGCGGTGCCGGCGGCGACCCCGACGGGGTGCCAGCAGGCCCAGAGGTGCTCGGGCTCGTGCTCGGTCAGGGGCGGCGCGTCCAGGCACTTCTCGGTGGCGTTCGAGCAGCGCGGCCGGAAGGGGCACCCCTTGGGCAACGCGGAGAGGTCCGGCGGCTGCCCGGGGGTGACCTCGAACAGCGAGTGCGGCTCGCGGTCGAGGGCGGGGATGGCCCCGAGCAGGGCGTGGGTGTAGGGCATCCGGACGTTGGCGAACAGCGTCGCGGTCGGCGCCTGCTCGACCGCGCGCCCGGCGTACATGACCACGATGTCCTGGGCGTAGCTGGCCGCCAGCCCGAGGTCGTGGCTGATCATGATCACCGCCATGCCGAGCCGCTGCTGCAGGTCCACGAGCAGCTCCATGATCTGCGCCTGCGTGGTGACGTCGAGGGCGGTGGTCGCCTCGTCGGCGATGAGCAGCCGCGGCTCCCCGGCCAGCGCGATCGCGATCATGACGCGCTGGCGCATGCCGCCGGAGAGCTGGTGCGGGTACTCGTGGAACCGCCGCTCGGCGGCCGGCAGCCGCACCAGCTTCAGCAGCTCGACCGCCCGGGCGTGCGCGCCCTTCTTGTCCAGGTCGCTGTGCAGCCGGACCGCCTCGGTGATCTGGGCGCCGATCTTCATCGTCGGGTTCAGCGACCGCGCCGGGTCCTGGAACACCATCGCGATGTCGCCGCCGCGCAGCTCGCGGAACTCCCGCTCGGACAGGCCGAGCAGCTCGCGCCCGTCGAAGCGGACCGACCCGCCGATCTTCGCGGTCGGCGGCAGCAGGCCCATGAGAGCCCGCGAGCTGACGCTCTTGCCCGAACCGGACTCGCCGATGATCGCCAGCATCGAGCCCGGGTGCAGCTCGTAGGACAGCCCGTTGACGGCGTTGACCTTCCGGCCGCCGCGGGTGAACTGGACCCGCAGGCCCTCGACCACCAGCAGCGGCTCCCCCGGCTGGGCCGCGGGGGGGGGGGGGGGGGGGGGGGGGGGGGGGGGGGGGGCCGGGGGGGGGGGGGGGGGGGGGGGGGGGGGGGGGGGGGGGGGGGTGGGGTGGTGGTGGGGAGAGACGCCCCCGCGGATGGGG
>NZ_JBJGYU010000017.1:0-103956 GCF_054050155.1 Geodermatophilus sp. SYSU D00703 | reverse complement strand
TGTTGAAGCAGTACTGCAGCGCGCCCTTGAGGCAGGCGCGGCACTGGCCGCAGACCGCGCGCCAGTTGAGGACCACGTAGTCGCCGACGGCGACGTTGGTGACGCCCGCGCCGACGGCGGAGACCACCCCGGCGGCCTCGTGGCCGAGCAGGAACGGGAACTCGTCGTTGATGTTGCCCTCGCGGTAGTGCAGGTCGGTGGCGCAGACCCCGCACGCCTGGACGTCGACGACGGCCTCACCCGGGCCGGGGTCGGGGACGACGATCGTCTCGACGGTGACCGGAGCACCCTTGCTACGGGCGACGACGCCCTTCACCTCATGGGCCATGGCGCTGGATCTCCTCTCGTGGGAATGGCGGGCGCGGCAGGCCTCCCTGCAGGGGCCCGCCGCGAGCGTGCGAGCGGTGGGGGCAGGGAGGTCCTTTCACCGCACCCCTTGACCCTGCCTGACCCTCACCCTACGGTGTTGCACGACTGATATACCAGTCATCCGCTTCATTTCATGACAGAAGGGACCCCGGCATGGTCGTCCAGCTGGAAGGAGCTCTGGCGGCTCCGGCCGTTCCGGACCGCGTGCTCGACCGGTCGCTGGCGGACACCGACCCCGAGGTGCACGAGGCGATCTCCGCCGAGCTGACCCGCCAGCAGTCCACCCTGGAGATGATCGCCAGCGAGAACTTCGCGCCGGTCGCGGTCATGCAGGCCCAGGGCTCCGTCCTGACCAACAAGTACGCCGAGGGCTACCCGGGCCGGCGGTACTACGGCGGCTGCGAGCACGTCGACGTGATCGAGCAGCTGGCCATCGACCGGCTGAGGGCCCTCTTCGGTGCCGAGTACGCCAACGTGCAGCCGCACTCGGGCGCCCAGGCCAACGCCGCGGCGATGTCCGCTCTGCTGCAGCCCGGCGACACGATCCTGGGCCTGGACCTGGCGCACGGGGGCCACCTGACCCACGGGATGAAGCTGAACTTCTCCGGCAAGCTCTACGACGTCGCGGCCTACCACGTGCGGGCCGACGACCACCTCGTGGACATGGCGGAGGTCGAGCGGCTGGCCCACGAGCGGCGACCCCGGATGATCGTCGCGGGCTGGTCGGCCTACCCCCGCCAGCTGGACTTCGCCGAGTTCCGGCGGATCGCCGACGAGGTCGGCGCCCACCTGATGGTCGACATGGCCCACTTCGCGGGGCTGGTGGCCGCCGGGCTGCA
The DNA here is from genome assembly GCF_054050155.1 of Geodermatophilus sp. SYSU D00703. Lineage (NCBI taxonomy): Bacteria > Bacillati > Actinomycetota > Actinomycetes > Geodermatophilales > Geodermatophilaceae > Geodermatophilus > Geodermatophilus sp. SYSU D00703. The sequence continues at coordinate 102,748 of NZ_JBJGYU010000017.1, read as the reverse complement.
CCCGTCGCCCGTGCCGCACGCGCACGTGGTCACCTCGACCACCCACAAGACCCTCGGCGGCCCGCGTGGCGGCGTCATCCTCGCGACGGGGGACCTGGCCAAGAAGTTCAACTCCTCGGTCTTCCCCGGCCAGCAGGGCGGCCCGCTCGAGCACGTCATCGCCGCCAAGGCCGTCGCCTTCAAGCTGGCCGGCGAGCCCGCGTTCCGCGAGCGGCAGGAGCGCACGCTCGCCGGAGCCCGGATCCTCGCCGACCGGCTGTTGGCCCCCGACTCCCGCGCGGCCGGCATCAACGTGGTCAGCGGCGGCACCGACGTCCACCTCGTCCTCGTGGACCTGCGGGAGTCGGAGCTCGACGGCCGGCAGGCCGAGGACCGGCTGCACGCCATCGGCATCACCGTCAACCGCAACGCCGTGCCCTTCGACCCTCGCCCGCCGATGGTCAGCTCGGGAGTGCGCATCGGCACCCCGGCGCTGGCCGCCCGCGGCTTCGACCTCGACGACTTCGCCGAGGTGTCCGACGTGATCGCCGCCGCGCTGCGGCCCTCGACCGGTGACGGCCAGCTCCCGGCACTCCGCGCGCGGGTGACCCGGCTGGCCGACCGCCACCCGCTCTACCCCGACCTGACGGAGGTCGCCCGATGAGTTCCGCCCCCGCCACCCGCACCCCCCGCACCCCCGGCGCGGACCTGCCGGAGCACCCGGACGCCCTGTGGCGGAACCCGGAGCCGGAGAAGTCCTACGACGTCGTCATCGTCGGCGGCGGCGGGCACGGCCTGGCCACCGCGCACTACCTGGCGAAGAACCACGGGATCACGAACGTCGCCGTCCTGGAGAAGGGCTGGCTGGCCGGCGGCAACATGGCCCGCAACACGACGCTGATCCGCTCCAACTACCTCTGGGACGAGAGCGCGGCCATCTACGAGCACTCCCTCAAGCTCTGGGAGGGCCTGGAGGAGGACCTGGGCTACCCCATCCTGTTCAGCCAGCGCGGCGTGCTGAACCTGGCGCACACGCTGCAGGACGTCCGCGACAGCGTGCGGCGGGTCGAGGCCAACAAGCTCAACGGGGTCGACGCCGAGTGGCTCGAGCCCGACGAGGTCCGCAAGGTCTGCCCGATCGTCAACACCTCGAGCGACATCCGCTACCCGGTGCTGGGGGCCACCTACCAGCCGCGCGCGGGCATCGCCAAGCACGACTACGTGGCCTGGGGCTTCGCCCGGCGCGCCGACGAGGCCGGGATCGACCTGATCCAGGACTGCGAGGTCACCGGGTTCACCACCGAGGGCGACCGGGTCACGGGGGTGCGGACGACGCGCGGGGACATCGCCGCGGGGAAGGTCGCGCTGTGCGCCGCCGGGCACACGACGGTGCTCACCGACATGCTCGGCTTCCGCGTGCCGGTGCAGAGCCACCCGCTGCAGGCCCTGGTCTCCGAGCTCCTCGAGCCGGTGCACCCGACCATCGTGATGTCCAACGCGGTGCACGTGTACGTCTCGCAGGCGCACAAGGGTGAGCTGGTCATGGGCGCCGGCGTCGACTCCTACAACGGCTACGGGCAGCGCGGCGCGTTCCACGTCATCGAGCGGCAGATGGCCGCGGCCGTGGAGCTGTTCCCGGTGTTCGCCCGGGCGCACCTGCTGCGCACCTGGGGCGGGATCGTCGACGTCAGCCCGGACGCCTCACCGATCGTGGGGCGGACCCCCTACGACAACCTCTACCTCAACTGCGGCTGGGGGACCGGCGGCTTCAAGGCCACGCCGGGCATCGGCTGGTGCCTGGCCGCCACCATCGCCGACGACGAGGTCCACCCCACCGTGGCGCCGTTCGGCCTGGACCGCTTCGTCACCGGCGCGCTCGTCGACGAGCACGGCGCGGCCGCCGTCGCCCACTGACCCAGGGAGTCTCCCGTGCAACTCATCGCATGCCCGTGGTGCGGCCCCCGCGAGGAGGTCGAGTTCTCCTACGGCGGCCAGGCCCACGTCCCGTACCCGGACGCCCCCGCCGAGCTCTCCGACGAGGAGTGGGCGCACTACGTCTTCTTCCGTGACAACACCAAGGGCCGCTTCGCCGAGCGCTGGAACCACAGCGTCGGCTGCCGCCGCTGGTTCAACGCGATCCGCGACACCGCCACCTACCGCTTCGAGCGCGTCTACCGCCTCGATGACCCGAAGCCGGTGACCCCATGACGAGTCCGTTCCGCACGCCCGAGGGCGGCCGCATCGACCGCGCCACCACCGTCGAGTTCACCTTCGACGGGCAGACCCACACCGGTCACCCCGGGGACACGCTGGCCTCGGCCCTGCTCGCCTCCGGCCGCCACCAGCTCGCCACGAGCATCAAGCTCGGCCGTCCCCGCGGGATCGCCGCGGCGTGGGCCGAGGACCCGGGCGGCCTGGTGCAGATCGAGGAGCCCTTCCCCGAGCCGATGCTGCTGGCGACCACCGTCGAGCTGCACGACGGGCTGGTGGCCCACGGCCTGCCGGGGCAGGGCCGCCTCGCCGAGGTCCCCGACTCCGCACGCTACGACGCCGTCCACCACCACGCGGACGTGCTGGTCGTGGGGGCCGGGCCCGCGGGCCTGGCCGCCGCGCTCAGCGCCGCCCGGGCCGGTGCGCGCGTCGCGCTCGTCGACGAGCAGTCGGAGGCCGGTGGCTCGCTGCTGTCGGGCACCGACCGGCTCGACGACGCTCCCGCGTCGGCCTGGGTGGCCGAGGCGGTCGCCGAGCTGGCCCGCCACCCCGAGGTGCTGCACCTGCAGCGCACGACGGCGTTCGGCAGCTACGACGACGGCTTCGTCCTCGCGCTCGAGCGGCGCACCGACCACCTCGGCGCGACCGCGCCCAGGCACGTGTCCCGCCAGCGGGTGTGGCGCATCCGGGCCCGCTCCGTGGTCGTCGCGACCGGAGCCCACGAGCGACCGGTCGTGTTCGCCGACAACGACCGCCCGGGGATCATGCTCGCCGGCGCGGCCCGGACGTTCCTGCACCGCTACGGCGTGCTGCCCGGCCGCGACGCCGTCGTCTTCACCACGAACGACAGCGCCTACGACGCCGCCCTCGTCCTGTCCCGCGCGGGCGTGCGGGTGCAGGCGGTGGTCGACGCCCGGCCGGAGGGCTCGCCGCGCCGTCGCGAGGAGTGCGAGCAGGCCGGGATCCGGGTGCTCCCGGGGGCCGTCGTGACGGGCACGCAGGGTGTCGAGCGGGTCACGCACGCCCTCGTCGCCCCGTTCGCCGGCGGGGAGGTCGGCGCGAGCAGCGCGATCGCCTGCGACCTGCTGCTGGTCAGCGGGGGCTGGAACCCCGCGGTGCACCTGTTCAGCCAGGCCCGCGGCCGGTTGCGCTACGACGAGGGCCTCGGCGCGTTCCTGCCCGGCGACGAGCTCGACGGCCTGTCGGTCACCGGCTCGGCCGCCGGGGTCCTCGACCTGGCCGGGTGCCTGGCCGACGGTCAGCGGGTGGCCCGCGCGACGCTGTCCGCGCTGTCGATCGCGCCGGCGGACGACGACCGGCTGCCCGCCGCCCCGGAGCCCGTCGTCCCCACCGCGCCCCTGGTGCTGTGGCGGGTGCCGGACACCTCCGGCGCCGAGGGGAGCACCTCGTTCGTCGACCTGCAGCGCGACGCGACGGTCGCCGACATCGCCCGCGCGGTCGGCGCCGGACTGCGGTCGATCGAGCACGTCAAGCGCTACACGACCATCGGCACCGCGCACGACCAGGGCAAGACCTCCGGCGTCCTCACCTCGGGGATCGTCGCCGAGCTGCTCGGGGTCCCGGTGCAGGACACCGGGACCACCACGTTCCGGCCGCCCTACACCCCGGTGGCCTTCGCCGCGCTGGCCGGCCGCGACCGGGGCCGGCTCTTCGACCCCGAGCGGGTCACCGCCCTGCACGAGTGGCACGTGGCGGCCGGGGCGGTCTTCGAGGACGTCGGGCAGTGGAAGCGTCCCCGCTACTACCCGCAGCCCGGCGAGGACATGGAGACCGCGGTCCTCCGCGAGTGCGCCGCGGCCCGCACCGGCGTCGGCATCCTCGACGGCTCCACCCTCGGCAAGATCGACGTCCAGGGCCCGGACGCCGCCGTCCTCCTCGACCGGCTCTACACGAACCTGATGAGCAGCCTGAAGGTCGGTTCGGTCCGCTACGGCGTCATGTGCGGTGTCGACGGCATGGTCATCGACGACGGCACCGTGCTGCGCCTGGCCGAGGACCGCTTCCTCGTGCTCACCACCACCGGCGGGGCGGCGAAGATCCTCGACTGGATGGAGGAGTGGGTCCAGACCGAGTGGCCGGACCTGCGGGTCCACTGCACCTCGGTCACCGAGCAGTGGGTCACCTTCCCCGTCGTCGGCCCTCGCTCCCGCGACGTCGTCCGCGCGGTCTTCCCCGACGTGGACGTGTCCAACGAGGCCTTCCCGTTCATGACCTGGCGGGACACCACCCTGGACGGCGTGCCGGTCCGGCTGGCCCGGATCAGCTTCTCCGGCGAGCTCGCCTTCGAGGTCTACGTCAACGCCTGGTACGCGGTCGCGGTCTGGGAGCGGCTGCTCGAGGCCGGCCGCCCGTACGGCATCACGCCGTACGGCACGGAGACCATGCACGTGCTCCGCGCGGAGAAGGGCTACCCGATCGTCGGGCAGGACACCGACGGCACGGTCACCCCGCAGGACCTCGGGATGTCGTGGGCGGTGTCCAAGAAGAAGCCCGACTTCGTCGGCAAGCGGTCCTTCGCCCGCGTGGCCAACCAGGACCCGCTGCGCAAGCAGCTGGTCGGGCTGCTGCCCGTCGACCGGCAGACCGTGCTGCCCGAGGGGTCGCAGATCGTCGAGTTCGCCGCCGACGGCCAGCTGCCGCCCCCGCCGGTGCCGATGCTCGGCCACGTCACCTCCAGCTACCGCAGCGCCGAGCTCGCCCGGCCCTTCGCCCTCGCCCTGGTCAAGGGCGGCCGGGAGCGCATCGGCGACACCGTCCACGTCCCCGTCAACGGCACCCTCGTCCCGGTCGAGGTGACCGGCTCGGTGCTGGTCGATCCCGAAGGAGCCCGTCGCGATGGCTGAGCTGCTGCGCACCCACCCGCTCGAGGGGTGGCGCACCGCGTTCGAGAGCCTGCCCGACACCGTCGGCATCGCCGCCGAGCCGTTCGTGGCGATGGCCGACGTCCGGCTCGGCACCGTCGGCCCCGAGGCGTCGGCGGCGCTGGGCGTCGACCTGCCGACGACGCCCAACACCTGGGTGCCGGCCGGCACGGGACGGGCGGTCTGGCTGGGTCCCGACGAGTGGCTGCTCACCAGCACCACCGAGGCGCCCGAGGAGCTGGAGGCGCGGGTCCGCGCCGCCGTCCTCCCGCTGGGCGGGTCCGCGACGGACGTCTCCGCGCAGCGGATCGGCCTCCGGCTGACCGGTGCGCGGGTGCGCGAGGTCCTGGCCAAGGGCTGCTCGATCGACCTGCACCCGCGGGTGTTCGGCCGGGGGAGCAGTGCCCAGACGATGCTCGGGCAGGCGGGCGTCGTCCTGCTGGCCCTGTCCGACGCCGGCGACGACGTCGTCGTCCTGGTCCGGTCGTCCTTCGCCGGCTACCTGGCCGACTGGCTGCTCGACGCGGCCCTCGAGTTCACCTCCACCCCCACCCACGACCGCTGACCGGCCCGTCAGTCAGGAGCAACAGACATGTCCAGCACCCCTCGTGTGGTCATCATCGGAGCGGGGATCGTCGGCGCCAACCTGGCCGACGAGCTGACCGCCCGTGGCTGGGACCGCGTCACCGTCGTCGACCAGGGGCCCCTCCCGCTGACCGGGGGCTCCACGTCGCACGCGCCCGGCCTGGTCTTCCAGACCAACGCCTCCAAGACGATGACCGCGTTCGCCAGCTACACGGTCGAGAAGCTGCTGAGCATCGACGTCGACGGCGCCTGGTGCTTCAACCAGGTCGGCGGCCTCGAGGTCGCCACCACCCCGGAGCGGCTCGCGGACCTGCACCGCAAGCAGGGCTGGGCCACCTCGTGGGGCGTCGAGGCGCAGGTGGTCGACGTCGACGAGTGCGTGCGGCTGCACCCGCTGGTCGACCGCGACCGCATCCTCGGCGGCCTGCACATCCCGTCCGACGGCCTGGCCAAGGCGTCCCGGGCGGTCGTCGCCCTCGCCCGCCGCGCCGAGGCGCGCGGCGCCCGCTTCCAGGGCTCGACCCGGGTGACCGGCATCGAGCAGACCGGCGGGCGGGTCACCGGCGTCCGGACGCCGGACGGCGTCATCCCCGCCGACATCGTGGTGTCCTGCGCCGGCTTCTGGGGACAGGACCTCGGCGCGATGGTCGGGATGGACGTGCCCCTGCTGCCGCTGGCCCACCAGTTCGTCTGGACCGGGCAGGTGCCCGACCTCGTCGGCCGCAACGACGAGCTCAGCGAGGCGAGCCTGCCGATCCTGCGGCACCAGGACCAGGACCTGTACTACCGGGAGCGCGGCGACACCCTGGGCATCGGTTCCTACGCCCACCGGCCCATGCCGGTCGACCTGCGGGAGCTCCCCCAGGGGGACGGCGTCCGGGAGGAGTCGATGCCCTCGATGCTGCCCTTCACCGAGGAGGACTTCGCCGGCCCGTGGGAGCAGAGCCAGCTGCTGCTGCCCTCGCTGCGCTCGTCGAAGATCGACAACGGCTTCAACGGCGTCTTCTCGTTCACGCCGGACGGGGGCCCGCTGATCGGGGAGTCCGCCGACGTCCAGGGCTTCTGGATCGCCGAGGCGGTCTGGGTCACCCACTCCGCGGGGGTGGCCCGTGCGGTGGCCCAGCTCCTCGTGGACGGGCGGTCGGAGGTCGACCTGCACGGGTGCGACGTCCACCGCTTCGAGGACGTCCAGCTCTCGCCCGAGTACGTGAGCGAGACCTCGCAGCAGAACTTCGTGGAGATCTACGACGTGCTGCACCCGCTGCAGCCGCGGCTGTCCCCGCGCGACCTGCGGGTCAGCCCGTTCCACGCCCGGCAGCAGGAGCTGGGCGCGGTCTTCCTCGAGGCAGCCGGCTGGGAGCGGCCGCACTGGTACGAGGCCAACGCCGGCCTGGTGGACGCGCTGCCCGCGGAGTGGGTGCCGCCGGAGCGCGACGCGTGGGCGGGGCAGTTCTGGTCCCCGATCGCGGCGGCGGAGGCGTGGAAGACCCGCACCGCCGTGGCGATGTACGACATGACGCCGCTCGAGCGGCTCGAGGTCAGCGGTCCCGGGGCCCTTGACCTCCTGCAGCGGCTGACGACGGGCGAGATGGACAAGTCGGTCGGGTCGGTGACCTACACCCTGGCCCTCGACGAGGCCGGCGGCATCCGCAGCGACCTCACCGTCGCCCGGCTGGGCGAGCAGCTGTTCCAGATCGGGGCCAACGGCCCGCTCGACCGCGACCACCTCCGGCGAGAGGCGCCGGACGACGGCAGCGTGCAGATCCGGGACGTCACCGGCGGCACGTGCTGCATCGGCCTCTGGGGCCCGCGGGCCCGCGACCTCGTCCAGCGGCTCACCACCGACGACTTCTCCAACGACGGGCTCAAGTACTTCCGCGCCAAGCGGGCCCGGATCGGGGGAGTGCCCGTGACGGCGATGCGGCTGTCCTACGTCGGCGAGCTCGGGTGGGAGATCTACACCAGCGCCGACAACGGTCAGCGGCTGTGGGACGTGCTGTGGCGGGCCGGCCAGGACCTGGGCGTCATCGCCGCGGGCCGGGCGGCCTTCAACAGCCTGCGGCTGGAGAAGGGCTACCGCGCCTGGGGTCACGACATGACCACCGAGCACAACCCCTACGAGGCCGGTCTCGGCTTCGCCGTCCGCAAGCAGAAGGACGGCTACGTGGGCAGTTCGGCCGTCGCCGGGCTCGGCGCCGACACGGTCGGCCGCCGGCTGTCCTGCCTGACGATCGACGACGGCCGCAGCGTCGTCCTCGGCCACGAGCCGGTCTTCGTCGACGGCCGCCCGGCCGGCTACGTGACCAGCGCGGCCTTCGGGCACACCGTCGGCCGGCCGATCGCCTACGCCTGGCTGCCCGCCACCGCGACCGTCGGCACCGGGGTCGAGATCGAGTACTTCGGCACCCGCATCGCCGCCACCGTCGCCGCCGAGCCGCTCGTCGACCCGGAGATGACCCGGATCCGCGGCTGAAGAAGTCCCTCCGGGCCCCACCCCGCGCCCGCTCGGGGTGGGGCCCGGAGAGAGCCTGCCCACCACCCGTGGACACGCCCACCCCGGAGGACCCCGCGCATGCGCACCGACACCATCGAGACCTTCCTGGCCCAGCTCGCCGCCAGGGTGCCCGCCCCGGGCGGAGGGGCCACCGCCGCACTGCACGCGGCCCAGGCCGCTGCCCTCGTGGCGATGGTCGCCCGCTACAGCGACTCGGCCAAGTACGCCGACTCCGCCGAGGAGATCGCCACCATCACGGCCACCGCCGACCGGCTGCGCCAGAACGCGCTCGGTCTGGCCGAGGAGGACGCCGCCGCCTTCACCGCGGTCACCGAGGCCTACCGGCTCCCCAAGGGGACCGAGGACGAGGCCGCGGCCCGGTCGGCGGCCATCGCGCGGGCGCTGGTCGGCGCGGCGCACGTGCCCGCCATCGTCATCGCCGTCGCCGAGCAGGTGCTGGGCCTGGCCGAGCGGCTCCTGCCGATCGGCAACCGCAACGTGGTCAGCGACGTCGCCGCCGCCGCCGAGGCGGCCCGGGCCGCGGCCACGACCGCGCGGGTCAACGTCGAGGTCAACCTCGGCGGCATCACGGACCCGACGACCTGGGGTGAGCTCGCCGCGGTCGTCGACACCGTGGACGACCTGGTGCTGCGCGCGGAGAAGGTCACCGCCGCCGTCCGGGACGGGCTGGTCCGATGACGGCGGACCTCAGCGGCAGCGGCCTGGCCGCCGCCATCCGCGCCCAGGTCACCTCCGCGGCCGCGGAGCTGGCCGCGGCCGGGTCGCCGCCCCGGCTGGCCGTGGTCGTCGCGACGGCGGACGAGTCCAGCGCCTGGTACGTCCGCTCCATCGCCCGGGCCGCGGAGAAGACCGGCATCGCCTGCTCCGTCGTCGACGTGGGGGAGACGGCGACGCCGGAGCGGATCCGCACCGAGCTGGCCGCGCTCAGCGCCGATCCCGCGGTGCACGGGATCATCCTGCAGACGCCGCTGCCGGACGGCGCGGTGTTCGAGGACCTCGCCGCCTCGATCGACCCGGCCAAGGACGTCGACGGCGCCAACCCGCTCAGCCTGGGACGGCTCGCCGCCGGCCTGCCCGCGCACCCGCCGGCGACCGCCGCGGCCGTGCTCGCGCTGCTGGACGCCCACGGGGTCCCGCTGTCGGGAGCGCACGCCGTCGTGGTCGGCCGCTCCACCGTCGTCGGCAAGCCGGTGGCGCACCTGCTGCTGCAGCGGGACGCCACCGTGACCGTCTGCCACAGCCGCACCAAGGACCTGGCCGCGGTCACCCGGACCGCGGACGTGCTCGTCGCCGCCGTCGGGCGGCCGGAGCTGATCACGGCCGAGCACGTCGCCGAGGACGCGGTCGTCGTCGACGTCGGGACCAACCCGAAGCCCGAGGGCGGACTGGTCGGGGACGTCGACGCCGGCTCGGTCTCCGGGCACGCCGCCGGCCTCACCCCGGTGCCGGGCGGGGTCGGCCCCGTCACCACCGCGCTCCTCCTGCAGCACACGGTCGCCTCCGCGCGCGGGGCGTCGTGACGGGCACGGTGTCGGCGGAGGCCCCGCACTCGACCGGGACCGCCTCCCCCCTCAGCCGGGTCCTCGGCGCGGGGCGGCCCCTGGTCTGCGGCATCCTCAACGTCACCCCCGACTCCTTCTCCGACGGGGGGCGCTTCGACGACCTGGGGCGGGCCGTCGAGCACGGCTGCCGCCTGGCCGAGGAGGGCGCCGACCTGATCGACGTCGGCGGGGAGTCGACCCGGCCGGGCTCGCGCCCGCCGTCCCTCGGCGAGGAGCTGGACCGGGTCGTCCCGGTCGTCGAGGCCCTGGCGCGGCGGACCCCGGTCCCACTGTCCGTGGACACCTCGCGGCCCGAGGTCATGCGGGAGGCGGTGGCCGCCGGCACGAGCATGGTCAACGACGTGCGTGCGCTGCAGCGGCCGGGCGCGCTGGAGGCCGCCGCGGAGCTCGGCGTGCCGGTGTGCCTGATGCACATGCAGCGCTCGCCCGAGACGATGCAGGAGGCCCCCCGCTACCGGGACGTCGTCGCCGAGGTGCGCACCTTCCTCGCCCAGCGCATGGTCGCCTGCCTCGACGCCGGCGTCCGCCCCGAGCACCTGGTGGTCGACCCGGGGTTCGGGTTCGGCAAGACGCTGTCGCACAACGTCGCGCTCCTCACGTCGCTCGACGCGTTCACCGGCCTCGGCGTGCCGGTCATGGTGGGGCTGTCCCGCAAGTCCGTGCTCGGGCGGCTGACCGGCCGCCCCGTGGGGGACCGGCTGCCCGGTTCCCTGGCCGCGGCGCTCGTCGCCGTCCAGCGGGGAGCGTCCGTGCTCCGCGTGCACGACGTCGCGGCCACCCGGGACGTCCTGACGGTCCTGGACGCCGTCGGCTGAGTTCGGCGACCGCGGCCGGCCTGGTGACGTGCTGGAACGGCCCCCCTGTAGGGCCCCGCCGCGAGCCTGCGAGTGGCGGGGGGCAGAGGGTCCTCTCTCAGATGACCGCCCGGATGGCCTGCTCGAAGCCCAGCACGTGCTCGCGGGCGAGGGCGTCGGCCCGGTCGGCGTCACCGGCGGCGATCGCCCGGAGCAGCTCCACGTGCTCGCCGACGTGCTCGTCCACCGTGGGCAGGCGGTCCAGGAACAGGCAGAAGATCCGCGTCGCCAGGTTGTCGTAGCGGATGAGGACGTCCTCGAGGTGCGGGTTCCCCGCGGCCCGGTAGATGGCGCGGTGGACGGCGAGGTCCCAGCGCATCAGCTCGGTGCGGTCGATCCCGGTGACGTCCAGCTGCTCGATCCCGGTGGCCAGGTCGTCGAGCTCGTCGTGGCCCACCCGGGTGGCCCGCTCGGCGGCCCGACGGGCGGCCAGCGGCTCGAGCTGGGCGCGGATCTCCGAGATGTGCGCCAGATCGGAGATGTCCATGCCGGTCGCGAACGTCCCGCGCCGCGGGTAGGACACGACCAGTCGGTCGCCCTCCAGCCGCTTCAGTGCCTCACGCACCGGGGTGCGGCCCACGCCGAGGTCCTTGGCCAGCTCGTCGTCGTCGATCGGGTCACCGGGGCGGATCGCCAGCATGATCAGCCGGTCCCGGATCGCCACGTAGGCCTTGTCCGCCAGGGAGGTGGCGGCGGACGGGTCGAGCTCGAGCGGTGCGAGGGTCACGAGCAGATCGTAGAGGTTGATGGCCGCCAGGCCTTGCCTCTTCAGAGGGACCGACATACCTTCACTGTACATCTGATATACCAACTGTGTACCTGAACCCGCGGTTGGTGTCCGTCAAATCCGCGGGACGAGGAGGCACCGGGTGACGATCAGCGCTTTCGACCTGTTCAAGGTCGGGATCGGTCCGTCCAGCTCGCACACCGTCGGCCCCATGCGGGCCGCCTGCACCTTCGTCTCGCGCCTGCGGGAGGAAGGGCTGCTCGGCCGGGTGGCCGGCGTCCGGTGCGAGCTGTTCGGATCGCTCGGCGCCACCGGGCACGGCCACGGCAGCGTCAAGGCCGTCGTCCTCGGGCTGGAGGGTGAGCAGCCCGACCTCGTCGACCCCCTCGCGGCCGAGCCCCGGGTCGACACCATCCGCCGCGAGGGCAAGCTCCGGCTGGCCGGCGAGCACCTCGTCGCGTTCTCGGTGGACGACGACGTCGTGCTCCACCGGCGCAGGCGGCTGGAGTTCCACAGCAACGGCATGCTCTTCCGGGCCCTGGACGCGGCCGGCGACGAGGTCAGCCGACGCGAGTACTACTCGGTCGGCGGCGGGTTCGTCCTCGACGAGGACGAGGCCGGCAACCCGGTGATCGTCGAGGACAGCACGCCGGTGCGGTACCCCTTCCGCACCGGCGAGGAGCTGCTGGCGCGCACCCGCGAGACGGGGCTGCGCATCAGCGACGTGATGCTGGCCAACGAGCTGGCCTGGCGCAGCGAGGCTGAGGTCCGCGCGGGCCTCCTGCACACCTGGTCGGTGATGCAGGAGTGCGTGGAGCGCGGCACCCGGACCACCGGCGTCCTCCCGGGCGGGCTCAAGGTGCGACGGCGCGCGGCCGCGCTGCGGGCCCAGCTCGAGGCCTCCCACGACGAGGCCGACCCGCTGCGCGCGATGGAGTGGGTCACCCTCTACGCCCTGGCGGTCAACGAGGAGAACGCCGCCGGCGGCCGGGTGGTCACCGCGCCGACCAACGGCGCCGCCGGCATCGTGCCCGCCGTCCTGCACTACTACCGGGACTTCGTCGACACCTTCTCCGAGGACGGCGTGGTGCGCTTCCTGCTCACCGCCGCCGCGATCGGCCTGCTGTTCAAGGAGAACGCGTCCATCTCCGGCGCGGAGGTCGGCTGCCAGGGCGAGGTCGGCTCGGCCTGCTCCATGGCCGCCGCCGGCCTCGCCGAGGTCATCGGGGGGACCCCGGAGCAGGTGGAGAACGCCGCGGAGATCGGCATCGAGCACAACCTGGGGCTCACCTGCGACCCGGTCGGCGGGCTGGTGCAGATCCCGTGCATCGAGCGCAACGCCGTCGGCTCGGTCAAGGCGATCACCGCGGCGCGCATGGCCGTGCGCGGCGACGGCCGCCACCACGTCCCCCTGGACAAGGCGATCAAGACCATGCGCGAGACCGGCGCGGACATGAAGGACAAGTACAAGGAGACCGCCCGTGGCGGGCTTGCGCTCAACATCGTCGAGTGCTGAGGAGGCACCCGTGTCCCACCCCTTCACCCTCACCCTCAGCTGCCAGGAGCGCCCGGGCATCGTGCACGCGGTGAGCTCGTTCCTGTTCGAGCACGGCTGCGACATCGTCGAGCACCAGCAGTTCGACGACCCCACCCGCGGCCAGCTGTTCCTGCGGACGTCGTTCGTCTGCTCGCAGGACGCCGACGCCGACCTGCTGTCGGCGGACTTCCGGGCGGTGGCCGACGACTTCGGCATGAGCTACCGGCTGACCGGCGACCAGCCCCAGCGGGTCCTGGTCCTGGTCTCCAAGCTCGGCCACTGCCTCAACGACCTGATCTTCCGCTGGCGCGCCGGCAGCCTCGGCGCCGAGCTCGTCGCCGTGGTCTCCAACCACGAGGACCTGCGCCCGATGGCGGAGGCGGCCGGTCTGCCCTTCGTCCACGTGCCCGTGACGCCGGCGACCAAGGGGGAGGCCGAGGCCCGCCTGCTCGAGCTGGTCGACGAGTACCGGGCCGACCTGGTCGTCCTCGCCCGCTACATGCAGATCCTCTCCGACGAGACGTGCGCCGCCCTGCACGGCCGGGCGATCAACATCCACCACTCGTTCCTGCCGGGGTTCAAGGGCGCCAAGCCCTACCACCAGGCCTTCGACCGCGGCGTGAAGCTCGTCGGCGCGACGGCCCACTACGTGACCCCCGACCTCGACGAGGGGCCGATCATCGAGCAGGAGGTCATCCGCATCGACCACACCTACGACCCGCGCGCCCTCGCCACGGTCGGCCAGGACGCCGAGGCGCTGGCGCTGTCGCGGGCCGTCCGGTGGCACAGCGAGCGGCGGGTGCTCCTCAACGGGCACAGCACCGTCGTCTTCCGCTGAGCCGGGACGTCGACGAGGTCGTGTCCTCCGGGGTGGTGGGCCGGGTGACGCCCGTGGGGGCTCCGCCGTCCCCGGCGGCGCTCGACCGGGTGCTGCGGTACCTGCTGGAGGAGCTCGGGCCCCAGCAGGGCCCGGCCGGCGCGGGGCTCGCCCGCGCCCGGGCCCTGTTCGCGGCCCTCGGCGACCCCCAGGACCGGTTCCGCGCCGTGCACGTGGCGGGCACCGCCGGCAAGGGGTCGGTGAGCACCTTCGTGGCGAGCCTGCTCCGGGCGCACGGGTTCCGGGTGGGCGCCCACCTGTCGCCGCACGTCTCCTGTCTCCTCGAGCGGTTCCAGCTCGACGGAGCCACGGCGCCCGCCGAGCTCGTCGACGCCGCGCTGGCCCGGGTGCGGCCGGCGGTCGGGGCGGTGGAGCGGGCCGGGCACGGCCGGCCGTCCTTCTTCGAGGTCACCAACGCCGTCGCCTTCAGCCTGTTCGCCGATCGGGTCGACCACGGGGTCGTCGAGACGGGGGTCGGGGGGCTGCTCGACTCCACCAACACGATCTCCCGGGCGGACAAGCTCGCCGTCGTCACGCCGATCGGCCTGGACCACCAGGACCTGCTCGGGTCCACGCTCGGCGAGATCGCGGCCCAGAAGGCCGGCATCCTGCCGATCGGCGGTCGTGCGGTGGCCGCCCGCCCACGGGACCCCGAGGTGGAGGACGTGCTCCGCGCGGAGGCGGCCCGCCGGGGCTGCGCCCTCTCCTGGGTGGACCAGGGACCCCCGGCGGTGCGGGCCTGGACCGGGCCGGGCGGCACCGAACTGCGCCTGCGGGGCCAACCGCCCCTGTCCCTGGGGCTGACCGGGCGGCACCAGGCGGGCAACGCCCACCTCGCGCTGCGTGCCGTCGAGGCGCTGGCCGCACGCGACGGGTGGGCCCTCGACCCGGACGCCGTCTGGCTGGGGCTGCGCAGCGCCACGCTGCCCGGCCGGTTCGAACGCCGGGTGGTCGGCGGCCGGCCCGCGGTCCTCGACGGGGCGCACAACCCGATGAAGCTCGCGGCGCTGGTGGCGACGCTGCAGGAGGTGCACCCCGGCGCCCGGTTCCCGTGGGTCCTCGCGGTCAAGCAGGACAAGGACCTGCGGGCGGCCCTGCGGGTCATCGCTCCCGCGGCCACGCTGGTGGTCGCGACGCGGTTCGCCACCGGGGACGGCGACCACCCCGCCGGCACGTCCGTCCCGGCCGACCAGGTCGCCGCGGCGGCGCGGGAGTGCGGGATCGCGGTCGAGGTCCAGGAGGACCCGCTGGTCGCGGTCGACCGCGCCGCCGAGCGGGCCGGGGCCGGACTGCCCGTCGTGGTCAGCGGCTCGTTCCACCTGGTCGCCGCGGTGCGTCCGGGGACGACGGCCCCGTGAGCCGCGGCAGCTGGCCGGGGGCGCCCTGGGCCCGGTTCGACGACCTCCGCGCCGGGACCGCCGTCCGGTGTCCGGCCCCGCGCCGGGTGCTGGTCGCCGAGCGCCCCGAGCAGGTCGTCGACGTCCTGGCCGAGGTCGAGCGGGCCACCGACGCCGGGTCGTGGGCCTTCGGCTACGTCGCCTACGAGGCCGCCGCCGGGCTCGACCCCCGGCTGGCCGTCCACGGGTGCACGCCCATGGGGATGCCGCTGGTGTGGTTCGGGCTCTGCGACGAGCCGCTGCCGGTGCCGCCGCTCCGGGCAGCCGACGTCGGGTCGGTCGCGGCCGCCGAGTGGTGGCCCGCGTGGACGCCGGCCGGGCACGCCCGCGGCGTCGGCGAGATCCGGGAGCGGATCGCCGCCGGGGACACGTTCCAGTGCAACCTGACCGTGCGGATGTCCGGCGCGGTGACCAGGGACCCCATGGCCCTGTACCGGGACCTGGCGCTGGGGCAGCGCGGCGCCCACAACGCCTACCTCGACCTCGGCCGCTTCGCCGTGGCCAGCGCCAGCCCCGAGCTGTTCTTCGAGCGCCGCGGGGACTCGGTGCTGCTGCGCCCGATGAAGGGGACGACGCCGCGGGGACGCTCCCGCGACGAGGACCGGCGCCTGGCCGACCGGCTGCGCGCGAGCCCCAAGGAGCGGGCGGAGAACGTCATGATCGTCGACCTGCTGCGCAACGACGTCGGCCGGGTCGCGGAGATCGGCAGCGTCGACGTGCCCGCGCTGTTCACCGTGGAGCGCTACGAGACCGTCCTGCAGCTCACCTCCGACGTCACCGCGCGCCTGCGCCCGGGCACCGGTCTGGTCGAGCTGTTCCGGGCGCTGTTCCCCTGCGGCTCGGTCACGGGGGCGCCCAAGGTGAGCTCCATGGCGATCATCCGGTCCGTGGAACCCGACCCGCGGGGCGTCTACTGCGGGGCCATCGGCCTGGTCGGCCCCCCGGACGCGCCGGTCCGGGCCCGCTTCAGCGTGGCCATCCGGACCGCGGTGGTGGACAGGGACTCCGGGGAGGCGGTCTACGGCACCGGCAGCGGCATCACCTGGGGGTCGGAGGCGTCCGCCGAACACGCGGAGGTCCTCGCCAAGACCGCCGTCCTCGCCGCGCGGCCGCGCGAGTTCGAGCTGCTGGAGACGATGCGCCACGACCCGCGGCGCGGCCTGCGCAACCGGGACCGGCACCTGCAGCGGATGGCAGCCTCCGCCGAGCACCTGGGGTTCCGGTTCGACCCGTCAACGGCGCGGCGCGTGCTGGACGAGCGGCTGGCGGGGGGGCCGGCGGCCCGCGTCCGGCTGCGGCTCCGCCGCGACGGGACGCTCGCCGTGGACGTCGCGGCGCTGCCACCGACCTCCGCCGGCCCGGTGCTGCTCGCGGTCGACGACGAGCCGGTCGATCCTCGGGAGACCTGGCTCCACCACAAGACGAGCCTGCGGGAGCCCTATGACCGGCGCCGGGAGCGGCGGCCGGACGTCGACGACGTGGTCATGGTGAACACGAGCGGGGAGCTCACCGAGGCCACCCGGGCCTCCCTCGCGGTGGCGCTCGACGGGTCGTGGTGGACGCCGCCGCTGGAGTCCGGGTGTCTGCCGGGCGTCGAGCGCGCGCGGCTGCTCGAGGCGGGCCGGCTGCGGGAGCGGGTGCTCACCGTGGCCGACCTCGAGCGCGCGGACGGGGTGGCGGTGCTCAGCTCGCTGCGGGGATGGCGCGCCGCGGTGCTGGGCGACGCCGGCCCGCGCGGCCGGGTCCCGGCGGCCGACCGGGTGCTCGCACGCGTGCCCTGACGCGGGCCGTCGGCCCCGGCGGGCTGGGCGGTCCGGTCGTCGCGGACGGTCACCCGGCGCCGCCGCGTGCCTCCGGGCCGCGCCGTCCGTACTGCTCGCAGACGAGGTGCACGAACGCGTCCAGGCCGGCCGGCGGGCTGTCGGCCCACCAGGTGAGCCACACCGGGATCGGCGGGGCGTCGCGGACCAGTCGGTACGCGACGCCGGGCCGGGGGTGCTGGGCCGCGGTGGCCTCGGCGGAGATGCCCACCGCCTGACCCGCGGCGATGACGGTGAGCCAGTCCTCGATCCCGCGCACCACCCGGGTGGCGGCCGGCGCCGCCGGCGGCGACCACAGCTCCTCGGTGGTGGTCCCGGTCAGCGGGTCGACCGCGACGGTCCGGCCGGCGAAGTCGTCGAGGCTCAGGCTGCGGCGGCGGGCCAGCGGGTCGTCGGCGGCGACGGCGGCGTAGCGCCGCTCGACGCCGAGCAGGGCGGTCCGCAGCCGCGGGTCGCTGACCGGACGGCGGAGGACGCTCACGTCGGCGACCCCCTCGCTCAGGCCGGCGGTGGCGGTGTCGGCGTGGACGAACACCAGCGCGGCGCCCGGGCGGTCCTGGGCCCACCGGCGCTGCACCGCGGTGGTGTGGCGGCCGAGCGCCGACCAGTGGTACCCGACGCGCAGGTCCCCGCCACCCTGCTCGGCGGCCCGCCGGATCGCGGCGACCTCCTCCAGGACGCGGCGGGCGTGCCCGACGACCCGGGCGCCGGCCGGGGTCAGCGACACCTCCCGCGTGGTCCGCTGCAGCACCCGGGTGCCCAGGGCGCGCTCCAGCGCGGCGATCGTCCGGGACACCGACGCCTGAGAGGTGCCGAGGGTGTCGGCGGCCCCGGTGAACGTGCCGGCGTCCACCACGGCGAGGAGGGCCCGCAGCTGCCGGACCTCCGGATCCATACGGTGAGCGTATCGCCGGGAACGGGGCGCACATTTCCCTCATGAGCGGTTCGTGTCCACACTCGGGCGAGTGACCACTGCGGGAACGGGCAGGCGGGCTGCCGCCGACGGACGCCGACGACCGGTGCTGCGCGGTGTCGGGACGATGCTGGGCAGTGCCCTGAGCAACCAGGTCGGCGCCGCCCTCGGCGCACACGCGTTCGCGGCGATCGGCCCGCCCGGGGTCGTGGCCGTCCGCCAGGTGGTCGCGGCGGCCGTGCTGCTGCCGGTCGCCCGCCCGCCGCTGCGGCGGATGACCCGGGCGCAGTGGTGGCCGGTGCTGCTGCTGGCCGTCGTCTTCGGCTGCATGAACCTGGCCCTCTACACGGCGATCGACCGGATCGGCCTGGGCCTGGCGGTGACGCTCGAGTTCCTCGGCCCGCTCGCGGTGGCGCTCGCCGGCTCCCGCTCGCGGCGCGACCTGCTCATCGCCGTCGCCGCCGCCGCCGGGGTGTACCTGCTGGTCCTGCCCGGCCCGTCCAGCGACTTCGTCGGCCTGGGGATCGGCGTGCTCGGCGGCGCGTGCTGGGCGGCGTACATCGTGCTCAACCGCGTCGCCGGCGCCCGGCTGCCCGGCCTGCAGGCCCCCGCGGTGGCCACCGCCCTGTGCGCGCTGGCCTACCTGCCGGTGCTCGTCCTGCTCCTCCGGGCCGGGCGGCTGGACGGGGCGGCGCTCGGCCACGCGGTGGCCGCCGGGGTGCTGGCGTCGGTGGTCCCGTACGCCGCCGACCTGATCGCGCTGCGCGTCGTCCCCCAGCGCTCGTTCGGCGTCTTCATGAGCGTCCACCCGGTGCTCGCCGCGCTGGTCGGCACGGTGCTGCTCGGCCAGCTCCTGGCCGCGCACGAGTGGCTCGGCATCGCGGTGGTGGTCGGGGCCAACGCCGCCGCGGTCGCCGGGTCCGGCCGTCGCGCGGAGGCGAGCGGGCCCGGGTGCGATGATCCGCCGCGGGCAGAACCGGCGGGACGGGGAGGGCACCCAGGGGCAGCAGCGAGGCGAAGGCCGCCGTCCGGGAGGTCGTGGGGAGCCGGGCGGTGTGGCGCGACGCCGGTGACCGGGCGCGCTCCAGCACGGTCCGGCACCCCGACGGCCACATGACCGCCACGTGGTTCCCGGGCCCGGCCGAGGCGTTCGTCGCGGTCGGCCGGGAGGGCTTCGAGCGGGGGAGGGCCTGCACGCCGAGGGGCGGGCCCGGCTCGACGGCTCACGCACCCCCGGCACCCCGCTGTGACCTGCCCGTCCCGGACAGGCCGAGGGCCCGCCACCGGCTGGTGACGGGCCCTCGGCCTGTCTCACTCCCGGCCGGGGTCTCCCGGCCTCCCGGTGGGGCTCATGGCGCCACGGGGGTGACGTTCACCGGCGCGGACGGCGGACCCACACCGGAGCTGTTCACCGCCCGCACCCGCACCGCGTACCGCTCCCCGTTGACGAGGCCCTCGACCACCGCCTGGAGGGTGTCCGGCGTGGCGTTCGCGCGGTAGAGGACGCCGGTCGGGCTGGTCGCCGTCACGACGTACCGGATCAGCGGCGAGGTGCCGGTGCTGGCCGGCGCGGCCCAGGTGACGCTCGTCTGGGCGTCCCCGGCCGTGGCCTGCACCCCCGTCGGGGCGCCCGGCAGCGCGGCCGGGTCGGGCTGCGTGCCGCCGCCGGTCGGCGGGCCGCTCGGGGTGGCCTGGCCGCCGAGGATGGTCACCGGGAGACTGGCCGTGGTGCCGGCGGCGTCCTTGACCGTCACCGTCGCCGGCGGCGCGAGCACGGGGACGGTGACCGGAGCGGCCGAGGTCAGCCTGACCGCGGCGCCGGCGGCGTCCTTCACGCCCACGACCTCGAGCGGGTAGGTGGCCGGGGCGATGGCCGTGGCCGCCACGGTCAGGTTCGTGCCGTCGTAGCCGGCCTGGTTCACCGTGACACCGCTGATCTTGTACGTCTTCGTGCTCACCGGGTTGTCACCGGTGTTGCGCACGACGACCTCCGTGGGCAGCGCCGCGCCGGCCTGCAGCGCGATTCGCGCGTAGAACCGGTCGCTGCCGGGGTCCTTCACCATCGGCGTGGTGGCGAACCGCCCGTCCTGCCCCGAGACCTCCAGCGTGGTGCCCTTGCTGGTGGCGAAGACGTCGAGGAACTCGCCGTTGACGCTGGCCCGGTCGACGGTCAGCCCGGTGTTGGTCGCGATCTTGCCGGAGATGCTGAACAGGTCGGTGGTGCCCTCCTGCAGCGGGCCCTGCCAGGCGGTGAACCGGTTGAAGCCGATCGGGCTGCCGGTGACCTGGTGCAGGACGTTCGGGTCACCCACGTAGCCGGCCGGCGGGTTGGGCAGCACACCCGGCCGCCAGCGCAGGAACGGCCCGAAGTTCCCGGCGAGCGCGGTGTCGAAGTTGTTCAGCGCCGGGGAGACGTCCTGGACGAACCGGCCCTCGCCGTCCTCGTCGGTGTCCACGGTCAGCTCACCGAACGGGTGCCGGAAACGGTAGGTCGTGTTGGCCACGGCCTCCTCGACGTCGATCCGGACGCGGGCGAAGACGGTCTGGTCGCCGGGGTTGACCACCTCGTTGAGCCACGCGCCCTCCAGGCCGAGGACGAGCGTGGCCGTGCCGCCGCCGCGCAGGGGCAGATCGGCCTCGACGAGCTGGTAGAAGAACTCGGCCGGCCAGTTGTCCGGGAAGGAGACCGGCGCGGACGCGTTGGGCACCTCGGCCACCGGGATGTTGCACAGCGGGTCCTGGTGGTCGAAGCAGGCCTCCAGCCGCCGGCCGGCGTTGTCCTCGTACCAGGCCGGGAACCCGTTCGCGGGGTTCACCGGCCCGGCCTGGGTCAGTCCGCCCGGGTTCGGCACGGTGATCACCGTCGCCGCCTGCGACGTGGGCGCCAGTGCCAGCGGGAGCACGGCCAGCGCGGCGGCGGGCACCACCAGTCGGCGGGCCCAGCCCCGGAGGCGCCGTCGCCGGCCGCCGGGTTCCTGTTGCGGGCTTCTCATCTCGTTCCTCCCCATGTGAAACGGCTCGTCTTCGAAGGACCTTGGTCACTGTGCGCGCGGGCAGACAGCCGCTCCGTGGGGGCGGATCCACCCCCAACCCGGGGGACCACCTGCACCGACGGCCGGACCGGGACCCCCGGCACCACCTGCGGCAGGGCACGCCTGTGCCCCGGAGCGGCCGGTGGCCGTTCCGGGGCCCAGGCGGGTGGATCAGGCTCCGGCGGAGGTGCCCGCCGGTGCGTCGGACGCCGGCGCCGGAGCCGACTGGTCGGCCGGCGCGGTCGTCGTCGTGGTGGTGTCCGTGCTCGGCGCCGGGGTCCCCGTGCCGGACGTCGAGGTGTCCGTGCCGGAGGTCGAGCTGTCCGTGCCCGTCTCGGCCTCCGGGGCCTCGGGCGCCGACGCCTCGGGCGCCGACGCCTCGGGCGCCGGCGTCTCGGCAACCGGCGGCTGCTGGGGCACCAGGTCCGGAGCCGGCAGCGGCTTCGGCGGGTCGCTGTTGATCGAGTCGCAGTCGATGTCGTGGTGTCCCACCTGGTACTGGAACATCATGTCGTGGTCCTCGTGCGACAGGTTGTGGCAGTGGATCATGTAGCGCCCGTCCTCGTGCTCGAACCGCATGATGAGGCGGACGGTCTCGTTCTCGCCGACGTAGACGACGTCCTTGGGACCGCGCTCCTCCGGCCGGGGCGGCTGGGTGACCCCGCTCACGGTGCGACTGAGCACCCGGAAGTCGACCAGGTGCACGTGCAGCGGGTGGAACCAGCCACCGGACGAGTTCTCCACGTCCCAGATCTCGATGGAGTCGCGGGCCACGGTGGCGAAGACGTTCTCGTAGTTGGACCGGACGACGTCGTCCCACGTCGTGTCGTTGATCTTCCACAGGCCGTTGCTGCGGTGCAGGCGCATGTTCCGGACGGCGGCCCGGTCGGCGGCCTTGAGCGTCATCACCGGATGGGCAGCGCCCAGGGTGTTCGGCCACTGGTTACCGTCGAAGCTGGTGACGCCCTTGCCCACCTCGAACTGCATCACCTTGCCGGTGTGGTCGAAGTCGCGGGCGTTCGGGACGCCGTCGTTGACCAGCTGGACCTTGGTGCCCTTGAGGTCCTTGAAGTCGATAATGATCTCGTAGCGCTCGGCCATGCCGATCGTGAAGGTGGTCACCTGCTGGGCGGCCTGCATGAAGCCGCCGTCGGTGGCGATCACCTTGAACGGCATGTTGTTGCTCAGCCGGAGCCGGTAGCCGCGGGCCAGTGAGCCGTTGAGCACCCGGAAGCGGTACTTGCGCGGCTCGACCTTCATGTTCGGCCACGGCACCCCGTTGACCAGGACCACGTCGCCGTAGAGCCCGGACTCGCCGTCGTCGTCCCACTGCAGCTGGCCGTCCGCCGTGAACATGACGTCGCTGAGGATGAGCGGGAACTCGTACTGCGGCTTGCCCTCGGCGGCCTTCTGCCGGTCCCACCGCGGGATCTCGAGGCCGATCTCGAGCTCCTCGTCCACGAGGTGGTACTGGGCGGCCAGGCCCATGTAGACGTTCTGCGCGGTGTGGTGGACGCCGTGGTCGTGGTACCAGAGGGTCCGCGGGGTGCAGTTGTTCGGGTACTGGTAGTTCTTCCACTCGCCCGGGTTGGTCAGGTCGCCGGCGTAGCCGTCGAACTGCGGCTTGGACGGCGACCCGTGCAGGTGGGTCGAGGTCCAGGGGACGTAGCCGAGCGTGGGGTGGCGCTTGGGCAGCTCGTTGAGCACCTGCATGACGGTGCGCCGGCTGATCTTCTTGCCGGGGTTGTCGGGGTCGGGCTGCAAGTAGGACCGGATGGTCGGCCCCGGGACGGACCGGTTGTAGCCCCACATCTTGGTCCACGTGCCAGGGATGAGCTGGACCGCGACGTTGGTCTGGGTGATCCGGTAGTAGTCGGTGCCCAGGTACTCGCTGCCGAGGATCGGCTCCCCGGGCTGGTGGCCACCGCCGGCCGGGGGGACGTAGTCGTCGGGCACGTGCCCGTAGACGTTGCTCCGGACGTCGTCGGTCACGACCGGCTCCAGCACCGGCGGGGCCTTGAAGGCCGCCGTGTACGGCTTGGGCATCTTGCTCGTGGGCAGCGCGGACGCCGTCGCCGCCGACAGGACCCCCTGCAGCGGGAGGGCGACTGCTGCCGTGCCGGCCGCCGACAGCTTGAGGACGTCGCGTCGACTGACGCTGGGCGTTTCCATCAGAGAGGCTCCTCGACCTGTTCCCCGGGATGTTGGGGATGAGACTCCCGGTCGGGCCTCGGACGGCACAGCCGCAGCGAGGGGGGAGCGGGGGACCCTCAACTGGGGGAGCGTCACTCGCCGTGATCGCTGCAGGTCAGGGCACAGTTGCACGCGGTGACGGGATGCGGCCGAGCACCTCGCGGACGGGTCGTGCGGGCCCCTCGAGCGGCCGCGGAGGACCGAGCCGTGGACGGGCGGTCAGCCGCCGCGGTTGTCCCGGATGATCGTGTCCGCCGCGTTGTTCGTGATCTTCGTGGTGGCGGTCAGCCCGGTGAGGTCGTTGCCCTCGATGACGACGCCGCGGCAGGCCGAGGAGACGCGGACCGCACGGGCGGTCGTCGCGCCGGGGGCCTGGCCGAACACGGAGCCGGCGATGCGGGCTCCGGCGGCGGCGACGAGGTCCACCCCCCAGAACCCGTTCCCGATGGCGGCGAAGCGGCAGTCCTCCACGGAGAACGCCGTCACCGGGGCGATGGGCCCGGCCACGAGCAGCCGCTTGCCCGGTGCGCCCGCGAACGTCGACCGCACGATCCGCACCCGGTCGGCCTGGTCGACGACCGCGACGGCGTTCGCCGTGCCCGAGGGGGCGGGGAACGTGCAGCCGTCGAACGTGATCCCGCTGATGTCGGGTCCGCCGATCCGCAGGACGCCGTTGACCGGCCGGGTGATGTTGGTGCGGGTGAAGGTGACGTCGCGGATGGACCCGCGGGAGGTCGGGTCGGTCTGGATGCGGATCTCCTGGGTCTCCGCGTTCACCGCGCGCGCCATGTCGACGGCGCAGTCGGTGAACCGCAGCCGCTCGATCGCCCCGGTGCTGTGCGTGTTCTTCACGACGATGCCCCGGTTCGAGCCCGCCCCACGGCAGTTGCTGAAGCTGCAGTCGCTGACGGAGGCGGTCATGCCGCCCTCCCCGCTGGTCCACTCGAGCCCGGCGACCATGAACCGGCTCACCGAGCTCGTGCCCGTGCAGCCGACGAAGCTGCCGCGGCTGATGCTCATGTCGAACAGCAGCGCGCGCGGGTCGCCGATCGGCACGAACTGCAGGCAGTCGTCCCCGGACCGGACGTCGCACGCGGTGGCGAGGAAGTCCACGCCGCCGATCACGCGGATGCCGCCGGTCCCGGTCGTCGCCGCGCTGTTGCGGATCCGCACCCGGTCCATGCGGCCGCGGTCGCCGGCGAACAGGACGGCCTGCCCGCCGGCGAAGGTGTCGATGGTGAGGTCACTGAGCAGCACGTCGTCGCCGTAGAGGGCGACGATCACGCCGGTGCGGCTGTGGTCCCTCGCCCCGATGCTCCCCGGGCCGGTGATCCGGACGCCGTGGGACCGGACGGCGAAGTCGCTGTTGCGGAGGAAGGCGTTGGCCAGGCCGGGGGCCGCCGCCCAGTCCTTCAGCAGCCGCGCGCCACTGGCCAGCTGCAGCTGCGCGCGGGCCGGCAGGAGCAGGCTGCGGGTGCAGCGGTAGGTCCCGGCCGGCACCACCCCGATCGCCCCTTGCTGGGCCGTGGCGTCGATGAACCGCTGCACGGCGGCGGTGTCGTCGGCCACTCCGTTCCCCACGGCGCCGTGGTCCCTGAGGCTGATGGTGGCCGCCGACGCCCGGGGGAGGCCCCACGGAGCGAGGAGCGGGAGGGTGGCCAGGCCCCCGACGGCGAGGACGTCGCGGCGGCGGAGCGGCAGGTCGCCGGCCCAGTGGCGGCCGTGCCGCGCCGGGGCCCCAGGGGCGGTGGGGCGGGAGGGAGCGCCGGCGGCAACGTCCATGGGGCAGGCCCGTTCCACTCGGGGAGCGCCCCCGCCGCCCCGGTGCATGGTGCGGACGAGGATGCAGCGGAACGGGCCCGTCCGGCAGCCGGCGGGCACGGCGAGGACGGCGCCCCGCGATCCGTCGCGGGTGACGCCCGCGGGACCACACAGCGTGAGGACCGGTCAGGCGCCGGTGTTGGCCGCCATCACCGTGCCGACGCCGCGGTCCAGGATCGGCTGCGCGTTGCCGATGCCCGTGACGTCGTTGCCCTCGATGACCACCCCGCTGGCCTCCGGCGACACACGGATCGCGCGAGCGGTCACGGCCCCCGCGGCCGCCTGGAAGGTGGAGCCGGTCACCCGGGCCCCGTCGGCAGCCAGGACGTCGACGGCCCAGGGCCCGGCCAGCTCGGTGAACCGGCAGTCCTCCACGGACAGCGAGGTCACCGGAGCCGCCGGCCCGGCCACGAGCAGCCGCTTGCCGGGCGCGCCGACGAACGTGCACCCGCGGAACCGCGCCTGGTCGGTGCCGTCCAGGACGGCCACGGTGGGGGCCGCGCCCGACGGCGCGGTGAACGTGCAGTCGTCGAACGTCAGGCCGCTGATGTTCGGGCCCCCGACCCGCAGCGTGCTGTTCACGGCCGACGTGACGTTCGTCCGGAGGAAGGTCACGTCGCGGATCGCGCCCTGGGACGCCGGGTCGGTCTGCACGCGGATCTCCTGGGTGGACGCGTCCTCGGCGCCGGACATGTCGACGGTGCAGTCGGTGAACGCGAGCCGCTCGATGGCACCCGAGCTGTGGGTGTTCTTGATGACGATGCCGCGGTTGGCCCCCGAGCCGTGGCAGTCGACGAACGAGCAGTCGACGACCGAGGCGTCCATGTCGGTCGTCCCCGGTTCACCGCCGGTGAACTCGAGGCCCGCGACCATGAACCGGCTGGCCGAGCTCGCGCCGGTGCACCCGACGTAGCGGCCCCCGGAGATGCTCTGGTTGTAGAGGGTCGGCTCGGCGTCCGGGTTGCCGATCGGCACGAACTGCAGGCAGTCGTCGCCGGACTCGACGTGGCAGTCGGTGCCGAGGAAGTCCTGCCCGCCGATGACCCGGATGCCACCCGTGCCGAACTCCGCCGCGCTGTTGCGCACCGTGACGGCGTGGAAGCGGCCGCGGTCACCGCCGAACATGACCGCCTGCCCGCCGGCGAAGGTGTCGATGGTGATGCCACGGACCGCCACGTCGTCCCCGTACAGGGCGAGGACGACGCCGGTGCGGCTGTGGTCGGCCGCCCCGATGGTGCCCGAGCCGCTGATCCGCACCCGGTTGGCCTTCACCGCGAAGTCGGCGTTGCGCAGGAAGGCCTCGCCCATCCCCGGCGGCGCCGCCCAGTCCTTGACGAGGCGGGCCCGGCGGTCGAGCTGGAGCTGGACGTCCGACCGCAGCAGCAGGCTGCTCGTGCACCGGTAGGTCCCCGCGGGCACCAGCGCGACGGCGCCCCGCCGGGCCGAGGCGTCGAGCAGTCGCTGCACCGCCGCCGTGTCGTCCTTGACGCCGTCGCCCCGGGCGCCGAAGTCCCGGAGGTCGAGCACCGCCCCGTCCCTCCCCGCCGGCGAGAGGGGCGCGGCGGTGTTCGGCCCCGGGCCGGCCGTCGGCCCCGAGCCGAGCACGGGGATGGCGGCCAGGCCGGTCGCGCCGAGGAGCAGCAGGCTCCGGCGGCTGACCTGCGGCCCGCTCCGCTGCGTCGCGGTCTGGTCAGGGGAGGGGGAGTCCGGGGTGCGGTGCGCCATGGGGTTCTCGCCTCGAACGGGTGCGTCGGGTGCGGGGACTTGTCTGGAGGTCAGCGATTGGTCGCCGTCCGGACGGCGGTGTTGAGGACCTGCCTCTGCACGGCCGCCGCGGTCCGGATCAGGATCACCAGGTCGCGCCACAGCGACCAGTGCTCGATGTAGGAGTTGTCGAAGCGCGCGCGCTCCTCGATCGACGTGTCGCCGCGCAGGCCGTGGACCTGGGCCCAGCCGGTGAGTCCGACGGCCAGGCGGTGGCGGTCCCGGTAGCCGTAGACCGAGTCGGCGAACTGGGCGGCGTAGGCGCGCTCCTCCGGCCGCGGGCCGACGAGGGACATGTCGCCGCGCAGGATGTTCCACAGCTGCGGCAGCTCGTCCAGGCTGGTCCGGCGCAGCAGGTTGCCGATGCGGGTCTGCCGGCGCTCGACGTCGACCTGCCGGGCGTGCATCGTGCTCCGCGTCGAGCCGCTGCCGGCCGGCCGGTCGGGGGACTCCTCGGGCGCGGGCACCCGCAGCGTGCGGAACTTGAGGATCGAGATCTCCGCGCCGTCGTGCCCGGTGCGCGGCTGCCGGAACAGGATCGGGCCGGGGCTGCTCAGCCGCACCGCACCGGCGACGGCGAGCAGGACCGGGGACAGCACGAGCAGGGCCACCCCGGAGACCACGACGTCGATCAGCCGCTTGACCGGCCAGACGCCCCGGCGCAGCGCGGCCCGGCGGACCCGGTGCAGCGGGATGCCCCACAGGTCCTCGACGTCCGGACCGCTGGGGGTGGTGCCCACGTCGAAGAACCGGGGGACGACGTAGACCTCGATGTCGCGCAGCGCGGCGCTG
Organism: Geodermatophilus sp. SYSU D00703; assembly: GCF_054050155.1. Classification (NCBI taxonomy): domain Bacteria; kingdom Bacillati; phylum Actinomycetota; class Actinomycetes; order Geodermatophilales; family Geodermatophilaceae; genus Geodermatophilus; species Geodermatophilus sp. SYSU D00703. The sequence continues at coordinate 75,287 of NZ_JBJGYU010000017.1, read as the reverse complement.
CGCACCAGGCCGACCAGCTCGGCCTCGCGGGTCGGGCCGTAGGCGACGACGACCTTGCGCACGCCGTAGGTGTCGAGGACGAGGTCGAGGTCCTCCATGCGGCCCAGGGGCTCCCGCTCGTCGAGCGGGTCGCCGCTGGTGAGGAAGCCGACGGCGCGCATGCCGAGCTCGGGGCGCTCCTGCATCGTGGCCAGCAGGTCCATGCCCAGCCGGCCGCCACCGACGACCAGCGTGGCCTCCTCGACGACCCGGTGCCGGCGGGCGCTGCGGACGGCGGCGTAGCCGAGGCTGCGGCCCGCCACGAAGCACGGCACGCCCCACAGCGCGTGCACGGCCAGGGACAGGTCCCCACCGGCGAACGAGGCGAACGGGGCCACCAGGAGCAGGGCCAGGCCCAGCCGCGGCAGGTGCCGGGGCGCCTCGTCCAGGGCGCTCAGGGTGATCCGCGGGCGGTAGGCGCCGGCGACGGCCAGCACCAGGACGGTGACGGCGACCAACGCCGCCGCAGCGGCGTCTGCACCGCCCAGCCAGGCCATCGGCGAGGCCAGCGCGAGGACGTCCAGCGCGAGCAGCCCGGCTCGGACCAGCGGACGGTGGGCGCGCGGCTCGCGCTCGGGCAGGTGCAGGTCCGGTGCGACGAGGGGTCCCCGTGACGGGACCTGGCGGGCGGCCGCGCGCGAGAGCGTGCGCGCGACGGGCAGCCGGCCGTCCCGGTCCTCCTGCTGGATCACCTCGGTCATCGCCCCCGCCTCCGTCGTAGGAGCCACAGCGTGCGGGTCGACCACCGGGCGGAGGCACTCCCGCCCGTGGGTCCCGCCCCACCCCAATCCGGGGGCATGTGCGGCGGCGTCGGCAGGGGATGCCGACGGAGCGCCGTAGCATCCGGCCGGTGACCGACGCTCCGGACTTCCTGGTCATCGGCGCCGCGCGCAGCGGGACGACCGCGCTCACCTCGTTCCTCGGCGAGCACCCGGAGGTCTTCGTCTCCACCCCCAAGGAGCCGCACTTCCTGGCCTTCCCGGGGGGCGCGCCGCGGTTCGTCGGGCTGGGCGACGACGACCTGGTCAACCGCGGCGCCGTCCGCGACGAGCAGGCGTGGCGGGATCTGTTCCGAGGCCGCGCCGAGCGGCGCCGCGGGGAGGGGTCCGTGACCACCCTGGCCCACCCCGACGCGTCGATCCCGGCCATCGAGCGCCTCTGCGCACCGGGGTGCCGGCTGGTGGTCATGCTGCGGGACCCGGTCGACCGGGCGTTCTCCAGCTGGCTGTACCTGCGGTCGCGGGGCCTCGACGCCGGCTCCTTCGAGGAGTGCCTGGCCGCGGAGGGGGAACGCACCCGCGCCGGGTGGAGCCACATGTGGCAGCTGGCCCGGCTCAGCCGCTACGCCGAGCAGCTCGCGCCGTTCGTGACCGCCTTCGGGGACCGGCTGCTGGTCGTCGTCCAGGAGGAGTTCGCGGCGGACCCGACCGGTCAGCTGCGGCGGGTCCTCGAGTTCCTCGACGTCGACCCGGACGTCGACATCGACCCCTCCCGGCAGGTGAACGCCTCGGGGCTGCCGCGCAGCCGCGCGGTGACCTCCGCGATGAACACCCTCCGCCGCTCCCCGGCCCTGCGCCGGCTGGTCACCGCGGCGGTGCCGCAGCGGCAGCGGGAGCGGATCCGCACGGCCAACCTGGACCGGACGACGGTCGCTGCGGGGACCCGCGCCCGGCTGGCCGAGCTCCTCGCCGACGACGTCCGGGACCTGCAGGACCTGCTGGGCCGCCGGCTGACGATGTGGCCGACCGCCGTGAGCGCGGAGGGGCGGCCGTGAGCGAGCGGATCAGGGTGCTGCAGCTTACCGGCATCACCGTCGGCGGCTCGGCCGAGCACCTGCTGCAGCTGGCGAGCCTGCTGCCGCCGGACCGGTTCGAGACCACGATCGCGCTCTCCGGCGGCGGCCCGTTGGACGACGCCATCCGGGCGAGCGGGCTGCCCGTGCTCGACTACGCCCCCTCGCACGGGACCGGCCACTTCAAGCAGGCGACACCGGACGGGCCGCTCGAGCTGGCCCGCCAGTTCCTGCGGGTGCGGGCGCACATCCGCCGGCACCGCTACGACGTCGTCCACACCCACACCTCGGTGGCCGGTGCCATGGGGCGCGTGGCGGCGTGGTCGGCCGGGACGCCGGTCCGCCTGCACATGCTCCACGCCTACGCCGGGCACGCCGGCGTGCCGCAGCCGAAGCGCTCGCTGTACCGGCTGGTCGAGCGGGCGCTCGGGCTGCTCACCACGCACTACGTCGCCGGCTCGCGGTTCATCCGCGACGTCGGCGTCCGCGCCCGGCTGTTCCGGGCCGGGGACGTCACGGTCATCCCGTACTCGAGCCGCATGACCATCGGCGACGCCACGGGCGCCGACCGCGCCCGCCTGCGCGCGGAGCTCGGTCTGCCGGCCGACGCGCTGCTGATCGCGCTGGTCGGCCGGCTCGAGGACCAGAAGGGCGTCGACCTCCTGGTCCGCGCGGTCCCGACCGTGGTCGCCCAGGTGCCGCGGGCGCACGTGCTCGTCGTCGGTGACGGCACCCGGCGGGCGGAGGCCGAGGCGCTGGCTGCCGAGCTCGGCGTGGCCGGCCGGGTGCACTTCACCGGGTGGCGGCACGACCTGGCCGACGTGATGCGCGCCGTGGAGGTCCTCGCCCTGCCGTCGCGCTGGGAGGCGTTCGGCATCGTCAACCTGGAGGCGATGGCCGCGGCGAAGCCGGTGGTCGGCTTCGCCGTCGAGGGGATCCCGGAGGTCGTCGTCCACGGCGAGACCGGGCTCCTGTCGCCCGCCGGGGACGTCGACGCGCTGGCCCGCGACCTGGTCCGCGTGCTGACCGACCCGGAGCTCGCGGCCCGCCTGGGCGAGGCGGGACGGTGCCGGTTCGTCGAGCACTTCACGCCCGAGCGGATGGCGCAGGCGCACGTCGAGCTCTACGAGCGGCTGCTCAGCGGGAGACGGCGCCGTCGCCGTCGCCCGCGCGGTCGTCGGTGAGCCGCTCCCCGGCGGCGCCCGCGACGACGTCCTGGACGAGTCCGACGAAGGTGCGGCCGACGTCGGCCAGCCGGTAGTGCGTCCGGATCAGGGCGGCGGCCTCCGCGCCCATCGCGGCGCGGCCCTGCGCGCCCAGTGCGACGAGGTCGCCGATGCGCCGGGCGAGGGACGCCGGGTCCCCGCTGCGGGCCATGAGCCCGTGGCGTCCCTCCTCGAAGACCGGGGGCGGACCGGAACAGTCGGTGAAGACCGTCGGCAGCCCGGCCGCCATCGCCTCCATGACGGCGAGCGGGAGGGCGGGCCCCTCCCACCGGGCGGAGTGCACGTAGCCGTCCGCCGCGGCGAGCACCTGCGGCACGTCGCTGCGCCAGCCGAGGAAGGAGACGACGCCGTCGAGGCCGAGGGCCCGGACCTGCCGGCGGAGGGAGGCCGCGAAGGCGGTCGTGTCCCGCCCGGCGGCCGGGTCCCCGGACGAGCCGACGAGGGCGAGGTGGACCGGCGCGGCCGCCGCCTGCCCGCCGAGGGCGGCGATCACCACGTCCTGACCCTTCTGCGGGTCGAGCCGACCGACGTTGACCAGGACGACGTCGTCGTCCCCGGCGCCCATCTCGGCCCGGAGGCGCGCCCGCTGCCCGGGGGACAGCCGCACCGGCGGCGCGACGTCGATGCCGTTGGCCAGCACCACGGCCCGCTCCGCGGGCACCCCGAAGGCGACGAGCTCGTCCCGGACGACCGCCGAGGTGCAGACGGCCAGCGCGGTGTGCCGGGCGACCACGCGGGTGTAGCTCAGCCGCTTCAGCGCGGCGACCGGCCGGGGGCCCCAGAAGTGGTGCTGGTTGCCGACCACCAGCACACCCGGGACCCCGGCACGGGCCGCCGCGAGGAGCGCCAGCATGCGGTCCCGCTGGTTCACCCCGATGACGCACGCACCGCCGTCCCGCCGGACCCGGCCGGCCAGGGCGCGCACGAGCAGGGGGTCCCACGGGCGCTCCAGCCGGGGTTCCAGGACGGTCTCGACGCCCAGCGCCGCGAAGTCCGGGATGATCGACGGCTCGCTGGCCGGGAGGGTGCCGTGGACCAGCGTCACGTCGAAGCCCGCACCCTGCAGCGCCTGCGCGAAACCCAGGGCCATCTTGGCCGCCCCGGTGCGGTCGGGGAGCCGGAGCGTCATGTGCACGCGCCCGGAGCCGCCGGTCACGCGGTCCGCTCCGGGGACCGCCGCCCGGCGTCGAGCACGCCACGGACGAGCCGGCTGAAGGCGCGGCCGAGGTCCTCGACCCGGTAGTGCTGCCGGATGAGCGCAGCGCCGGCGGCACCCATCGCCGCGCGATCGGCCGGGGGGAGGGCAGCCAGCTCGGCCACCCGCTGCCGGATCGACGCAGGGTCCCCGGTGCGGGCCAGCAGCCCGTCCCGGTGCTCCTCGAACACCGGCGGCCGGCCCGAGCAGTCGGTGAAGACCGTCGCGCGGCCGGCGGCCATGGCCTCCATCACCGCGAGCGGCAGCGCGGGGCCCTCCCAGCGGGCGGTGTGGACGTAGCCGTCGGCCGCGGCCAGCAGCCGGGGGACGTCGTCCCGCCAGCCGAGGAAGGTGACCCGGCGCTCCAGGCCGAGGTCGGCGACCTGCCGGTGCAGGGACGCCGCGTGGTCCGCCGTCCGCCGGGCGGCGGCGGGATCCCCTGCGGAGCCGACGAGCGCGACGTGCACCGGCGCGTCCAGGCCGGCGACCGCAGCCAGCAGCAGGTCCTGCCCCTTCTGCGGGTCCAGCCGGCCCACGTTGAGCAGCAGGAGGTCGCCCTCTCCGGCGCCCATCTCCGCGCGCAGCCGCGCGCGCTCGGCCCCGGTCAGCTCGATCGGAGGGGTCACCGAGATGCCGTTGGGCAGCACGACGGTGCGTTCGGTGGGTACGCCGAAGCCGGTCACCTCCTCGCGCACGACGGTGGAGGTGCAGACGGCCAGTGTGGTCCTGCGGGCGACGACGGCTCCGTAGCTGCGCCGCTTCAGGGCGGCCAGCGGGCGGGGGCCCCAGAAGCGGTGCTGGTTCTGCACCATGAGCACCCCGGGCACGCCGGCGCGGGCGGCGGCGAGCAGGGCCGGCACGCGGTCGCTCTGGTTCACCCCGATGACGCACCGTCCGCCGTCCCGGCGCACCCGCTCGGCCAGGGCGCGGACCAGGCGGGGGTCCCACGGCCGCTCCAGCCGGGGCTCCAGGACGGTCCGGATGCCGCGCTCCGCGACGTCGGGCAGGATGCTCGGCCCGTTCCTGGGGACGCGGCCGTGCACGAGGGTCACGTCGAAGCCGTCGGCACGCAGCGCGCGCGCGAACTCCAGCGCCATCTTGGGCGCGCCGGTCCGGTCGGGCCGCCGCAGGGTCATGACCAGGCGCCCGTCGGGCGCGGTCATGCGCGGCTGCTGGCGCGTCGCTCGGGGTCCCGCCACGGGCCCACGTCGAGGCCGGTGACCCGCTCGAGCACGTCGAGGTCGGGGGCGAAGGCCTCCACCAGCGCGCGCCGCGTCTCGGCCCGGTAGCTGGTCCGCACGATGTTGCGGGCGACGATCTGCCGCCGCAGCCGACGGCGCAGGGACACCGGGACGAGCGGGGAGACCAGCTTCTTCAGGGGGTGGTGGGTGCTCACCACCCGGCCCAGGAACCGGCTGCGCGGCTCGCCGGAGCGGTGCGGGTCGGGCGCGACGGTGCGGGGGACCGGCGGCACCCCGACGTGGTCGTACACCCGGGCGAGGACGGCGTCGGGGTCGGCGGTCATGTCCTCGTGCCGCAGCACCAGCACCTGCTCGCGCGGGAAGACCTCCAGCACGTGCCGCAACTGCTCGCCGTACCGGCTCATCGCCGTGTAGTGCCAGATGTGGTGCCAGCCCGCGGCGATCCGGCGCGGTTCGTCCGCCAGCGCCTCCTCGAAGGTCGCGCACGGTTCCCAGCCGCGGGTGCGCATGAAGCCGTAGGCGGAGAAGGCGCGGTCGACCGGGTCGCGCAGCAGGCAGACCAGCCGGGCCTCGGGCGCCATCTCCTGCACGCGCGTGATCGCCTCGGGGGAGTACATGGTCGACACCGACGCCTCGCCGCGGACCTGGTCCGGCCGTGCGTCCCGGTACAGCCGCAGGTAGGCCTCCCGGTCGGTGACCGCGAGCCGGTTGATGGTCTGCCGGTCGCCGGGCCCGGTGAACGCCGGCGTCGTCCCGGCCAGCGCGAAGTAGTGCGGCTCCTTCGGCTCGGTGAGGAACAGCCCCGGGTGCTCGGCCAGGTACTGGTACAGCGCGGTCGTCCCCGACCGTGCCGCACCGATGATGAGGAACTGCGGTCCGACCATCACTTCCCTCTCCGCGCCGGGAGCGCGATCGTACGGATGCCGAGCGTCCGGTGGGCCGCCCACGCCAGGTGCAGGTTGCGCACGCTCATCGCCACCGCCGCGGCCGCGGCGACGCCGGTGCCGCCCCAGACCGCGCCCCACCAGGTCGCCAGCCCGGCGAACGCCGAGGAGGCGACCAGGGCGCTGACCGCGACGGTGCGCTGCCGCCCGGCGTGGGAGAGCACCACCGAACAGGGTCCCGTCCAGGCGTTGACGAGGACGCCGGCGCCCATCACCAGCGCCGGCGCCAGGGCGGCCTCGTACCCCGCGCCGAAGAGCGCCGGCAGCAGCACGTGCCCCGCCGCGGCGAGCACCACCACGGCCAGCGCCGTCGCCGCGGTCGACCAGACGGCGAACCGCCGGACCGGCTCCGCGAGCGCCGTCAGCCGGCCGGCACCGGAGGCGGCGGCGATGCGCGGGGCCAGGGTGCGCATGCCGATCGCGGTCGGGACGGCGACCAGCACCGCGATCCGCACCGCGACGGAGAAGACCGCGACCTCCTCGACCGGCGCGACCACCGCCAGCAGCCAGACGCCGGCCTGGGGCACGGTCACCGAGGCCAGCGTGGCGAGGGTGAACGTGCTGCCGGAGCGCAGGAGCCGGGCGGGCGACGAACCGGCCGACGCCGCGGCCGGCGGGACGGCCACACCCGGCTCCGGCAGGTCGGCCGCGTGCCCGCCCGCTCCGCCCGAGGAGACGACGCGGGCCAGCACGAGCACGCCGACGGCGTAGACCACGGCCTCCACGGCGATGGTCCACCGCAGCGCGGCCGACGCCGACACCGCCGTCGCACCGGACGCCGCGAGCAGCAGGACCCCGACCAGGACCACCCGGCGGACGTGCTCGCCGTACACCAGCGCGAGTCCGAACCGGTCCCGCGCCCGCAGCGCGTTCACCAGCACCGGCCCGACGGCCGCGGCCGGCAGCCCCAGCGTCACGAGCAGCACCAGCGGGCGGTAGGCCTCCGGCGGGGTGCCGGCCGCAGCGGTGGCCGGTCCACCGAGCCACTGCCAGAGCACCGCCGTTCCCAGGACGCCGACGGCCTGCGCCAGCAGCAGCTGCCGCAGCAGGGCCCGGTGGGCCCGCCGGGGCTGCTGGGCGAAGGCGATGGTCGCCACCTGGGTGAGCCCGAACTGGGCGAGGACCGCGAGGAAGGCGAGCCAGCTCAGCGCCCACGACAGGGCACCGAACTGGTCGGTCGGCAGCACCCGCGCCCCGACCACGGTGACCAGGAAGGCGCTGGCGACGGCGGCCAGCTGACCGACCGCGACGAGGGCCGTGTCACGGCGGAGGGTGCGGCGCTGCCCCGCGTCCCCCGTGTCCCGGGCGAGCGGGGTCGTCACGGAGCGGACGCCGTCCGCTCCGCGTCGGCGGCGTCCCCGCCGGCGGGCCGCGGGGCGGGAGCGGGTGGGGGAGCGGGCTCCCGGTCCTCGCGCGCCCGCCGGACGAACAGGTTGACCAGCACGGTGAAGGCGATGAGCGGCAGCCCGAACGCCACCCACTTCGGCGCCGAGGTCGCCCACAGGCCGCCCGGGAAGACCCGGATCATGAAGACCAGGCTGAAGCCCCAGACCAGCGGGTCGTGCAGGAACCGGCGGAAGGCGAACTGACCGGCGCGGGCGATCAGGCCGCTGAGCAGCCCGCCGAGGACGACGCCGGGGAGACCGAGGTTGACGTACCAGTCGCCGACGGCGGTCGCGGGGTACCCGTTGTTGCGGTCCGTGTAGGTCTGCGCGAGCTGCTCGGCGGGGGCGAAGAACGGTTCCTGCCCGCCGATCAGCACCGAGGGCACCGCGGCCACCGAGCCGACGACGAAGTCCGAGCCGCCGGTGAAGTCGAACCGGTCGGGCCAGTCGTCGAGGTAGAGCAGCAGCGCGTCGTAGAAGGTGTTGTTCGTGGCGACCGCCACCTGCCGGACGGTGCTCTGCCCCTCGATCGAGGGCGCCAGATCGCCCCAGAGGACGGTGTCACGGGCGGTCCGCAGCGAGAAGGCCAGCAGCAGGGCCAGCACCGGGACCAGGAGGAAGCGGCGGCGCCAGCGCGGGTCGCGCAGCCAGTGCCCGTCGGGGCGGCGCGCTGCGCGGCGGCCGGCGGCGCCGAACACCAGCGAGCCGGCGAGCAGGGCCACGACGGACAGCACGGGCACGTCGCGGGCACCCCACGTCCAGCTGAGGTAGCCGTCGACCGCGATCAGCCCCAGGACCGTCAGGCGCTGGAGCGGCGCCCGGCGGACGGAGAAGAAGGCGGCGACGCCGAGCAGCGCGGCCAGCATGGGGATCGACCGCAGCGCCCGGCTGTCGGCGAGGTCGCGGTCGACCTTCGAGGCCTGCAACAGCCCGGCCGGCCCGCCGTAGCGGACCCACAGGGTGACGGTCGCGACGAAGGCGGCGGCGGTCAGGACGACGGTGAGCACGACCAGCGTCCGCGGCGACAGCGGGCCGCGGGACTGCGGGAACAGCACCGACACCGGCCGCACCAGCGGGGACAGCAGGCGGGCGCCGGCCCACAGGGCGAGCAGGAACAGGACGACGACCGCCTGGCCCTGCAGCAGGAGCGCCCCGGTGTCCCGCTCCTCGAACAGCAGGGTGGGGAAGGGGGTGTCGAGCCCCGCCGCGAGCACCAGCGGCCGCCACAGCAGTTGCAGCGCCAGGTAGTAGAGGGTGAGGGCCATCGCGTCGAGCGGATGGCGGACGAGGCTGCGGTAGACCAGGGCCCACACGACGAAGGACGCGGCCACGGCCAGCAGAGACACGATCACCGTCGCGTCCCCACGTCACGCGAGGTACCCACCGCACCCTCCGACCGTCCTCGTCCCCGTCCCCCGACGGCGGCACGGAGCGGCGAGGGTAACCCAGCAGACGGCCGATCCGGGCCTCCTCGGCGACACGGCGTCGCTCCTCCGGGTGGGACCGCCGCGCCGCGCGGCGGACGCCGACCGCGTTCGGCCTACGATCCCGCGGGTGCGCCCAGGCCCCCGGTTGATGATCATCGGTGCCCCCAAGAGCGGGTCCACCGCCCTGTTCCAGTACCTGGCAGACCACCCGGACGTCCGCAGCCACGTGCACCGGGAGATGCCCTTCTTCGGCCGGGACGACGAGTTCGCGCGCGGCTGGGAGCACGCGGTCGGGAAGTACTTCCCGCCGTCCGTGGGGGAGGCGCCGCTGGTCGCCAAGCACACGATGGCGATGTACGACCCCGTCGCGGTGCGCCGGGTCGTCGACACCACCGAGGCGGTCGTGGCCGTCGTCCTCCGCAACCCGGTGCCGCGGGCGTACTCGCACTTCCACTACGCCCGGCTGCGCGGCTGGGAGGACGCGGGGACCTTCGAGGAGGGCCTGGCCCGGGAGGCCGACCGGGCGGAGAGCTCGCCGCCGCAGGCCCGGGACATGCAGTACGTCGGCAACGGGGTCTACGCGCCGCACGTGCGGGCCGTGCTCGACACCGTGCCGCCGGAGCGACTGCGCATCTACCTCTCCGACGACCTGCGCCGCGGTGCGCTGGACGTGTGCGCCGAGTTGTTCGCGCTGGCCGGGCTGGCCCCCTACGAGCCGGACGTGGCGCGGGGGCACAACGAGGCGCGGGCGCCCCGCTCGGCCCGGTTCGCCCGGGCCTTCCTGGCGGTGCAGCGGCCCGGCAGCCCCCTGCGCCGGCTCGCCGGGCGCGTCCCGAGCCGCACCCTCTACCGCGCCCGCCACCTGGTCAACCGGCTCAACGAGGGGCCGGCGTCCTTCCCGCCCATGGCCGCGCAGACCGCCGCCCGCCTGCGCGAGCGGTTCACCGAGCCCAACGCGGCCCTCGGCGAGATGCTGGGGCGGTCACTGACCGCTTGGGGGGAGTGACGCTCGGAGATCCTCGGGAAATCTGCTCGCTCCAGGTACCTTCTCGCCGTGCTCGAGACTGCCGCCGACGAGACGTCGCGCACGCCCTCCGACGGTGCCCACCCTCCCCGCCAGGAGGCCGCACCGTACGACTCGGGGCCGGGCCTGCCCGAGTACCTGGGCGCGCTGCGGCGCTACTGGTGGCTGGCGCTCCTGGTCTTCCTGCTGGTCCTCGGCGCGGCGGTCGGCTCGGTGTCGGTGATCGACCCGGTCTACCGCTCCGAGGCCACGGTCCTCATCCGGACCGAGGACAGCCGGCAGCTGTTCCCGCGCACCTCCGGCGGCGCACTGGTCCGGACGCCCGCGGCCGAGCTCCTGTACGCCGAGAGCGACACCTTCCAGGACCGGGCGCAGGAGGCCGCCGGTGACGACGTCGAGGTGGAGGTGCGGGCGTCGCCGGAGTCGAGCGCTCTCGTCTTCTCCGCCGATGCCGGCGATCCCGAGGCGGCGCGGGACGCGGCGCAGACGTGGGCCGAGACCTACGTGGCCGCCCGGCACGAGGACGACCGCAGCCAAACGCAACGGCTGCGCGACCTGCTGGTCGGTGACCGGGACGGGCTGAACACCCGGCGCATCGAGATCCTCGCTCCGGTCGCCGCGCTCGACGAGGCGGTGGCCACCGAGACCGACCCGATCGAGCTGTCCCGCCTGCTCAACCAGAGGCTGGCCATCCAGCGCAACCTCGCCGGGGAGCTCGATCCGCTCGAGGCCCAGATCCGGCAGCTGAACGGCCAGATCACCGGGCTGGAGGTCGACCTCCGTGTGCTCGAGGACCCGCAGGCCGTCGCGCGCGTCAGCACCGCAGCCGAGCTCCCGGAGGAGCGGGCCAACGGGACGATGACCCAGAGTGTGCTCGTCGGCGTCGTCGCCGGCCTGGCCCTCGCCGGGGGTGCCGTCGCGGCGGCGCAGGCCCTGCGCCGCCGCTGAGCGCGGACCCCGAGCACGGGGCCGGGCCACCCACCCCCGGACTCTCGGAGCGGTCCGGGGGAGGGGCTCCGGTTCAGCGGGCCGCGCCGCCCACGTCCGGGTGCTGCGAGAACCACGCGATGGTGTGCTTGAGCCCGTCGTCCAGCGACGTGTCCGGCTCCCAACCCAGTGCCCGGCGGGCGAGGCCGATGTCCGGCTGGCGCACCGTGGGGTCGTCCTCCGGCCGGGGGACGAACTCGATCGGTGAGTCCGACCCGGTCAGCTCCCGGATCCGCCGGGCCAGGTCGATCACCGGGATCTCGTGCGGGTTGCCGATGTTCATCGGTCCCGTCTCCGACGACGTCAGGACCCGGAGCAGCCCGTCGACGAGGTCGCTGACGTAACAGACCGAGCGGGTCTGGGTGCCGTCGCCGGCGACGGTCAGCGGCTCCCCGGACAGGGCCTGCCGGATGAACGTCGGGATGGCCCGGCCGTCCCGCGGCCGCATGCGCGGGCCGTAGGTGTTGAAGATCCGCACGATCGCGGTGTCGACGTCGTGCGTGCGCCGGTAGGCCGACGTCATCGCCTCGGCGAAGCGCTTGGCCTCGTCGTAGACGCCGCGGGGGCCCACCGGGTTCACGTTGCCCCAGTAGGTCTCCGGCTGCGGGTGGACCAGCGGGTCCCCGTAGGCCTCGGACGTCGAGGCGAGCAGGTACCGCGCCCCCTTCTCCTTGGCCAGACCCAGGGTGTGCAGGGTCCCGATCGAGCCGACCTTCATCGTGTGGATGGGCAGTTCGGCGTAGTCGATCGGCGAGGCCGGCGAGGCGAAGTGGAGGACGTAGTCCACCGGTCCCGGCACGTGCACGTAGTCGGTGACGTCGGCGCGGACCAGCCGGAAGCCCGGCCGCTCCAGCAGGTGCGCCACGTTCGCCGGCGTCCCGGTCAGGAAGTTGTCGAGGCAGAGCACCTCGATGTCACGGTCGAGCAGCGCTTCGCACAGGTGGGACCCGAGGAAGCCGGCGCCGCCGGTCACGACAGCACGAGACATGGGGTGTCCTCTCACTCAGCCAGGGACAGGGAGCCGACCGGCGAGGTCGCCTCGGGGTTGATCTCCTCGTCGGGCTCCAGGGGCTGCGCGCCGATCTCCTCGACCTCGTCGTCGGGCAGCACGATCCGCGAGCGCGGGTCGAGGGCGTCGGCGAGCAGGATGACGTCGCCGACCGTCTTCTTCTCCTGCCACTGGAACGCGGGCTTGAGGTTGAAGTAGGACTCGGGGTCCAGCGCCATGATGCCCAGGATGACCTCGGCGACGATCCGGCCGCCGACCGGGCCGAGCCTGAGGCCCTTGCCGAGCAGCTCGGCCTCCTTGAGCACGTAGTACCAGAGCGGCGCCTTGCCACCCCAGCCCGGCTGCTTGAGGCCCAGCTCCTGGTTGGTCAGAGGGGTGATCCCCATGGCCGTGGCGACGTCCTGGCCGCAGGGCAGGCCGAGCCGCTTGCCCCGCAGGAGGTTGCGCTCGGCGAGGGCGATGATCGCCTTGTCGGTCCGGGCGACGACCGTCGGCGGCAGGGTGAACAGCGGCAGCGAGAGCTGCGTGTTGATGAGCCGGGCGAAGTTCCGGTCGTCCGGCGGCTCGAGGCCCGGGATGTCGAAGAAGTAGTTCCAGTCGGCCCACAGGTCGTGCGGGATCGGCCGGTTGCCGCGCAGGTCCTCGAAGCCGTCGGCGCCGAAGATCGGCACGGTGTGGCCGTCCTGCATCTCGTACTCGGCGCGGATCATGCTGTGCCCGAACCGGTAGGCCGCACCGGAGTACTCGATCGGCATGTACGGGTTGTCGGGGTGCTCGGGCTTGTAGAAGGTCCCGAGGAACTTGATCGTCCCGTCGCGCCTGATCAGGCTGCTGACCACGGACTTGCCGACGATGCGCGGCAGGTAGTCGTTGACGATCAGCCACTGGTAGTGCCAGCGGGTCTGCCGCACGGCCTGGGCGTAGGTCATGCCCTGGTCCATGAACTTGTTGTGCAGCCGGATGAACACCGTGTGCAGCTGGGCGACGATGAGGTTCTCGTCGTTGCGCGGGTCACCGAGGTAGGCCGCACCGACGTCGTCACGGGGCAGGTCGACGAGGTCGTCGTGGTGCCAGAGCTTGAGGTAGCCGTAGCGGTCGGGGTCGTAGAGCTCCGGGCTGCCCTTGATGCCCTTGCCGTAGACGCTGCCCAGGTCGAACCACGGGGTGTCGTAGTTCCGCATGGCCAGCGGGTCCTGCAGCCGCGTGCTCAGCGGCGTCTTGTCCAGCGTCATGTCGTGGTCGACGAACTGGCCGAAGTAGATGTAGCCGGCCGGGATGCCCGGGTTGTCGGCGGCGGGGTCGCTCAGGCGGACGTCGGACAGCGGCAGCAGGCCGTCGTTCATGCTCGTGGCCAGCCCCCGCAGCAGCCCGTCGCTGGGCGCGAAGGCCGGCAGGTCCGGGAACATCAGGCCGAAGCGGGCCTGCACCCTCCGGTCCACCCGGACGGCGACGTCCGCGCCGCGCGGGTCGCCGACGGCGTGCGCCCCCGTCTCGGCGGGCGCGTCGGGGGTCGGCGGCGGCGCGGTCGGCTCGGTGGTCGGGACGGGGTCCTCGGCCGCCCGCGCCGTGCCTCCGAGTCCGCCGACGGCGGGCACCATCGCCGTGGCCAGCGCCCCGGCGAGGAAGCCCCGGCGGGCCATCCCGCCCGTCGCCCTCGCGCCGCTGAACGGGCAGGCGCCCGCACTCCCGTGGTCCTGTTCCACTCTCATCGCCCCCGGCGTCGTCCGGACCCCCCGGCCCGTCTCGGGACCAGCATCGGGGTCGTGCCCCTGACCTGGGCACACGTGTCCGAGGGGTCGGCGGACCCCTAATCCGTGGGGGTGCGGACCCGGCCGGCGAGGCGGACGTCGCGGGGGCCTCCGGAGCGGGCGCCGGTCAGGAGCCCGACACGCGACCAGGACCCGTGCCGGTGGTGGCACGGGTCCTGGTCGCTGCGGGCGGTGCGCCCGCGGCGGCTCAGCGCGGGCGCGCCGGGAGCCGGTCGAGCAGCCAGCCGCCGGCCAGCCCCAGCGCCGTCCAGAGGACGGCGAGCTGGCCGAGGGAGGCCAGGCGGTAGTCCCACACCACGGCGGCGGGGACGTCGGCGGCGACGGTGTCGGGGTTGCCCGGCACCAGGACCACGAGCAGCGCGAGCAGCACGGCGGTGGCGACCACCGCGGCGGTGACCGTGGCGGGGTACCCCGCGCCGCGGCTGCGCAGCGCGCTGACCAGAGCACAGACCAGCATCACGGCGACGACGCCGCAGAGCAGGACGCCGCCGTAGATCGCCGTCCGCGTGCCGACGGTCTCGGGGTCACCGACGGCGGGCGGGTTCGCCGGGATCTTCAGCGCCGGCAGCAGCGCCAGGACGCCGAAGCCGATGGCGGCCAGCAGCGTGACCCGGGCGAAGTCGGTCCGCCCGGGCAGGCGGTGGCGGACGGCGCCGTAGACGGCGGCGAACACCACGGCCAGGACGATCCCCGCCAGCACGGTGCCCAGGAACCCGCCGACCAGCTGCTCACCGCGGCTGAACAGCTCCTCGCCGTGCTCGTGGCCCCCGCCCCCGGCGGCCGCGCGGGCCTCCTCGAGCGCCAGCGCGGGCGCGATGGCCCGCTCGGTGACCAGCAGGGAGAAGACGCCGGCCAGCGCGCCGGCGAGCAGGCCGGCGAGCACCAGGCGGCTGAACAGCTGCCCGAAGCGGGGCGGCTGCTCGGTCCGGGGACGGTCGAGGACCTCGGCCATCACCTGCCGCCCTCAGTGACAGGGCATGCCCAGCGAGTGCCGGGCGTCGTGGAAGAACTCGTGCGCGGTCTCGCCGAGGGAGGACAGCACCGCGCCGTTGTCCTGCGCGACGAGGTAGAGGCCGAAGAGCGCGAGGAGGGCGAGGGCCCAGGCCCAGGTCGGGACGGCGACCCGGGTGCGGGTCGCGGGGGCGTGCGCGTGGGGAGCGGAGGTCATGAGCGACAGAGCCTTTCTTCCATGCCTCGTGGAATGACGTGGTGCGCGCCGCAGCCGGTCTCCTGACTCCCGGATCGACGCTCGCCCCGACCTTCCCGGCCGCCGTGCGTGGCCAGTGGTGCCGTGGGGGTCCGCTCCCCGGTCACAGTGGCGAGGACCGTGCCGGACTCCCACCGGCTTCCCAGACACTGCGGCGCCGCGCACGTTACTCGGAACCGCGACCGGGTGAGGGCCGGGGCCGCTCGAGGACGCAGTCGCCGCAGGTCCCGGCGCCGGGCAGCCGGTAGAACAGGCAGCAGGAGCGGCGGACGAACGAGCCGTCGTCCCGACGCCGCCCGGTGCCGGCCAGCGGCCCGGCCCGGAGCAGTTCGTCGAGCACGGCCGCGGCCCGGCCGGCCAGGTCCGGGCGGGCCTCGGCGGCCATCCGCAGCGCCCCGGCGACGGCCGAGGTCGTGTTGCCGGCGAGGACCCGCGGGGACACCGGGTGGCAGGCCCGCACCGCACCGGACAGCGGCGCCACCACCGGGGCCAGCCAGTGCCCGGCGAACGAGCCGGCCACCTCCTCGGCGCTCCCCGCGTCGACGGCCGCCGTCGCCGACACGGCCAACGGCAGCGGGTTGCTGCCGGACAGCCGGAGGTGCACGTGCGCGGCCGGCGCCACGGGCAGGGACCCGGTCAGCAGGGCCGTGCCGAGCACCGGGGCGACCAGCCGCGCGACGAGGCCGAGGTGGGTGAGGGAGGCGGCCACGGCCGGCTCGACGTCCGGTCGTCCCGGACCCGCGGCGAGCACCGCCCGCACCTCGGCCAGCCGGCCGCGCAGCACGACGGGGTCGTCGCACAGCCGCGCCCAGGTCGTCCAGCCCGGTCCCGCCCCCGGTTCGACGCGGAAGAAGGGCCCGAGCGCGCCGGCGGCCGCCAGCGCGGTCGCGCTCGGCGGCGACGGGGTCACCGGATCAGCATGCCGGGTCCGGCGGGAACGCCGCGGCTCCGGGCCGGCGCAGGGGTGCCGTCGCGGTCACTCCGGGTGGCACGGGAAGGGGATCCACCAGATCCAGACACAGTCGTCCAGTCGGCCGGCCGTCCCGCTGTCGGCCGTGGCGGCTCCGGACGAGAACAGCACGGACGCCACGACGAAGGCACCGACGACCACGGCCCGCAGCAGTCGCATGGCCCCTCCCCGCGCCCCGGTGCCCGGCGCGGAGCGCGCGGCGCACCCGGTGGAGCGCATGCTCGTCGCCTCCCCGAAGGTGGCCACAGGGCCATTGGTCCCTACTGACCCGCCGCCTCCGGAGTCCGGGCGGCGTGCCCGAACCGCTGCCGCATGCCGGTCAGCAGGGCGCTCAGGCCGAGCTCGAAGGCCCCGTCGGCGCGGGTGCCGCCCCGGGGTCCGGCCTGCACCGCGACGTCCAGCGCGGGCGTGGCGCCGCCACCGCTCTGCCAGACGTCAGCCGGCGAGGCCAGCTCCAGCGCGGCGCCGACGGCGTAGGAGTCGAGCACCGTGACCCACAGGATCACCTCCTCGGCGGGGCAGCCCGCCGCGGCCAGCAGGGTCGCGACGCGGTCGTAGCCGGACAGCGCGGCGCCCGCGGTCATCGTCTGGCCGATGAGCAGCGGGATCAGGTTGGGGTGCGCGGCCAGCCCCCGGCGGTAGGAGTGCATCCACGTGGTGACCTGCGCGGCCCAGTCGGTGTCGTCCAGCGGCGGCAGTTCGACCTGCGCCGCGAAGCGCTCGCGGAGCAGTTCGATGATCTCCCGCCGGCCGGAGACGTGGTGGTAGATCGACGAGGCGCTCGCGCCGAGCCGCCCGGCGAGCTCGCTCATCGTCAGGCGTCCGTGCTCGTCGACCAGCGCGAGAGCGGCGTCGAGGATCATCCCCACGTCGAGCAGTCGCCGGCGGCGCTGGACCACGTCTCCTCCTGAGGTCGGCACGGGCACGTCGACACGGATCCTCGCGGATGCCTTGACCGTGAGGTGTCGCACACCCACACTAACCGAACGCCGTTCGGATAAGGCGCCCCGGAGAGCCGTGGAAGGACCCACCGTGACCCCACCCCAGCCCCCTGCCGCTGCCGGCGACGCGCCCGGCCAGGGACACCTCAAGCCCGGTGTCCTCGGTACCGGGAGCATCGTGTTCATGGTCGTCGCCGCGGCCGCGCCGCTCACGATCCTGGCCGGGATCGCAGCGCTGGCGATCCTCATCGGCGGCGTCGGCGCCCCGCTGGCCTACCTGTTCGCCGGGCTGACCCTCGCGGTGTTCGCGGTCGCCTTCACCCGGATGACGCGGTACGTGGGCAGCGCCGGGGCCTTCTACGCCTACATCGCCAAGGGGCTCGGCCGGCCCTGGGGCCTGGCGGCCGCGCTGCTGGCGCTGGTGTCGTACAACGCGCTGCAGATCGGGGTCTACGGCCTGCTCGCCGTGCAGACGCAGGCCACCCTGGCCGACCTCTTCGGCGTGACCGTGCCGTGGCCGGTCATCGCGCTCGTGGCCATCGCCCTCGTCTTCCTGGTGGGCTGGGCCGGCATCGACGTCGGGGCGAAGGTGCTCGGGGTGCTGCTGGTCCTGGAGACCGGGATCCTGCTGCTGCTGGCCTTCGCCGTGGTCTTCCGGGACGGTGCCACCGGTCTCGACGGCGCCTCGTTCGCCCCGGCCGCGGCGTTCCAGCCCGGCATGGGCGCGGCACTGGCCTTCGCCTTCGCGGCGTTCATCGGCTTCGAGTCCACCGCCCTGTACCGCCGCGAAGCGCGCGACCCCGAGCGGACCGTCCCGCGGGCGACCTACGCCGCCGTCGTCGGCATGGCGGTCACCTACGCCTTCATCGTGTGGGCGGTCGTGCAGGCCTTCGGCAGCGACCGGGCGGTGGAGGCGGCGGGCGGCGACCTCGCCGGCATGTTCTTCACGGCCATCGCCACGTACGTCGGCCAGTGGGCCGCGACGGCGATGTCCCTGCTGATCGTCAGCAGCGTGTACGCCTCGCAGCTGGCGTTCCACAACGCGATCAACCGCTACGCCTTCGCCCTCGCCGAGGACGGTGTCCTCCCCGGCTGGTTCGGGACGACACACCCGCGGTTCGGCTCGCCCTACCGGGCCGGCCTGGTGCAGTCGCTGCTCGCCGCCGCGGTCGTCCTCGGCTTCGCGGTGGCCGGCGCCGACCCCTACACCCGGCTGCTGCTGTGGGTGAACACGCCGGGCGCGACCGGCATCTTCGTGCTGATGCTCCTGACCGCCCTGGCCACCGTCGTCTACTTCCTGCGCCGCAACCCCGCCGCCGGCACCCGCGTCACGGTCGCCGCCGGCGTCGTGAGCTGCGTCCTGCTGGCGATCGCCCTCTACGTCAGCGTCGACAACGTCGAGCTGATCACCGCCTCGTCCCCGGCGGTCAACACGGTGCTCGTCGGCATCGTCCCCCTGACGCTGGTCGTCGGGTTCGGCCTGGCGACGTGGCTGCGGCGCCGCCGTCCGGCCACCTACGCCCGGATCGGCGAGGGCCAGGACGCGTCGAGCCGGCCGGTGTCGCCGTGAGCCCGGCGGGTGCGGCGTGACCGCCGCGGACCTGGTCGTGTGCGCCGACACGGTGCTCACCCTGACCGAGGGCGCCCGTCCCGTGCAGGCCGTCGCCGTCGCCGGGGGCGTCGTCGTCGCCACCGGCACCCGCGCCGACGTGCCCGACTGGCGCGGTCCCCGCACCGAGGTCGTGGACCTGCGCGACGCCGTCCTGACCCCCGGCCTGACCGACGGGCACCTGCACCCGGTGATGGGCCTGCAGATGACCGCGGACGTCGACCTGTCGTCGGCCCGGTCGCTCGACGAGGTCTCCGGGCTGCTGGCCGCCGCGGCCGAGGCGCGCGGCCCCGACGAGTGGGTGCAGGCCTGGGGGCTGGACCCCAACCTCTTCGCGGGCCGCCCGGTCACCAGCGCACCGGTCGAGGCGGCGGTGGGCGGGCGCCCGGCGTTCGTCCGGCTGTTCGACGCGCACTCGGCCCTGGCCACCGACCGGGCCCTGCGCATCGCCGGGGTCGACGGGCCCCGGCAGTTCGCCCAGCGCTCGAGCGTGGTCTGCGGCGACGACGGGCGGCCGACCGGCCTGCTCCTGGAGAGCGCGGCCATGGACCTGGTGCTCGCGCACGTCCCGCTGGACCCCGTCCCGGTCCGCGCGGCCCAGCTGCGCGCGCTGCTCGCCGACATGGCCGCGACCGGGCTGACCGGCGGCCACGTGATGGACCTGCTCGGCGACAGCCGGGCGGTCGTCACCGCAGCCGAGGACGCCGGCGACCTGCCGCTGCGGCTGCGGTTCGCCCCGTGGTGCCTGCCGGGCGTGGACGCCGACGGGCTGGCCGAGCTGGTCGACCTGCAGGGGCAGGGCGGGCGGCGCTGGTCGATCGGCGGGGTCAAGTTCATGGTCGACGGCACGATCGACAACGGGACGGCGTGGCTGGAGCAGCCGGACGCGCTGGGGGAGTCGACCGACAGCTTCTGGCCCGACCCGGCCGACTACACCGCCGCCGTCCGCGCGCTGGCCGCTGCGGGCGTCCCGACGGCGACGCACGCCATCGGCGACGCCGCGGTGCGGCACGTGCTGGACGCGCTCGACGGGCTCGGCGCGTCGCCGTCCGGGCCGCACCGCGTCGAGCACATCGAGACGCTGCCGGGCCCGCTCATCGGCCGGTTCGTGCGGCAGGGCGTCGTGGCCAGCATGCAGCCGACCCACTGCACCCACTTCACCCGGGCCGACCACACGGACAACTGGTCGGCCCGGCTGGGGAGCGAGCGGGCCGACCGCGCCTGGCGCTGCCGCGACCTGCGGAACGCCGGGGTCCCGCTGGTCCTCGGCTCCGACTGGCCGGTCGCGCCGTTCGACCCTCGGCGGGTGCTGGCCGACGCGCAGCTGCGCCGCCCGGCGGGGGAGCCCGACGTCCCGCCCGTCCAGCCGCACCAGGGGCTGACCCCGCTGATGGCCCTGCAGGGCTACACGAGCCAGGCCGCCGACGCGGCGGGGGAGTCCGCCGCGGCGGGCCGGATCGCCGTCGGCATGCGGGCCGACCTCACCGCCTTCGCCGTCGACCCACTGCGCGCCGACCCCGACGAGCTGGCCGACGCGCCGATCGCGGTGACCGTCGTCGACGGCGCCGTCGTGCACCGGGGCGCGGCCGTCGACGCGTGACCCGCCGTCGGCTCAGCCGGGGTCCACCAGCGGACCCGGGTCGCGGGTGAGCCGGAGCAGGAGGTCCCGGGTGGCGGCGAGCTCGTCGGCGCCGAGCGGCCCCTCGAAGAGCGGGGCGATGGACACCCCGTCGCAGGCACGGAGCACCACGACCACCCGCTGCGGGTCGGCCCCGTCCTCGGCGAGGGTCTCGTTCCAGCGCCGGTAGCGCTCCTGCGACCGGCGGGTCAGCTCGGGGAAGGCGCTGAGTGTGGCCATGAGGGTGGTCTGCTCGACGGCGTCCTGGCCGTGCGCGAGCTCGTCGAAGGTGGCGCGGACGTACGCGCGCAGCAGCCGCCCGGGCGCGGCGTCGTCGGGGTCGACGCGCTCCCGCACCGCCCGGTCGAACTGCTCGAACAGGTCGTCGACCAGGGCGGCCAGCAACTCGTCCTTGGTGCGGAAGTGGTGCAGCAGGCCGCCCTTGGACACACCGGCCTCGCGGGCGACGACGTCGAGGCTGACGCCGGGCCCGTGGACCAGCACCGACCGCGCGGCCGCGTCGAGGAGGGCCCGGCGCGTCCGCGCCGCGTCCCGCACCTGACCGGCCACTGCGCCCTCCCTTCCCCGGCTCCGGCAGCCTAGGCGCGCGCCAACCGACCGTCTGGACGGTAGGCTACGTCCCCATGAGCACCTCGATGGACGTCGACGCACCCCTCCGGGAGGACACCCGTCGCGCCGGGCCACGGGAGTGGGCGGCGCTGGCCGTGCTGGTCCTGGCCGTGGTGCTGCTGTCGGTGGACAGCACCGTGCTGGCGCTCGCCGTCCCGGCGCTCACCGCCGACCTGCGGCCGACCGCCGGGGAGCTGCTGTGGATCGGCGACGTCTACGGCTTCGCGCTGGCCGGTCTGCTCGTGCTCATGGGCGGCCTGGCCGACCGCTTCGGCCGCAAGCGCGTGCTGCTGACCGGCACCGCCGCGTTCGGGCTGGCCTCCGCCGTCGCGGCCTTCGCTCCCGACCCCGCGACCCTGGTCGCGGCCCGCGCCGCCCAGGGTGTCGCGGGGGCGACCCTCATGCCCTCGACGCTGTCGCTGATCCGCAACCTGTTCCCCGACCCGCGGCAGCGGACCCGCGCCATCGCGCTGTGGAGCGCGGGCGCGTCCGGTGGGGCGGTGCTCGGCCCGCTGGTCGGCGGCGTGCTGCTGCAGAGCCACTGGTGGGGCTCGGTCTTCCTGGTCAACCTGCCGGTGGTGGCCGTCCTCCTGGTCGGCGGCTGGTTCCTGCTGCCGGAGTCCCGGGCCCCGCGGTCGGGACAGCTGGACGTCCTCGGGGCGCTCCAGTCGATCGTCGCCATCCTCGGGGTCGTGTACGCGGTCAAGGAGGTCGTCGGCCACGGGCCGACCCCGGCGGCGGTGGCGGCCGCGGTGGCCGGTGTCGTCGCCGCCGTCGTGTTCGTCCGCCGGCAGCGGCGGACCACCCACCCGCTGGTCGACGTCCGGCTGTTCGGCAACCGGGCCTTCTCCGGCGCCCTCGCCAGCCAGCTGATCGCCCTGCTCGCGCTGACCGGTCTGCTGTTCTTCTTCTCCCAGTACCTCCAGCTGGTGCGGGGGCACACCCCGCTGGCGGCGGGGCTGCGGGAGCTCCCCCTGATGCTGGCCTCGCTCGGCGTCGTCGCGCTGGTGGGGCCGCTGGTCGCGCGTGTGGGGACGGGCCGGGCGATCGGTCTCGGGCTCGCCGTCACCGCCGCCGGGATGCTCGGCCTGGCCGGGGCCGAGGCCCTGTCCGGGTACGCCTGGCTGGCCCTCGCCCTCGTCGTCCTCGGGTGCGGCTTCGGGGTGGCGTTCACGCTGAGCACCGACGCGGCCGTGGGCGCGGTCGATCCGCGCCGGGCGGGCACCGCCTCCGCGCTGTCGGAGACGTCCTACGAGCTCGGCGCCGCGCTGGGGGTGGCGCTGCTCGGCTCGCTGCAGACGCTGCTCTACCGCAGCGCGCTGCCGGAGGACGTGGCCGGTCTCGGCGGGGGAGCGGTCCGGGAGTCCTTGGCCCGGGCCGACCAGGTCCTGGGCCCGGACGGCGGTGCGACCGCCGCGCTCGAGGCCGCCCGCGAGGCGTTCACCTGGGCCATGCAGGTCAGCGCGGTCGCGGCCGCGGCGCTGCTGGCGGTCGCGGCGGTCACGGCGTGGGTGATGGTGCCGTCGGCCCGGAAGCGCTCGTCGCACGCCGGCTGATCCGGTCGCCGGACGGGGCGGCGTCCCGGACCACGTCGACGAGCTCGTCGGCGCTCAGCCGGCAGCCGCCCCGGCAGTCGTACTCGACCGCCCGCGCGGGGCCGTCCTCCTCGCCGACCCACCGCCAGCCGACGGCCGCCTCCCCGCCGCACCGCGGGCAGTTCGACCACGTCACCAGGTCGCTTCCGTCATCGGGTCGCACCCGGCTCAGCGTGGCGACGACCGGCTCCGCACGGCCGCTCGCCGGGCCCCGACTTCCGTCGTACGACCGACCGCGCGCTCCTGCCGGTCCGGCGCGCCGCGGCGGCCGAGGTGGACGAACCGGCTCTGGTCCCGGGTGGGCGGCGTCCCGCAGATTCGGCCGGAGTCCCCGCACCCGTCCCGAGGAGGACGCATGACCACCACCCCGTACTGGGTCGCCGGCCGCCCCGCCACCGGCACCGAGGTCCTCGAGGTCACGTCGCCGCACGACGGCACCCCGGCCGGCCGGACGACCCTCGCCGGCCCGGAGGACGTCGAGGCCGCGGTCGCCGCGGCGCACGAGGCCCGGGCGGACTGCGCGGCGACCCCGGCGCACGTCCGCGCCGCGGCGCTGGACTCCGTGTCGCGGCGGCTGGCCGAGCGCAGCGAGGAGGTCGCCGCTCTCATCACCGCGGAGTCGGGCAAGCCGCTGAAGTGGGCGCGGCTGGAGGTCGCCCGCGCGGTCTCGACCTTCCGCTGGGGTGCCGAGGAGGCCCGCCGGTGGTCGGGCACGCTGCAGCGGCTGGACACCGACCCGGCCGCGACCGGCCGGATGGCCCTGGTGCGCCGCGTGCCGCGCGGCCCGGTGCTCGGCATCGCGCCGTTCAACTTCCCGCTCAACCTGGTCGCCCACAAGGTGGCCCCGGCGATCGCGGTCGGCGCCCCCATCGTGCTCAAGCCGGCCCCGGCGACCCCGCTGACCGCGCTGCTGCTCGGCGAGCTCCTGGCCGAGACCGACCTGCCGGCCGGGTCGTGGTCGGTCCTGCCGGTGACCAACGACGTCGCCGCTGGACTGGTCCGCGACCCGCGCCTGCCCGTCGTCTCCTTCACCGGCTCGGTCCCGGTCGGCTGGTCGATCCGCGAGTCCGCGCCACGCAAGCACGTGACCCTGGAGCTGGGCGGCAACGCGGCGGTCGTCGTCGGCCCGGACCAGGGCGACGAGGAGTCCCTGGCGTGGGCGGCCTCCCGGATCGCGACCTTCGCCATGTACCAGGCCGGGCAGTCGTGCATCTCGGTGCAGCGGGCGTTCGCCCACCGCGACGTCGCCGGCGCGCTGACCGAGCGCGTGGTCGAGGCGGTGCAGAAGCTGGTGACCGGCGACCCGACCGACGACGCGACCGACGTCGGCCCGCTGATCGACGAGCCGGCCGCCCGCCGGGTGGAGAGCTGGGTCGACGAGGCGGTCGCCGCCGGTGCGACGCTGCTCACCGGCGGCACCCGGGAGGGCGCGGCGTACGCCCCCACGGTGCTCACCGGCGTCCCGGCCGACGCCAAGGTGTCCCGCGAGGAGGTGTTCGGCCCGGTCGTCATCCTCGACGCCGTGGACTCCCTCGACGAGGCGTTCGCGCGGGTCAACGACAGCCGCTTCGGGCTGCAGGCCGGGGTGTTCACCCGGGACCTGCAGGTGGCCTTCCGCGCCGCGCAGGTGCTCGACGTCGGGGGAGTGGTGATCGGCGACGTCCCCAGCTTCCGGGCCGACCAGATGCCCTACGGCGGCGTGAAGGACTCCGGCACCGGACGCGAGGGCGTGCACGCGGCGATGGAGGACCTCACCGAGGAGCGCGTGCTGGTCCTCACCGGCATCGCCGTCTGACGGCAGCCCGCCCCCTCACGCGCCGAGGCCCCGGTCCGCGCCGGACCGGGGCCTCGCCGTCTCCCGAGGGGCAGAGACGGCCATCTCTGCCCCTCGGGCATCAGGACTCGATGTTGGCCATCACGTGCTTGATGCGGGTGTAGTCCTCGAACCCGTACATCGACAGGTCCTTGCCGTAGCCGGAGTGCTTGAACCCGCCGTGCGGCATCTCGGCGACCAGCGGGATGTGGGTGTTGATCCACACGCAGCCGAAGTCGAGCGCCTTGCTCATCCGCATGGCCCGGCCGAAGTCCTTGGTCCAGACGCTGGAGGCCAGGCCGTACTCGACGCCGTTGGCCCAGGCCAGCGCCTGGTCCTCGTCGCTGAACCGCTGGACGGTGATGACGGGACCGAAGATCTCGTTCTGCACCATCTCGTCGTCCTGCCGCAGCCCGGCGACGACGGTCGGCTCGACGAAGAAGCCCCGGTCGCCCTGCCGCCGCCCGCCCGCGGTGACCTCGGCGTGGTCGGGCGCGCGGTCGAGGAACCCGGTGACGTGGGCCAGCTGGTTGGCGTTGTTGACCGGCGGCACCATCGCGTCCTCGTCCCCGGCGCCGTTGTCGAACGTCGTCCGCGTGTCCTTCGCCTGCTCGGTCAGCGCCGCGACGAAGTCGTCGTGGATGCCCGGCCCGGCCAGCACGCGGGTGGCGGCGGTGCAGTCCTGCCCGGCGTTGAAGTAGCCGGCGACCGCGATCGCCTCGGCGGCGGCCTCGAGGTCGGCGTCGTCGAAGACCACCACGGGCGCCTTGCCGCCGAGCTCGAGGTGCACCCGCTTGACGTCGCGCGCCGCGGTCTCGGCGACCTGCATGCCCGCCCGCACCGACCCGGTGATCGAGACCATCTGCGGGATGCGGTGCTCGACCAGCGCCCGGCCGGTGTCGCGGTCCCCGCAGATCACGTTGAGCACGCCCGGCGGGAGGAACTCCGCGGCCAGCTCCGCCAGCCGCAGCGTGGTCGCCGGCGTGGTGTCCGACGGCTTGAGGACGACGGCGTTGCCGGCCGCGACCGCCGGGGCGAACTTCCAGACCGCCATCATCATCGGGTAGTTCCACGGCGTGACCTGGCCGATGACCCCGACCGGCTCGCGGCGGATCCAGGACGTGTGGCCGGCCATGTACTCGGCGGCCGCCTTGCCCTCGAGGTTGCGCGCCGCACCGGCGAAGAACCGGATCTGGTCGACCATCGGCGGGATCTCCTCGCTCGCGGTCAACCCGAGCGGCTTGCCGGTGTTGCGGCTCTCCAGCGCCACCAGCTCCTCGGCGTGTGCCTCGATGGCGTCGGCGAGCCGGAACAGCGCCAGCGAGCGCTCCGACGGGGTCGCGTCCCGCCAACCGGGGAAGGCGTTCGCGGCGGCGGTGTAGGCGCGGTCGACGTCCTCCGCCCTGGCCACCGGTGCGCTGGCGAACACCTCGCCGGTGGCCGGGTCCACCAGGTCCATGCGGCGGCCGTCGGTGGCGTCGACGTGCTCCCCGCCGACGAAGTTGCGCAGCTCGAGCTTCTCGCTCACGGCAGGTCCCTCTCGTCCGTCTCCGGTGCTGATCCCGTCGTCATCCTGCTGCCGGACCGCTGATCGGTCCAGCCTCCGGGGCCGTCTGCTGCGGATTCCCCAACTCGGCCTCGACCTCCGCCAGGAGCTCGGACCCGGTGACGACCTTCTCGGCGAAGTGGCGGTGCATCCACGCGAGGTGGTCGTGCCGGCTGCGCATGATCCGCAGGGTGTCCCAGTTGGGGAACACCTGCTGGAGCACGTGCTCCTGCATCAGGCGCGGGTCGACCTCGTAGACGTGCTCGAAGGTCGTCTGCGCCACCTCGCTCACCCGGACCGGCGCCGGCGGGGTGTGCTGCTCGGCGAACCGGTAGGGCGCGGTCGCGGACGGGCCGGCGGGCTGGTCATCGGTTCTCATCGGTGGTGTCCCTCCCATAGGCCCGGTCGAGCAGGTACTTGCCCGGGTTCATGACGTTGTTCGGGTCCAGCGCCCGCTTGACCTCGAGCATCACGTCGAAGCCCCGGCCGAGCTCCTGCGGCAGCAGGTCGACCTCGCCCTCGCGGCAGGAGCCGTGGCAGGCGCTCATCGACCCGCCGTGGGCGAGGGCGACCGCGGCGATGTCCCGCTTGGCCTGCACCCAGGCGGCCCAGGCGGCGTCGTCGAGGCGCTGCTCCCAGATGCCGACGTCGATCTCGGTCAGGTAGTCGACCCCGGTGGCGGCCGAGGTGTAGGCGAACATCCCCCAGTCGTCGAAGACGTCGGTCTTGCGGCGCAGGTCGGCCAGGATCTCATGCCACGCCTTGCTGACCGCGGGGACGGCGGAGAAGTTCACCGCGGCGTCCTCGCAGTGCCAGGACATCGGGATGACCTGGCCGTCCTTGGTGCGCCCGTGCAGGGGAGTGGCGTACCGGTCGTGCCGGGCGGCCCAGTCGCCCTCGGAGATCTCGTCGCCCAGGTAGCGGGCGCCGTGCTCCTTGGCGATGCGGAACAACCGCTTGCCGCCAGCCCGCACCTCGTCCTCGTAGCCGTACATCACCGCGCACACCAGGGCGCGGACGTCGGTGGGCTGCGGGATGTAGGCCTCGTCGTCCCGGCGCAGGTAGGCGACCTTGTGCTCGTCGAAGAGCACAGCGCCGGCGAAGGTGGCCACCCCGGCCCGGGCGAGCGCACCGGTGCAGGCGTGCGCGTCGTCGTAGTCGTCGAACGCCCAGAACGGCGAGAGCTCGGCCTCGGGCTTGGGGAAGAGCTTCAGCGTGGCCCTCGTGGCGATGCCGAGGGTGCCCTGGTGGCCCATGAACAGGTGCTTGAGCTGGTAGCCGCTCGAGCTCTTGCTGATCTTCTGCCCGATGCCGTCGCCGACGTGCAGCACCTCACCGGTCGGCAGCACGTGGTCGAAGCTGAGCACCAGGTCGCGGGTGTGCCCGTACCGGGAGCCGATCAGCGACCAGCCGCTGGTGCCGATCCGCCCGCCGACCAGGGAGCACGGGTAGGACGCCGGGTCGTCCGGGTAGAACAGCCCGTGCT
Organism: Geodermatophilus sp. SYSU D00703; assembly: GCF_054050155.1. Classification (NCBI taxonomy): domain Bacteria; kingdom Bacillati; phylum Actinomycetota; class Actinomycetes; order Geodermatophilales; family Geodermatophilaceae; genus Geodermatophilus; species Geodermatophilus sp. SYSU D00703. Next base: position 47,873 of record NZ_JBJGYU010000017.1, on the reverse strand, counting down.
TGGCCAGCCGCTCGTTGAGCTTGAGCATGTTGATGCCGGTGCCCACGGTGACGGTGCGGTTGACCAGGTCCAGCTCGTGGATCTGGTTCATCCGCTTGACGTCGACGACGATCCCCCGGCGGTGCGGCACCGCACCGTCGGTCAGGCCGGTGCCGCCGTCGCGGGGGACGACGGGGATGCGCAGCTCGTTGGCGACCTTCACGACCGCGGCCACCTGCTCGGTCGAGGTCGGCAGCACCACGACGTCGGGCACCCGCTCGGACCACCGGTGCACCGGGAACGGGGCGGGGACGCGGGCGCGGTTGTAGCGGTCGGTCTTCGCCAGCAGGATCTGGTCGTCGGCCAGGATCGGCCGCAGCGCCGCGACCAGCCGGTTGAGCTCGGTCTCGCCGAGGGGCTCCCGCGTGAACGGGGTGGTGCCGATGGTGGGGTCGGTGGTCGTCATGGTCAGTGCCCTCCGCACCCGCAGCCGCCGGAACCGTTGCCGCACCCACCGCCGCAGCCGCCACCACCGCAGCCGCCGCGGCTGCTGCCGTGTGCCCGCCGCGCCCGGCCGGGGACGCCGGTGCGCTCCTGGGCCAGCCGCCGGTCGCCGACGTCCCCGCGGGAGCCGCCGACGGTGATGCCGAGCGACTGGGCGAACAGCTCGTGCAGGTCGACGACGTCGATGTCCTCGGCGTCGCCGGCCTCGGACAGCGGCCGCTCCGACCACGGGCAGGCGCTGACCAGGGTGTCGACGTCGAGCTCCGCGGCGCGCTCCAGGCGGGCGGCGCTGATCTTCGCCGTGAGCTCGGGCTTCTCGATCGGCAGGCCACCGCCGCCGCCGGAGCAGTAGGACCACTGGGTGACCCGGTCGACGTCCTCGAAGCGCAGGCCGGGGATGGCCCGGAGCAGCTCGCGCGGCTCGGCCCAGATGCCCTTGCGCTTGTTGAGCCGGCAGGGGTCGTGGTACGTGATCGCCCGGTCCACCGGCACGCTCGGGGCCAACCGGCCCTCGCGCAGCAACTGGGCCAGCACCTCGATGACGAGCACGACCTCGATGTCGAACTCCTCGCCGAAGTACTTCGGGTAGTCCTCGGTGAAGCTGATGTAGTCGTGGGGGTCGAGCACCAGCACGCGCTTGGTGCCCGTCGCGCGCCAGTTGTCCAGGTTGTGGCGGGCGAAGCGCTGCGCCTGCTCGGCGTAGCCCATCTCCGCGGCCGGCCCGCCGCAGCACCACTGCTCGCCCATGAGGCCGAACTCGTAGCCGGCCATCTGCAGCATCTGGGCGACCGCGCGCGGCACCGACGTCCGGTAGAAGGCCGCCTCGCAGTCGACGAAGAGGATCGTCTCGCCACCGATCGGGATGTCGAGGCCCTCGGCCCAGTCGCGCACCTTCTCCTGGCTGACCGGCGTCTCGCCGAGCACCGGCTCGTGCGTGCGCAGGTCGGTGCGCTCGTTCCAGATCTGCCAGTTCGGCTGGTGCACGCCGCTCTCCACGGCGAGCGACCGCACCGCCTTGACGACGTCGACCGTGCGCGTGCGGAACCGGTAGAAGTCGCCGGTGAACAGCGTGTTGGGACAGCGCAGCTCGCAGGCGCCGCACTGCGTGCAGTTGACGTAGTCGGCGGCGATGTCGGCGATGTCGAGCTCGCCGCGCTCCATGGCCACGACGTTGGCGTGGAAGGCCGTGGGGGTCCACGACTCGTTGCGCTCGACCTGGGTGACCGGGCAGACCTCGCGGCAGAACTTGTGCCCCGACGAGAAGCAGTTGTACGAGGTGTTGCGCCACTGCTCGACGAACGCGGCCGTCTTCGGGTCGGTGCGCGGCGGGGGGACGGGACCGGCGAGCGTCTCCGGGAAGTCCGCCAGCTCGGGCGGGTTGGACGGGGCGCCCGGGGTGAACGGCTCGGAGAGGGCGTCGACCCGGGGGATCCCCTCGGACGCCCGGTCGGGCTGGACCTGTGTCACTGCGTGCTCCTCGTCACAGGGGCGGGTGGGGCGTGCGTCACGCTAACGAGGAAAACCTATGGAATCAACGGTTAAGCCGGTGGTTCCGAGGTGTAACACTTCGGGTCATCCCGGTTCCAGGAGGCGAGCGTGCAACTGCTCAGCGGTGACGCCCGGCGCGCCGTCTTCGCGCCCCTGGACGACGGCGCCCTGCGCAGCGAGGCCGTCGTCCGGCGGGTGGGCAGCGCCATCGCCCTGGGCCTCCTGGCCGACGGCGAGCAGCTGCCCACGGAGGCCGACCTCGCCACGATGCTCAACGTCTCCACGGTGACGCTGCGCGAGGCGCTGGCCGAGCTGCGCAAGCTCGGACTGGTCGAGACCCGCCGGGGCCGCGGCGGCGGCAGCTTCGTGCGGTCGCGGGAGGACGTCCTCTCCGAGCTCGCCGACGCCCGCCTGGCCGAGCTGGGCACCACGGACCTGCGCGAGCTCGGCGACGTCCACAGCGCGGTCGCGGCGGCGGCGGCACGGCTCGCGGCGTCCCGCGCGTCGCGGACGGAGATCACCCGGCTGCGGGACATCGTCGACCGGCTGGCCTCGGCCGGGTCGGTCACCGGCCAGCGCCGCACCGACGGCCGGTACTACATCGAGCTGGCGGCCTGCGCGCAGTCGGTGCGACTGACGATGCAGGAGATGGACCTGCACCTGGAGCTCGGCCAGCTGCCCTGGCCACCGGCGCACGCCCCCGGGCTGCTCGACGTCATCGTGGCCGGCCACCGGGCCGTCATCGACGCGATCGAGGACCGGGACGCCGCCCGGGCCCGGGCCCTCACCGAGGCGCACATCGAGACGCGGACGCTCTGGGCGATCGAGCTGCGACTGCAGCGCCTCGGGGACCTTGGCGCACCGCAGCGGGAGGTCTCGTGACCACCGGGACCGACGAGGTCGGGGGGGTCGCCGCAGCGGTGTCCGACCTGGTGGAGCAGGTGTTCGTCACCGTCGCCCGGGTGCGCGAGGCGGTGTCGCACTCGGTCGAGCGCGACGGGCTGCGGGCCCGGAGGTGGGTCCTGCCGGACGGCGTCCAGGAGCTGCTGCGCGAGCCCGGCCAGCTCGCCGTCGGGCTGGGACTGGTCGTGGCACCGCGGCCCGACGAGGGCCTGCCCCAGCGGCTGGAGTGGTGGCAGGTCGACCCGGACGACGGGGAGCTGCACACCCTCGAGCCGGATCTGCGGCCGACGAGCCTGGGCTACTACGACTACACGACGACCGAGTGGTACGACGTCCCGCGCCGGACCGGACGGCGGCACGCCTTCGGCCCCCACGTCGACGTCCACGGCACCGGGCGCTACGTGCTGACCTTCACCGAGCCGGTCCTGGCCGGGAGCGGGTTCGTCGGCGTGGCCGGCGCCGACGTCCCCGTGCGCCGGTTCGAGTCCCACCTCCTGCAGGCGCTCAGCCCGCTGCGGACGCCGTTCGTGCTGCTCAACGACGAGGGCCGGGTCGTCTTGTCGACGGCGCCGCGCCTCGTGGTGGGCAGCCTGCTCCCCGCGGACGCCCCCGCTGCGGAGGGCGGCGCGGCCCTGCCCGGGGTGCCCTGGCGGCTGCTCCTGGTCGAGGACGGGCGGCGGCTCGCCGGCTGACCTGCGCTCGGCGAGCCGGCGACCGGGACGCAACCCCGGGGAAACACGACGGGACTTGTCCTGTGAACTATGGCTCTATAGGTTTTCCGCCGACCTTGTGGCCTGGGGCACACCGACGTCCGTCGGCGCGGCCGGGCCACCGAGCCGAGGAGACCCGGTGACACCACCCGGAGCACACGCCGGCCGAACCGCCGACGACGCACAACTCGCCGCGCTGGGGTACACCGGCGAGTTCCACCGCAGCATGGGCCTGTGGGCCAACATGGCCCTCGGCTTCACGTACCTCTCGCCGCTGGTGGGCGTGTACTCGCTGTTCGCCTACAGCCTCTCCATCGGCGGCCCGCCGGCGATCTGGTGGATCGTGATCGTCGGCGTCGGCCAGCTGCTGGTGTCGCTGGTCTTCGGCGAGGTGGTCTCGCAGTACCCGCTGGCCGGCGGCATCTACCCGTGGACCCGGCGGCTGTGGAACCGGCGCTACGCCTGGATCGTCTCGTGGGTCTACATCTGGGCGATCATCGTCACCGTCACCTCGGTGGCCGAGTTCGGCGGCGGGTTCGTCGCGGCGCTGTTCAGCATCGAGGCCACGCCCGGCGTCGCGCTGGTCACCGCCGTCGCGCTGCTGGTCCTCGCCTTCGCCATCAACTACAGCGGCACCCGCACGCTGGCGCGCATCGCCAAGATCGGCCTGGCCGCCGAGCTCATCGGGGTCATCGCGCTGGGCCTGTTCCTGCTGCTGTTCCGCCGCGAGCAGCCGTTCACGATCTTCTTCGACACGCTCGGCGCCGGCGGCGGCAGCGGCTACCTGGGCACCTTCCTCGCCGCCGCCCTCTCCGGCCTGTTCCTCTTCTACGGTTTCGAGGCCTGCGGCGACGTGGCCGAGGAGGTCGCCGACCCGACCCGGCGGATCCCCAAGGCGATGATCCTGACCATCCTCGTCGGCGGGGTCTCGGGCTTCCTCTCCTACGCCGGCTACGTGCTGGCCGCGCCGGACGCCCAGCTGCAGGCGATCATGGCCGGCGAGGACGTCGACCCGATCCCGACCATCCTCGAGGGCGCGCTCGGCACGGCCGGCTCGAAGGTCTTCCTCGTCGTCACCGTCGTCGCGTTCATCTCCTGCGTGCTCTCCCTGCAGGCCGCCGGCAGCCGGCTGCTCTACGCGTTCGCCCGCGACCGGATGCTCCCGGCCAGCGGCTGGCTGTCCCACGTCTCGGAGCGGCACGCCGTCCCCACCAACGCGCTGCTGGTCGTCTGCGTCGTGCCGGTCCTCATCTGCCTGTTCGTCTTCTGGCGGCCGGACTCGCTCGCCCGCGTCACCGCCTTCGCCGTCCTCGGCATCTACATCGCCTTCCAGGCGGTCGTGCTCGCCGCGCTCCGGCAGCGGCTCAGGGGCTGGCGCCCCGCGGGGCTGTGGAACCTGGGCTCGGCCGGCCTGGTGGTCAACGTGCTGGCGCTGGCCTACGGGATCTTCGCGATCGTCCTTCTGATCAAGCCGGCACCGGGCACCGAGACCTTCCTCGACCGCTGGATCGTGGCGATCGGCCTGGTCATCGTCGCCGGTACGGGGCTGCTGTACCTGTTCCTCGCCCGCCCTGACCGGCACTCTGCGCACATCCCCGAGGGCGACGCCCGCGAGGTGGCCGCACAGCTCCAGCAGATCCGCAGGGACGCCGGTGTCCCGGTGAGGGAGGAGATCCGATGAGGTTCAGCTACGCGATGCTGCCCGACTACCCGCTCGAGGAGTCGATGCGGGCGATCAGGCTGGCCGACGAGCTGGGGTTCCACGCCGTCTACGCCGCGGACGAGACCTGGCACAAGGACCTCTGGCTGCTCTTCGCGGCCGCGTCCCAGCAGACGTCGCGGATCCGCATGGGCCCGAGCCTGTCGGGGGTCGTCCTGCGGGAGCCCTCGCTCATCGCGCAGGCCGCCGCGACGCTCGACGAGCTGACCGGGGGCCGGGCCGAGGTGGTCCTGGGCAGCGGCAACTTCGGCCTGCTCGCCGAGTACAAGATCGACTGGGCGCAGACCAAGCCGCTGTCGCGGGTGATCGAGGGCGTGCACGTCGTCCGCACGCTGCTCGACGAGGGCGCGATCACCTTCGACGGCGAGTTCTTCCGCTACGACGGGCTGTTCACCTTCGCCCGGCCGGTGCAGGAGCGGGTGCCGGTGAAGATGGGCGCGATGCGGGGCCCGCGCTCCTTCGTCGCCGCGGCGGAGCACTCCGACGGCTGCCACCACGCGCTGAGCTACACCCGCGAGGCCTACGACTACGCCGCCGAGCACCTGCGGGCCGGCGCGGAGAAGGCGGGCAAGGACTGGACCACGCTGGACTTCGGTGCGTGGGTGGTCGTCTCGGTCGGGCGCGACTCCGCGGCCGCGAAGGACGCCGCCCGCAGCATGGTCGGCATCTACGCCTCGTCGATGCCGGCCGAGCAGGTCGAGCGCAACGGCGTGGACCCGGACGACCTCAAGCCGATCGTCGACGCGATCGCCGGCGGTGACCTGGCGCGGGGCATCGAGCTGACCACCCCGGAGATCGCGGACAAGCTGTCGTTCTCCGGCACGCCGGAGGAGGTGACCGCGAAGATCAAGGCGATCGAGCCGGCCGGCGTCAACCACCTCATCGCCGCCATCAACGACGCCTCGATCGTCAAGGCGTTCACCGGGCGGGAGATCCCGGGCGTCGCCACCGTGGAGGAGCAGCTCCGGCTGATCCACGACGAGGTCATGCCCGCCTTCGCCTGAGCCCCGTACCGCTGCCGCCCGCAACAGGGCGCGGCGGCGGGGCTCACCTCGGCGGGCCGCGGCTGCTCCGTGGCCGGCCCGCCGAGGTGTGCGGGTCCGACAACACGTCCCTGTAAGGAGCTGCCTGTTGTACGGCCCGGAGGCCTCGACGTCCCCTCTGGCGGACGTGTCCCACCCCCGTCCGAGCACCGGCCGCCGGCTGCTGCCGGTCCGGGCAGCTGACGCCCCGGCCGGGGAGCGGGGGACGGCGTCCCTCAGCACGGACCTGGACCGGTCGTACGACAGCTGGCCCCCGGTGGTGCACGGCTGGAGCGACGTCGTCTCGGCAGTCGCGACGGAGCTGCTCGTCGAGGTCCCGCGACTGACGCGCGAACTGATCGGCGAGTTGCTCGTGAGGTTCCGCGACGACCTCGTTCGCGACCGTCAGGAGACGGCGGCTCTCGAGGCGAGTGTGAGCGACAACCTGCACACCATGTTCCGGATGCTCGCCCACCGGGTGTCCAGTGCGAGCCTCACGGTGCCGCCCAGCGCCCTCGCGTGGCCGCGGCGGCTGGCGCACGACCGGGTGTCACCGCACTCGTTGCAGCGCATCTACTACGTCGGACACCAGCTCATCTGGCGGCGCTGGGTGTTCCCCCGCCTGGCAGCAGCGGGTCTTCCCGCCTCTGAACTGGCTCGGGCGGCCGAGCACGCGGAGGCCGAGCTGTTCGAGTACCTCGACCGGGCAGCGCAGCAGGTGCTCGCGGAGTACGAGGACGAGTTGCTGACCCAAGGGCCGTGGGGACCGCACGTCCGGGAGCAGACGGTCCTGGAGCTCCTCTCCGGTCGGGTGCCCACCGACCAGCAGGTCGCGGAACTGGGCTATCCGATCTCGTCGGTCCACCAGGCGGTCGTCGTCTGGCGGGACTCCCGCGCTCCTCTGGGCGTCGCCGCCCTCCACCCGACCAACGTCGCGGAGCGGGTGTGCCGCGCACTGGGTCGGCGCTACCTGCTGATGGACCGGGGCCCGAACGAGACGTGGGGATGGGTCGAGGTCACCTCGGGGGACGGCGTCCAGCCGGCGACAGCTCCCGGGCCCGTGCTCGGGCTGGGGGACGTCGGGGACGTTCACGTCGCGATCGGCCAGGCCGCGCGGGGGGTACCGGGGTTCCGCGTCACCCACGAGGACGCGGGGCGGGTGCAGGTGGCCGTCGCGCAGGCCCGGCGCCCCGCCCCGTCGATCACGCACTACGCCGAGATCGCCCTCGTCACGCTGTTGACCGCGGACCGGGACGCCGCCGCGGACTACGTCCGTCGGCAGCTGGGAGAACTCGGCGGGGACAGCCCGGAGATGGGACGACTGCGCCGGACGATCCGGGTGTTCCTGGACACCGGACGCAGTCATGCCCGGACCGCTGAGGAGCTCGGCATCCACCGCAACACCGTGCGCTACCGCGTGCAGCGGGCCGAACAGCTCCTCGGACGCTCGGTGCACCACACCGGCTCGGAACTGCACAACGCGCTGCTGATCACCGAGTGGCTGGGACAGCCGTCCGGCTCCTGACCGCTGTGTGCGCTGCGCACAAGTCGGCGCGGCAGTTCGTGCAGCGAGGCCGATGTGGCACAGCGCACCCGTTCCTAGCCTTCTCACATCCCTCCTCGACGCCCGCGCGCCCTCGCGGCTGCGCCGGCGATCCCCTGTCCCGGAGGGAGTGAGGAGAAGCGATGCCCCTGTCCGATCCCACGACGACGCGGGACAAGTCCGAGGACTGGATGGAGGAGTTCCGTCGGCGCCGGGTCGAGGCCCTCCGGCCGCTGGTCACGCCGGAACTCGTCGAGGCCCACCGGGCCAACCCGCGAGGACCGCACAGCCACGAGTTGAACCTCGTGCTCAACTTCGTCCGCGGTCCCGCGTACCCGATGGACGAGAAGCCCTTCGTGCACCTGCGGCATGCCTACGACGACTACGGGCTCGCGCTGATGACGGCCCGTGGGGAACCGGCGACCCTGCTGTCGGAGACCCGCTACACGAGCGAGACAGAGGCCGTCCACGCCGTCTTCCTGCAGCGTCTGGCGGCGCACGGCCTCGACGGCGCGCTCGGTCAGGAGGACGGGGATGTCTGAGCTGTTCATCCGGGGCTACTGCGACCGACCGAGCGTCGCGCCCGGCGAGGTAGTCCGCTTCTACGTCAGCACCGACGAGCCGGCTGAGTACACCGCACGACTGGTGCGCATCGGCTGCGCCGACCAGCCCACCGCGGACGGCGGGCAGACCCGCGTCACCGACGGCGACCACGTCGACCACCTGACCTTCACCCCAGTGGGGTCGGACGTCGACGGCGAGCACGCCGGTCGCCCGCAGCGGACGCAGATCGGCGGCCACGTCGTCGTCCCCGACGGAGGCGGCTCGCTCGCCGGCGAGAACGGGCTCACCGTGCACGCCTTCGTGTGGGCCACGACCCCACAGAAGGACCAGGGCGTGGTGAGCCGCTGGGACGACGCGACGGGCAGCGGCTGGGCCCTCACCCTCGAGGACGGCTTCCCGACGCTCACCGTCGCCGACGGCACCGGGGCCCGCACCGTGGTGCGCACCGACCGGCGGCTGTTCCCGGAGGTCTTCTACTCCCTCGTCGCCGGCTTCGACCCCGGCTCGGGGGAGCTCTTCCTCGAGCAGCGGGTCAGCCTGACCCGGACCAACAGCCGGCTCGGCCACGTGGTGCCACTGGACTCCGACGCCGCCGCGACGGCCACCGGCACCGTGTCGGTCGCCGACCCGCAGATGCCCGTCGTGCTCGCCGGGGTCACCGAGGAGGTGGCCGACGGGCGCACCTGGGTGACCCGCCTGTTCAACGGCAAGATCGATGCCCCCAAGGTGCTGCGCGGCGCGCTGCCGCGGGAGCAGCGGGACGCCCTGCACACCGGCGGTGTCCCCGAAGGTGCCGAGCTGATCGCGCACTGGGACTTCACGCGGCAGGTGCACGCCGGCGGTGTGGCCTCCGACGACGTCACCGACGTGTCCGGCAACGGCCTGGACGGGCGCTGCGTCAACCAGCCCGACCGGGCGATGACCGGCTGGAACTGGGACGGGCACGAGGAGAACTACCTGCACTGCCCCGAGCAGTACGGGGCGATCTGGTTCCACGACGACTCGCTCGACGATTGCTCGTGGACCGACCCGTTGGAGCTGCGAGTGCCCGACGGGTTGCCCAGCGGGGCCTACGCGCTGGTGGTCACCTCCAGCGAGCACGAGGACCAGATCCCGTTCTTCGTGCTGCCGCCACGCGGCACCGCGACGGCCCGGATCGCCGTCCTGATCCCGACCCTGAGCTACCTGGCGTACGCCAACAGCCAGGACATGCAGAACGCGCCGACGGCCCAGGCGATCATGGGCGTCTTCACCAGCATCGAGGACCGCGACCTCGAGCTGCACCGCGATCCGCGGTACGGGCTGTCGACCTACGACTACCACGCGGACGGCCGGGGCGTGCAGTACAGCTCGTGGCGCCGACCCCTGCTGAGCATGCGGCCCCGCTACCGCCACGAGTTCGGCTCGCTGTGGCAGTTCCCAGCGGACATGCAACTGCTCGGGTGGCTGGAGACCTCCGGTTTCGAGTACGACGTGATCACCGATCACGACCTGCATGCCGAGGGTCTGGAGCTGCTCCGCCGCTACAACGTGGTGCTGACCGGCACGCACCCGGAGTACTACAGCGGCCCGATGATGGACGCCTGGGAGGACTACCTGGCCACCGGCGGCCGGGGGATGTACCTGGCAGGCAACGGCTTCATCTGGGTCACCTCCGTGCACCCGGACAAGCCCTGGATGATCGAGGTCCGCAAGGGCGAGACGGGCACCCAGGCCTGGCGGGCCCGGCCCGGCGAGTACCACCACGAGTTCAGCCCCGAGCGGGGCGGCATCTGGCGGATGCGCGGCCGGGCGCCGCAGAAGACCTGGGGCACCGGGATGAGCTCGCACGGGCTGGACGTCTCGACCGGCTACGTGCAGCTGCCCGACGCCCGCGACCCGGCGGTGGCCTGGATCTTCGAGGGGATCGGCCCGGACGAGGTGATCGGCGACTTCGGGCTGGTAAACGGCGGTGCCGCGGGTCTGGAGATGGACATCTACGACCTCAGTCTCGGCACGCCGCCGCACGCGCTCCTGCTGGGCAGCTCGCACGGGCACAGCGTGAACGCCGTGCTGGTCCCCGAGGAGCAGTTCTTCCCGCACGCGGGGATGAACGGCATCGAACACCCCCGGATCCGGGCCGACCTGGTGTACTTCACGACCCCGCAGGGCGGCGCCGTCTTCAGCGCCTCGTCGATGACGTGGTGCGGGAGCCTCCCGGTCCGCAACGGTGACAACAACGTCTCCCGGATGACCGCCAACGTCCTGCGGAAGTTCGCTGCGGACGAGCCGGTGGAGGAACTCGTCTGACCGGGGGGGTGGCGTCCCGCCTCGCCGGGACGCCACCCGCACTCGTGACTCGCCTCCCACCATCCGGGCGCACCGTCGCCCCCTGGGCGACCGCACGCCCGGCTTCTCGATCGGCCGGACCTGGGAGCCCGCGTCAGCGGCTCCTCAGCGCCTGGTCCCTGCCGCCACCTCCCACACCCGTTCGACACCCATGGAGGAGCACATGCCTGTCACCGCTCCGGCCGAGTGCCGGGACCACGCCACCGACTGGGTCGAGTACTTCTACCGGAGACGTGGAGCCGAGATCGCCGCGATGATCGACGACGACCTCATCGCCGAGCACGAGCGCAACCCCATGCAGGCCCAGGGGCACCACAGCGCGACCCTCCACCTGGTGCTCAACTACTTCCGCAACGCGCCGATCATCGGCAAGGAGTTCGTCTACGCCGTCAAGCCCTACGAGCAGTACACGATCGGCATCGTCACCGGCCGAGGCCGGCCGGCAGCGATGCTCGACGAGACGACGTACGCAACCGAGGACGAGGCCGTGCACGCGGTCTTCATGGCGCGCGTCGAGAAGCTCCGCGCCGCTCTGCAGGTCAATCGCGGCGAGGGAGACGACTGATGGGCGTGCTGAGCATCCGTGGCTACTGCGACCGCCCCAGCGTGGCCCCGGGGGAGTCGCTCCGGTTCTACGTGTCCTCGGACGAGCCCGGCGAGTACACGGCCGAACTCGTCCGCCTCATCAACGGGGACCTCAACCCCGTCGGCCCCGGACCGCGTGAGGACGCGATCCCGCACGACATCAACGGCAGCCATCCCGCGCGGTACCAGCGGACCCAGGTCGGCGGGTACGTCGAGGTGCCCGACCTGCGCGGGGCCCTGGCCGGCAGTGACGGCCTGAGTGTCCACGCGTTCATCAGTGCCATGACCCCGTCCCGGGGGCGGCAGGGCATCGTCTCCCGGTGGGACTCTGAGCAGGAGGCGGGTTGGGCGCTCGTCGTGGACGAAGACGGTGCGCTCGCGTTCGTCGTGGGGGACGGCACCGGCGCCACCGACGTCGTCCGCAGTGACCGGCCGTTGTTCCCCGACACGTTCTACTCGGTGACCGCCACGTACGACGCAGCCGAAGGGACCCTGAGCCTCCACCAACGGTCGGTGGTCACGAGCACCAACAGCCGGTTCGGGAAGGTCTTCCCGCTGGACTCCGACACCTCGGTCAGCGCGTCCACCGCCGTCCGGCCGGCGACCGCGGACGTGCCCGTGCTCATCGCCGGCCTGGCCGAGGCGTCCTCAGCCGACCGGACGTGGGTCGTGGGGAACTTCAACGGCAAGATCGACTCGCCGTCGGTCTACCGGGGAGCTCTCGATCCGGCGGCCGCCGCGCGGCTCGCAGCCGGTGAGCGGATCACGCCCTCAGCGGTGCTGGCCCGCTGGGACTTCGCGGCCGGCATCGGTGCGGACGGCGTCCCGACCGACGTCATCCGGGACGTCTCCGGCAACGGGCTGCACGGCAGGTGCGTCAACCAGCCCGACCGTGGCATGACCGGGTGGAACTGGGCCGGGCGCATCGAGCACTTCGTCCACGCCCCGGAGCAGTACGGGGCGATCTGGTTCCACGAGGACTCGCTGGACGACTGCCGGTGGGAGCCGGACTTCGAACTCCGCCTCCCCGACGACCTGCCCTCTGGGTGCTACGCGGTACGAGTCCGCCAGGGCCGCCACGAGGATCAGGTGCCGTTCTTCGTGACCCCGCCCAGGGGCACGGCGACAGCCAAGGTCCTCCTGCTCATCCCCACGGTCAGCTACCTCGCCTACGCGAACTCGCAGGTCATGCAGAACGCCCCCAGCGCCCAGGCGATCATGGGCCACGTCGGGGTGCTCGAAGACACGGACCTGGAGCTGAACGAGCGGCCCGACGTCTACGGGTTGTCGACCTACGACTACCACGTGGACGGCCGAGGTTGTCAGTACACGTCGTGGCGCCGGCCGATCCTCAACATGCGGCCGCGCTATCGCCACGAGTTCGGATCGGTCTGGCAGTTCCCCGCCGATCTGCAACTGGTCGACTGGCTGACCGCACAGGGTCTGACCTTCGACGTCGCGACCGACCACGACCTCATGGCGGAGGGGACGGACCTGTTCCGCCGCTACAACGTCGTCGTCACCGGTTCGCACCCGGAGTACTACACCCGCGAGATGATCGATGCCTGGGAGGACTACCTGGCCGAGGGCGGCCGTGGCATGTACCTCGCCGGCAACGGCATGTACTGGATCGCTTCCCAGCACCCGGAGAAGCCCTGGCTCATGGAGATCCGGAAGGGGGAGTCGGGAGACCAGGCTTGGCGGGCCCGGCCGGGCGAGCTCCACCACAGCACCAGCGGCGAGCGCGGCGGCCTGTGGCGCATGAGGGCCCGCGCCTCCGCCAAGGTGTGGGGCGTCGTCTACACCTCGCACGGCCTGGACGTCTCCACCGGGTTCGTCCCGATGCCGGACGCGCGGGAGCCGAGCCTGAAGTGGATGTTCGAGGGCATCGGCCCGGACGAGGTCATCGGGGACTTCGGCCTCGTCGGTGGTGGCGCCGCCGGCCTGGAGGTCGACCGCTACGACCAGAGCCTGGGGACGCCACCGAACGCCTACCTCGTCGCGAGCTCGTACGGCCACAGCCCCAACTGGGGTCTGGTCCCGGAGGAGCAGTACTTCGTGCACTCCGGGATGAACGGGCCCGAGCACCCTGCGGTCCGAGGCGACATCACGTACTTCTCGACGAAGAACGGTGGGGCCATGTTCGCCGCCTCGTCCATGTCGTGGTGCGCCAGCCTCTCCTGGAACGAGTACCGCAACAACGTCTCCGTGCTGACCGGCAACGTCCTCCGCCGGTTCGCCATGGACGGTCCGCTCGAGGAGGTGTAACCGACCGGGGCCCTCGTCGCCCTAGCCCATCCGGGACCGCCGGCGGCGCAGTCGGCACCGCCGACGGTCCCGTCCGCACGCGGCCGGTCCGGCCGGCCGGGCCCTCGTGCGTGCTCAGCCGGTGGGCGGGTGCAGGGCCAGCCAGAGCTCGGCCCGGACGCCGGGGGAGTCCAGGTCGCGGCCGAGCAGCTCCTGCGCCCGGTGGATGCGCTTGCGCAGCGTGTGCCGGTGCACGCCGAGGCGGGCGGCGGCCGGCTCCCACTGGCCGTGGGCGGCCAGCCACACCCGCAGCGACTCGACGAGGTCGCCGGGGCCGGCCCGGTCGGCGGCGACCAGCGGGGCGAGTGCCGCCTCGGCGAACGCGGTGGTGGCGTCCGGGTCGAGCAGCGCGGCCAGGCCCCGGCCGACCAGGTCGGGGAAGGCGGTCACCGGCCGGCCGGTCGCCCGCCCGTGCTCGGCGGCCTGCCGGGCCTGCCGCACGCCCTCGGCCAGCCGGCCCCACGGCACGGGCGGCGCCGTCCCGACGACGGCACCCGGCACCCGCTCGGGCAGCACGGCCAGCCGCCGGTCCAGCGGCCCGTCGGCGGCGACCAGGACGACGAGCGCGTCGTCCAGCTCCGCGGAGAACACCGGCTCCCGGCCGTGCGCCGCGGCGTCGGCGGCCACGTCGACGGCGGCGGCCCGCTGCTCGGCGCTGCCGAGCACGGCGAGCGGCCGGACCGGTCCGGTCGGCAGCCGGTCGCCGAGCGCGGCGATCGCCGGGGCCACCGCGGCCTCCTCGCCGGCGAGCAGCAGCCGCAGCAGCGCGGCCCGCAGCGCGGCGGTGGCGCTGTCGAGCGCCCGGGACTGCTCCAACCGCAGCGTCAACAGCAGCGCGGCGGCGTTGACGACGTGCCGGTCGGCGGCGGGGAACGGCCCGGGGCGCCCGACGGCGAGGAACCCGCGCGTGCGCGTCCCGGTGCCCAGCGACTGCAGCAGCACCGTCTCGCCGGGCTGGGTGAGCGCCGCACCGGCCGGGGGGCGTGTGCCGCGCAGCCGGTCGAGGGCCGGGGCGAGGGCGCCGGCGCGGGTCCGGGCGGCCGGCGGCGCGGCCTCCAGCGGTGTCCCGACCGCGTCGACGAGCAGCGCCCACCCGCCGAGGTGGCGGGCCAGCCGGTCGACCACGGTGCCCGGCGCACCGGGGGCGACCGCGGCGCGGGTCAGCTCCTGCTGGACCGCCGAGGTCCGGGCGACCGCCGCGTACTCCTCCGCTGCGAGGGCGGTGGACACCGCGCGCGAGAGGGCGATGAACGGTGTCTGCCGGGGCACCTCGAGCACGGCCACCCCGTGGGCGTCCGCCGCCGCGACGAGCTCCTCGGGCACCGCGGGGAGGCTCAGGCCCGTGCCCACGCCGAGGCCCACCACCCCGACGTCGGCCAGCCGGCGCACGTAGTCCCGCATCCCCGCGCCGTCGGGCGGGAGGCCGAGGCCGGTGCTCAGCAGCAGCTCGCCGCCCGCGAGGAACGGGGTCGGGTCGCCCAGCTCGCTGACGTGCACCCACGAGACCGGGCGGTCGACCGCCGCGGTGCGGGTGTGCAGCGTCAGCTCCAGGGAGGCGGTGCGCAGCAGCGTCGCGACGGTGACCGGCACGGCAACCTCCGACGGATTGGACACCAGGGCCCTCTCGGGACGCCGCAGTGGACAGTACCGCCGACGGGCCGCGGGGCCCACGCTGGACGCCGGGTGCCACCCGTCCGGGGCGGCCGGCCTGCGAGGAGCTGGAGATGACTGACGTGCTCACCGGAACCGAACCCCTCCGCCAGGAGCGGCGGCTGGTCACCGAGGTGCCCGGGCCGCGGTCACGGGAGCTGGCCGCCCGCCGCGCGGACGTGGTCACCTCCGCCGTGGGCAGCGTCCTCCCGGTCTACGTCGAGCGGGCCGGCGGCGGGGTGGTCGTCGACGTCGACGGCAACTCGCTCATCGACCTCGGCTCGGGGATCGCCGTGACCAGCGTCGGGAACTCCGCGCCCGAGGTGGTGGCCGCGGTGCAGGCGCAGGTCGCCGCCTTCACCCACACCTGCTTCATGGTCGGCCCGTACGAGGGCTACGTGGCCGTGTGCGAGGAGCTGGCCCGGCTCACCCCCGGCGACCACGAGAAGCGCTCGGCGCTGTTCAACTCCGGCGCGGAGGCCGTGGAGAACGCGGTCAAGGTCGCCCGGGTGGCCACCCGCCGCTCGGCGGTCGTCGTCTTCGACCACGCCTACCACGGCCGCACCAACCTCACGATGGCGCTGACCGCCAAGAACATGCCCTACAAGCACGGGTTCGGGCCGTTCGCCGGCGAGGTCTACCGGGTCCCGATGTCCTACCCGTTCCGGGACGAGCCGGGGATGACCGGCGCCCAGGCGGCCGCCCGCGCGATCTCGGTGATCGAGTCGCAGGTCGGCGCGGACAACGTCGCCGCGGTGCTCATCGAGCCGATCCAGGGCGAGGGCGGCTTCGTCGTCCCGGCGCCCGGCTTCCTCCCGGCGATCGCCGACTGGTGCACCCGGTCCGGCGCGGTGTTCATCGCCGACGAGATCCAGACCGGCTTCTGCCGCACCGGCGACTGGTTCGCCTCCGACCACGAGGGCGTCGTCCCGGACCTGGTCACCACCGCCAAGGGCATCGCGGGCGGCCTGCCGCTGGCCGGGCTCACCGGCCGTGCCGAGCTGCTCGACGCCGTCCACACCGGTGGCCTCGGCGGCACGTACGGCGGCAACCCGGTGGCCTGCGCCGCCGCGCTGGCCACCATCCGGACCATGCGCGAGCAGGACCTCGCCGGCGCCGCCCGCACCATCGAGGCCACGATGGTGCCGCGACTGCGCGCGCTCCAGGAGCGCACCGGCGTGGTCGGCGACGTGCGCGGCCGCGGCGCGATGATCGCCGTCGAGCTGGTCAAGCCGGGCACCACCGAGCCGGACGCCGAGCTGACCACCCGCGTCTCGCGGGCCTGCCACGCGCAGGGGGTCGTCACGCTGACCGCCGGCACGTTCGGCAACGTGCTGCGCTTCCTGCCCCCGCTGGTCATCGGGCAGGACCTGCTGACCGAGGCGCTCGACGTCCTCGACGCCGTGTTCGACGAGCACACCGCGACGCGGTGAACGCCCCGGCCACCGTCGGCACCCGCCGGCGGTTGACCCTGCGGCCCGAGCCGGGCGCGCCCGGCGGCGACCGGGTCCGCGGCCTGGTCACCTGGCCCGGCGAGCGGCCGTTGCTCGCCGACGTCGTGCCGGTCTTCGACCGGCTCGGGGTGCGGGTGGCCGACGCGGCACCCGCGACGGCGGACGACGGCGCCCCGGCGTCCCGGCTCGAACTGGTCCTCCCGCCCGGCAGCGCGGCCGGCGCGGCCCTGCCCCGGCTGGAGTCGGCGCTGGCCGCGGCCTGGGCAGGGGAGACCGAGCTGGACGGCCTGTCCCGGCTCACCGTCGGGGCGGGGCTGCCGGTCCGGGACGTCGCCGTCCTCCGCGCGGCCTGCCGCTACCTCGCGCAGGTCGGCCTGGGCCTGTCGCGCGGCTACGTCGAGGAGACGGTGCTGGCCGCCCCCGACTTCGCCCGCGCGCTGCTGGCGCACTTCGCCGCCCGGCACGACCCGGACGCGGCCGACCCCGCGGCCGCGGCGTCGGCCGCCGGGCACCTCGCCGAGCTGCTCAGCCGCACGACGAGCCTCGACCAGGACCGCATCCTGCGCGGCCTGCGCGACGTACTGGCCGCCGTGGTGCGCACCAACCGCTACCAGGTGGACGCCGACGGCGCGCCCCGCCCGGCGCTGGCGCTGAAGATCGCCTCCCGCGACCTCGACCTGCTGCCGGCGCCCCGGCCGGACATGGAGACCTTCGTCTGCTCACCGGCGATGGAGGGACTGCACCTGCGCGGCGCCCGGGTCGCCCGGGGCGGCCTGCGCTGGTCGGAGCGGCCCGAGGACTTCCGCACCGAGGTGCTCGGCCTGGTGAAGGCCCAGATGGTGAAGAACGCGGTCATCGTGCCGGCGGG
Organism: Geodermatophilus sp. SYSU D00703; assembly: GCF_054050155.1. Lineage (NCBI taxonomy): Bacteria > Bacillati > Actinomycetota > Actinomycetes > Geodermatophilales > Geodermatophilaceae > Geodermatophilus > Geodermatophilus sp. SYSU D00703. Next base: position 30,248 of record NZ_JBJGYU010000017.1, on the reverse strand, counting down.
CGCGAAGGGCGCGTTCGTCGTCCGCGGCGACCTGCGTGGCCTGGACCGCCCGCAGCTGCAGGCCCGCGTCGCCGAGGCCTACCGGACCTTCGTCGACGCCCTGCTCGACGTCACCGACGACCGCGACGGCGACCGCGTGGTGCACCCGCCGCGGACCGTCGTGCACGACGGCCCCGACCCCTACCTGGTCGTGGCCGCCGACAAGGGAACGGCGACCTTCTCCGACCTGGCGAACGAGGTGGCCGAGCGCCGCGGCTTCTGGCTGGGCGACGCGTTCGCCTCCGGCGGCTCCACCGGCTACGACCACAAGGCCATGGGCATCACCGCCCGCGGCGCGTGGGTCTCGGTGCGCCGCCACCTGCGCGAGCTCGGCGTCGACCCGGACGGGGAGCTGACCGTCGTCGGGATCGGGGACATGTCCGGCGACGTGTTCGGCAACGGCATGCTGCTGTCGGACCGGCTGCGGCTGGTGGCCGCCTTCGACCACCGGCACCTGTTCCTCGACCCGGACCCCGACCCGGCCCGGTCCGCGGCCGAGCGCCGCCGGCTGTTCGCGCTGGCCGGCTCGTCGTGGGACGACTACGACCGCGCCGTCCTCTCCCCGGGCGGGGGCGTGTTCCGGCGGGACGCCAAGACCGTGCCGCTGTCCCCGCAGGCGCGGGCCCGGCTCGGCGTGGACGCCGCGGAGCTGTCGCCGGCCGAGGTGGTCCGGGCGGTGCTGCGGGCGCCGGTCGACCTGCTGTGGAACGGCGGCATCGGCACCTACGTCCGGGCCGACGACGAGACCGACGCGCAGGTCGGCGACCGCGCCAACGACGCGGTCCGGGTGACCGCGGGCGAGCTGCGCTGCCGGGTCGTCGGCGAGGGCGGCAACCTGGGCCTGACCCAGCGCGCCCGGGTGGCCGCGGCGCGGCGCGGGGTCGCGCTCAACACCGACTTCATCGACAACTCCGCCGGCGTCGACACCTCCGACCGCGAGGTCAACCTCAAGGTCCTGCTGCAGGGCGTGCCCCGCGCCGAGCGGGACACGGTGCTCCGCGCGGTGGAGGGCGAGGTCGCCGCCGCGGTGCTGGCCGACAACGCGCTGCAGGCCCGGGCGCTGTCGGTCTGTGCGGCGCAGGCCCCGTTCCTGCTCGACCGGCACGCCCGGCTGATCAGCGACCTGGAGCGGCAGGCGGGCCTCGACCGCGGCCTGGAGCAGTTGCCGGGCGAGGCGGAGGTCGAACGGCTGCGCCAGGCCGGCTCCGGGCTCACCCGGCCCGAGGCGGCGGTGCTGCTGGCCCACTCGAAGAACCTGGTGCGCGAGGAGCTGCTGGCGAGCGACCTGCCCGACGACCCGTCGACGGCCGGGCTGCTGTCGGCCTACTTCCCGCGGGCGGTGCGCGAGCGCTGGCCGGACCGGGGGGCCGCCCACCCGCTGGCACGGGAGATCGCCGCCACCCAGCTGGCCAACGACCTGGTCAACCGCGTGGGCCCGGGCTTCCTGCTGCGGTTGGAGGAGCGGCACGGCGTCCCGACGGCGGTCGCGGCCCGCGCCTACACGGTCGCCACCCGCGTCCTGGACCTCGACGCGGTGTGGGCGCTCGTCGACGGCGAGGTGCCCCTGGCGGTGGAGCGGCTGGCGCTGCCCGAGCTGCAGGCGGCGACCGAGTCCACCGCCGACCGGCTGTTGCGGGCCCACCCCGACCCGGCGCGGTTGACCGCGTCGGCGCCCGCGCTGGCCGCCGTGGTCGCCGAGCTGGCCCCGGCCACCTGGCTGGACCGTCCGGGCGCAGAGGGCGACCGCGCCCGCGCGCTGCGGGACGACCTGGTCGCGGCCGGCGCCGCGCCGGAGCTCGCCGCGCGGGTCGCCGTCCTCGGCGCCCAGGCCGACCTGGTCGACCTGGCGGCGCTGGCCCGCGAGACCGGCGCGGGGATCGGCCGGGTGGTGGCGGCGCACGCGGCGGTGGGGGAGCTGCTCGACCTGCCCCGGCTGCACGCCTGGACGGCCGAGCAGCCCGGCGACTCGCACTGGGTGGTCGCCGCCCGCGCGGCGCTGCGGGAGGAGATCGACCAGCACCGGGTCGCGCTCACCGAGGCGCTGCTGCGGGACGCAGGCGGGGACGTCGAGCGGTTCGCCGCCGGCCGGTCCGCGGCCATCGCCCGGTTCGCGCAGGTGCGCGACCAGGCCGGCGGCGTCCGGGACGACGCCGTGGCGCGCACCTGCGTGGCCGCGGCCGAGCTGGCCCGGCTGGTGCGGGCGCCCGCCTGAGGACCGCAGGCCGTGCGGCGTCCGGCCCCGGGCGCCGCACGGCCCGGACGTCAGGCCTGCCGGTTCAGCGCCAGCACCGACAGCAGCTCGTAGCCGACGTGCGCGGCGGCGATGCCGGTCAGCTCGGCGTGGTCGTAGGGCGGGGAGACCTCCACGATGTCGGCGCCGACGACGTCGACCCCGACCAGCCCGCGCAGGGTCTGCAGCAGTTCCCGGCTGGTCAGCCCGCCGGCCTCCGGCGTCCCGGTGCCCGGGGCGTGCGCCGGGTCCAGGACGTCGATGTCGACCGAGACGTAGACCGGCCCGTCCCCGAGCCGGCGGCGCACCCGGTCGACCGCGCCGCGGACCCCGTCGACCTCGTAGTCGTCGGCGCGCACCACCTGGAAGCCGAGGACGGCGTCGTCCTCGAGGTCCTGCTCGCTGTACAGGGGGCCGCGGATGCCGACGTGCACCGAGCGCTCGAGGTCGATCAGCCCCTCCTCGCTGGCCCGCCGGAACGGCGTGCCGTGCGTGTAGGGCGCTCCGAAGTAGGTGTCCCAGGTGTCGAGGTGCGCGTCGAAGTGCAGGACGGCCACCGGCCCGGAGTCGCGGGCCAGCGAGCGCAGGACGGGCAGTGCGATGGTGTGGTCGCCGCCGATGGTGAGCAGCTGCGCGCCGCCCGCCCGCAGCTCGGTCATCTCGCGGTCGATGGTCGCGATGGCGTCCGCGAGGTCGAACGGGTTGACGCCGATGTCGCCGGCGTCGGCCACCTGCTGCGTGCCGAACGGGGTGGCGTCCAGGGCCGGGTTGTAGGGGCGCAGCAGCTTGGAGCTCGCCCGCACGTGTCCGGGGCCGAACCGGGCACCGGGCCGGTAGCTCACGCCGGAGTCGAACGGGACGCCGACGACGGCGACGTCGGCACGGGAGACCTCGTCGAGGCGGGGGAGCCGGGCGAACGTGGCCGGGCCGGCGTAGCGGGGGACCCGGGTGGCGTCCACGGGGCCGATGGGGGTCTGCTGTTCCACGGGGTCGCCTCCAGGGAGGTCGGGCGGGGTGGCCTGATGCCTACCCGCCCTCGCGCATCCCCCAGGGGGAGCCGTAGGCGGTGAGCAGGTCGAGGAAGGGCACCGCGTCGAAGGCCTCCGGGCCGAGCACCCCGCGGCCCCGCCACTGCCCGGTCGCCAGCAGCTCGAGGGCGACCACGGGGTTGACCGCGGTCTGCCAGACGACGGCCTGCGACCCGTACTCGGCCATCGACCAGGCGTTGTCGACGACGTGGTACAGGTACACCTGCCGCGGGCGGCCGTCGGTGCCGGTGCCGCTGACCCAGAGCCCGGCGCAGGTCCTGCCGGTCATCAGGTCGCCGAGCCCCGCGGGGTCGGGCAGCGCGGCGGCGACCAGGTCGCGGGGGGAGACCTCGACGTCCCGGACCCGGACGGGCGTGGTGGAGTCCAGGCCCAGCTCGTGCAGCGTCTTGAGGATGCCGATGAAGTGCGAGCCGAGCCCGTACTTGAAGGTGACCCGCTTCGCGTCGACCCACCGCGGCATGAGGAGCACCTCCTCGTGCTCCACGTTGACGCACTCGACGGGGCCGATGCCCTCCGGGAAGTCGAAGACCTCCGGCCCGCTGAACGGCTCGGTCGTGTACCAGCCGCGGTCGCGCTCCCACACCACCGGCGGGTTGAGGCACTCCTCGATCGTCGTCCAGATGTTGAACGACGGCGCGAAGACGTGGCCGCGGACGGTGAGGTCCGAGCCGTCCCGGACGCCGAGCTCGTCGATCTCGGTGAACAGGTGGTCGGCGGCGTAGCGGGCGAAGACGTCGGAGAGCCCGGGCTCCACGCCGATGCCGACCAGCGCCAGCCGTCCGGCCGCCTCCCACTCGCCGGCCAGGGCGAACTGCTCGTCGCCGAGCTTCACCCCCGTCTCCTCGTGGGGCCGGTCCGGATGGGGGCGGGACAGCGACATGGCCATGTCGAGGTAGTCGACGCCGGCGGCCAGCGCGGCGCGGAACAGCGGCATCACGAAGCGCGGGTCGGTCGCGTTGAGCAGCGCGTCGCAGCGGTGCTCGGCCAGGAGCGCGCGGACGCCGTCCTCGTCGCTCGCGTCGACCCGGGCGGCCACGAACCGAGGGTCCCCGGTCGCGGCGACCGCCTTCTCCGCGCGGGCGAGGTCGTAGTCGCTGACGACGAGCCGCTCCACGAACCCCCGACGGGCCGCGATCGCGGCGACCGCGCTGCCGACCCCGCCGGCGCCGACGAGCAGGATGCGCATCTCCCACCTCCACAGGTGGCGGCCACCCTAGCCACTGCTTCCGTGGCTTCGACAGGTTTGAACCCGGCAAACCCTTGCCGACAGGCGGTTGTGCTGCGATAACCGTCGCATGAGCGCGGACCCCGCGGACCCTGCCGTCCGCCCGGACACGGAGGCCACCCTCCGGCCGGGCGCGATCGGCTTCGTCGACGCCCTCGTGATCGGGCTGGCGTCCACGTCGCCCGCGTACTCGCTGGCGGCCATCATCGGCGCCCTGGTGGCGCTCACCGGGGTCAACGCCCCAGGCGTGCTGCTGGCCTCGTTCGTGCCGATGCTCCTGATCGCCTCGGCCTTCGCCGCGCTCAACCGGGTCGACCCCGACTGCGGGACGACGTTCTCCTGGGTGACGCGCGCCATGGGGCCGTGGGCGGGCTGGATCGGCGGCTGGGCGATCACCATGACCGGCGTCCTGATCATCGGGTCGCTGGCCAACGTGGGCGTCGTCTTCACGCTGCGGACGCTGAACCTGGACGCGCTGGCGGAGAACACGGCGGTCGTCCTCGTGCTGACCGTGGCGCTCATCCTGCTGATGACCTGGATCTGCGTGCTGGGCACCGAGCTCTCGGCCCACCTGCAGAACGGGCTGATCATCGCCCAGACCCTCGCCCTGCTGGTCTTCGCCGCGGTGGCGATCGTCCGCGGGGTCACCGGCGACAGCCCGCTCGGCGGCCTGGACCCGAGCTGGAGCTGGCTCAACCCGTTCGGCGCCGGCGGCGCGGCGCTGTCCGGAGGGCTGCTGCTCGGGGTCTTCGCGTACTGGGGCTGGGAGTCGGCGGTCAACCTCACCGAGGAGACCCGCGACTCGACCTCCACCCCCGGCCGGGCCGCGATCGCCTCCACGGTCGTCCTGCTGGTCACCTACGTCGGCGTCGCCATCGCCGTCCTCGCCTTCGCCGGCACCGACTACCTGGCGGAGAACGCCGACGAGGAGGAGGCGATCTTCGCGCTGCTGTCCACCGAGGTGATGGGCGGCTGGGACTGGGTGGTCCTGCTGGCCGTGGCCACGGCGGCCATCGCCTCCACCCAGACGACGATCCTCCCGGCCTCGCGCACCGGGCTGTCGATGGCGCGGCGGCACGCGTTCCCGCGCCGCTTCGGCCACATCTCGCCGCGGCACCGCACGCCGGACGTGTCGACCTGGTGGGTGGGCGGCATCGCCAGCGTCTGGTTCGTCGCGGTCAGCCTGCTCAGCGAGAACGCGCTGTTCGACTCGATCACCGCGCTGTCGCTGCTGATCGCCTTCTACTACGCGCTGACCGGCATCGCCTGCGCGGTCTACCACCGCCGGCAGCTGACCCGCAGCGTGTCGTCGTTCCTGCTCATCGGGGTGGGTCCGCTGGTCGGGGCGGGGCTGCTGATCTGGTTGCTGGTGCTCGCGATCCGCGACATCGCCGACCCGGAGAACTCCTACACCGGGCAGGCCTGGCTGGGGGTCGGACCGCCGCTGGTCATCGGGGTGGGCATCTTCCTCGTCGGCGTCGTCCTCATGTTCGTCTGGCGGGCCAGGGACGGCCGGTACTGGCAGGAGCGCCCCGGGATCGCCGGTGACCGCATCGAGGTCGACGAGGACCTGCGGTGAGCATCGTCCTGGGCTACGACGAGTCGCCCGGGTCCCGGCCGGCGTTGGAGATGGCGATCTCGCTGGCCGCGCGCTTCGACGAGCCGCTGGTGCTGGTCTACGGCGTCGAGCCGCCGGGCGGGGTCGGCGAGGAGTTCCAGGCCCACCAGCGCGCGATCGCCGAGCTGGGCCGGACGGCGGTGTCGCACGCGGTGGAGGAGGCCGAGAAGGCCGGCGTCGCGACGGAGGTCGAGGTGCTGTCGGAGAAGCCGGCGCAGGCGCTGATCGACGCCGCACACCGGCACGACGGGCGGGTGATCGTCGTCGGGACGCGGGGCGAGAGCCCGCTGCGCGGCGCGTTCCTCGGGTCGGTGTCGCACAAGCTGCTGCACCTGTCCGACCGCCCGGTGCTCTGCGTCCCCGCGACCGAGGACGGCGACTGAGGCGATCGCGGTGCGGCCGCCCCGCTCGCTGTCGCTCTGGCACGACACGCTGCCGGCCGGTGAGCTCGAACGGCGACGCCCGGCGCTGACCGGCCGGACCGAGGCCGACGTCGCCGTCGTCGGGGCCGGGTTCACCGGGCTGTGGACCGCCTACCACCTCGCCTGCCGGGACCCGGGGCTGCGGATCGTCGTCCTCGAGCGCGAGTTCGCCGGTTTCGGTGCGTCCGGCCGCAACGGCGGCTGGCTCTGCGGCCTGCTGCCGGTCGAGGAGGACGCCGTGGCCGCCACGTCGTCCCCGGCCGCGGCCGCTGCCTGGCGGCGCGCCGCCTGGACCACCGTCGACGACGTGCTCCGGATGGCCGAGGCCGAGGGCATCGACGCGCGGGCGGACAAGGGCGGCTGCCTGTGCCTGGCCGTGTCGCAGCCGCAGGCGGGCCGGCTGCGCGCGCAGGTGGCGGCCGCACGGCAGCGGGGGTTCGCCGAGGAGGACCTGCGCTGGCTCTCCCGCGCGGAGGCGCGGCAGCGGGTCGCGGCCGACGGGGTCCTCGGCGCCACGTTCACGCCGCACTGCGCCGCGGTCGACCCGGCGCGGCTGGTCCGCGGGCTGGCCGAGGCGGCAGAGCGGCGCGGCGTCGGGAGACGCTCAACGACGCGCGGCGGCTGTTCGTCTACGCCCAGCGCACCCGGAACGGCCGGATCGTGTTCGGCGGGCGCGGCGCGCCGTACCGCTCCGGGTCGCGCACCTCCCCGTCCGCCGAACGGGCTCACGGCGTGCACGACGCGCTGCGGCGCAGCCTCGCCGAGCTGTTCCCGGCGCTCGCCGAGGTCCGCGTCACCCACCGTTGGGGCGGCGTGCTGGGCGTGCCCCGAGACCGGTGGCCGTCGGTCGGCTTCGACCCGGCCACCGGGCTCGCGCACGCCGGCGGCTACAGCGGGGACGGCGTGGCGCTGGCCGCCCTCGCCGGTCGGACGCTGGCCGATCTGGTCACCGGCCGGGACAGCGAGGTGGTCCGGCTGCCGTGGGTGGGGCACCGCTCATCCCGGTTCGAGCCCGAGCCGCTGCGGTGGCTGGGCGTCAACGCGGGGATCCGGCTGGCCGGGCTCATCGACGACCGCGAGCGGCGCACCGGCCGCCCGGCCCGCCTGCTCGACCGCGCGATGACCGCCCTGACGGGGCACTGACCTCGGCCGTCGTCCGGTGTGCACGAGCCACCCGCGCCGGTGGCGAGCAGGGCGCGGACCCGTGCTGCCCGGCCGGGAGGAGGGCTCGGGACCGCCCGGCGGTGAAGGGGCACAGTTCGCGGAGGACGAGGCTATGACGATCCGCTCCCGGCCGCTGATGGCGACACCGCCACCGGTCCTCGGACGGCGTCCGTGGGGAGGCCGGGCCCATCTCGGCGTCCGGCCCGACTCCGTGCCTCTCCCATCAGGGTGACACTCGTCCAGGTCGCGACCGGACATGGTGCACGTCCCCATGTCCCCCCACCCGAGCACGCACAGTCGGTGCACAGACGACGCACGGCCGGCTGGACACGTGCCGGGCCGCTGCTAGTACGGTGTTCGTCCCGTCGCCGGTGAGCTGTGCCACCGCGAACGAAGGACGATCTCGAGGCTGGCCATCGACGGGCGGCAGTCCGCTACAGCGCCAGGGGGCGATGGCCTTGAGGAGACGTCTCGTAGCAGTTCCGGCGGTCGCGGCACTGGCGACCACCACGACAGCGACCGCGGTCTTGCTCGCGCCTGCGGCGACGGCGGGAACCGTGCCCGTGGTCACCACGACCTGTCCTCACACGCTCACCGTTGCCACGTTCGAGCCAGGGAACGAGGTGTCAGGCAACGCGACCGTGACCTCACGGGATGGGGCAGACCGGTTGAACCGGGGCGAGGGGCTCTTCCTCCTCGAGGAAGGCACGTCCAGGCCGTTCACCCAGGCGGTGCATCTGGGCGCCGAGAGCGAAGTGAGCCAGACCTTCTCGTTCACCGCCACGGGGACCTCACTGAGCGCTTGCCTGCTCGCAACGACTCAGGGTGGCGGTGAAGAGAACGTCGGCACCGTGTGGACGAACGTGACGGCTCAGGGCTAGCGCTGCACATCGGGTCGGCTCGCGGCACGAGGCCCTCCGACCGCCGGGCTCCTGTCCCTGAAGCAGCCCTTCGTCCCAGAGCGGCCCGTTCAGGGACACCCGGTGCGGTACTCGCTGAGTCGGTGCGCCTTCGGGTGATCCGCGGACGACTGGCGCCCCGTCGTCGCGTCGGGGCGCCACGTCGCTGGGCCCTTCTGGCCGGCGTGCCCCAGACCGTCGACATCGCTCGAATCGCATCAACTGGGAGTGAGCCGCATGTCCTCGCCACAGTTCGTGCCGCCGGGCACCGGAGCGCAGGTGACCGCCTTCGGTTCCACCTACACGATGAAGACCGACGGTTCCGCCACCGCAGGAGCGTACTCCCTGGTGGAGGAGGAGTTCTGGGGTGAGACCACCCCTCTTCACCGTCACACGAACGCCGAAGAAGCCTTCTACGTACTGTCCGGAGAAATGGCGGCGTGGATCGGCGACGGTGAGACCCTGGCGAGGCCGGGGACATTCCTCGTCGTGCCGCGCGGTGTGGCTCATGCCCTGCGCCGGGTGTCCGACGCGCCGGTGCGGATGCTCACGGTCGTGTCCCCGCCGGGACTGCAGGGCTTCTTCGACACGGTGGCCCGAGTCGGTGAAGAACAGCTCCTTGCAGACCCACAGCGCCTGCTGCAGCTTGCGACTGAGTACGGCAGCGAGATCCTGGGCGACCATCCCGGCCCGTAGAGGACTCCCCGGCGTGCTGTCCCGTCTGGCTCGGGCAGCTGGGGTGCGGTGCCCGTGTCATCGGCGGGACATGGAGCCAGGCGACGCCTCCGGAGTCGCCTCCCGGGCGAGCCTGGCTCGGTGCCCGCTCAGGGACACCCACGATTGCGCTCGAGTCGGTTTCGGTATAGGTGTGTGCACCCCCGCCCCGTGTCGGCAGAGAGCGTCTCTGGACAATCGTGGTACGTCATCGGGCGGGGTTCTCGTCGTCCGGTACAGGTCGGTGTCCCATGGGCCACCCTCATGGCCAGCCCGGGCCGGGCGCCCCACAGCGGCCCGCTGTGGGACAGCACCCCCGGGGTGCAAGCCCGTGCACGGCTGCGCTTGGATGGGGGCGGATCGGGGGCACGCACTGTGGGAATCCAGGTGCCACCTTGAGCCTCGCCCAGCGCTTCAGCGACGCCCTGTCGGTCGAGACCGGCGACGACGCATTCGACGAGCTGCTACCGGTCCACCTCGCCCGGACCGCAGCGAAGATCCTCGGGGTCGACGGCGTGGGCGTGGGTGTCCAGGGCGACGGCGGGTGGCGCACCCCGCTGGGGGCCAGTGACGAGATGGCCGCGACGGCCGAGCGCCTACAGTTCACCGTTGGCAGCGGGCCCTGCCTGCTCGCCGCGCATTCCGGCTGGCCGGTGTTCGGGGTCGACCCAGTCCTCCCTCGGCGGTGGCCGGCGTTCCACGACCTGCTGATGACGCACACGCCCTACCGCAGCATCGTCGCGCTGCCGCTCCGCGATGAACTCACTGGCCTGGGCGTTCTGAGTCTGTACTCCTGCCGTTCGGACGGCCTGGTCAGCGTCGACGCTTTCGAGGCCCGTGCGGTCGCGCAACTGATCACTGCCCGGCTTCGGTGCACCGCTGCGTGGTCGGGGTGGTCGGACACCGAAGGCCCATCGTGGATGAACAGCCCAGCGGCACAGCGGCGAGCGAAGGTCTGGCAGGCCATGGGCATGGTCATGCTGGCGCTCGGCGTGTCCGCTGAAGATGCGCTGGCCGTGCTCCGGTGCTACGCCTACGGCGCAGACAGAGAGATCGACGCCGTTGCCGCCGATCTCACCTCCGGCCGGATTCCGGTCTCGCAACTCCGCGAGGACGCCCGACCCTGAAGCCGCCGTGCGCGACCCACCATGGGGCAGGGCTGGGGTGCCTGCAAGGACGATCGGCGATCCGAGCTCGCCGCTCTCGATCCCCTGGGCGATCCGGGTTCGGACTTCTTCGACGACCTCTCCCATCTGCTCGTTCCGCACAACACCCATGGGTGGTCGTGCAGTGATCGTCTGCCGCGCCTCTTCGGCGATGACTGCACCATCAACCCCAGCGGTCAGCACGTCCTGCAGTTCGGTGAGCTCGGGCCCGGACGGCGCCGATGCGGAGTTCCCCGAAGCTCGTAGATCGAGCCAGGTCCGGTCACGCCGGATGCAGTCGATCATCTCCCTGAGCCCATCAGGCGTCGCAGTGACGTCATCAGCTGGAGGAAGCCGGCCGAAGAATCGCTCCGAGTCCTTCTCCAGTTCTGCGCGGAGGATCTGCAGCCGAGCAGGCACGAGGGCGAGCGCCGGTGCCCCCCAGAGCGGCCCACTGTGGGACACCCAGTGCGCTTGCCCGGCCGTTCAGCGCCGGGGAGGCGCTCAAGCGGTCGGCGGAGCCGTTCCCTCCCGCAGCAGCCGGATCAAGCGGGCCTCCGTTTCCGGAGCCAGATCCGGCACGATGACTGGCCCGTCATGGCCCGCCCGATCACTCAGCCACCGGGCGAACGTCAGCAGCAGCTCATCCCGCTCGCGCAGCTCGCGCGCGATCCGCGCCCGCTCGGCCCGGTCGCCGTCGGTGAACCAGCGGATGGTCACGGCTCGAGACTGCACCCGCGAGGTCCGGCCGGACAACTGTCCCCGAAGCCGCCCTCGGAGCGAACCGGCCGTGCATCCCCTGAGCCGGCCCGCTCACGGACACGCCGCTGCCGGTGGGTCTTCAGCCGGCGGTGGGGTCTGACGCCACGGGCCCAGGCACGAGGCCCACCTGCACGAGATACCCAGCCAGGTTCCAGTAGCTCCTGTTCTCGGCGATCTTGCCGTCCCGGAGTCGACCGACCGAGACGCCGCGGATCTCGAATGGCTTGTCGGTGGCCGGGAACTGTTCGCCGCCGCGGTCCTTGACACCCGACATCTGCCACTCGGCAGCAAACGACCCTCCGTCGACGAGGAACTGCCCAGGCTCCAGTCGGTAGTTGCTGGAGAACTCCCTGTCCAGCCTCTCGACGAAGGCGCGTACCGCTGCCCGACCCTCGAACCGCTCACCGGTGCCCAGGTCGACGTAGACCACGTCGTCGGTCATCTGCTCGGTCACCGCTCCTGCGTCATGAGCGTTCCAGGCGGCGGTGTACGACCGGAGCCATCCCGGCAGGTCCGCGGGTACTCGTGAACTGCTGCCCATCCCGACCACCCATCCCGGGTTCTGGTCTCCGCGACCGGCGCTGCGGAGCGGAAGCTAGTCGGCGTGGGCGGTGGCGGGTAGAGGCCTCAGGCATCCGTCCGTGGTGAGGTCGCCCCTCGGAGCGAGCCGGCGGTGGTGGCCCCGAGCGGCCCACTGTGGGACACCCATCGCCAGGGGCGCCCTCGGCCGGGCTCGCGGTGGCCACCACTGTCTCCCGGCACCGATACTGGCGACTGTTCGACCTGCCGAGCGAGCAGATCTCGGCAGGTCCTCGTGCCGACGAGGAGTGCGTGGGTGACCGGGAACTGCTGTGGCGGCGGGGCCTCCGCCAAGATCCGCGTGCTCGTCGTCGACGACCATCCAGAGGTGCGCAGGACCTTGGCGGAAGCCCTGTCCGACGAGGACGACCTCACCGTCGTCGGCGAGTGCGAGGACGGGTCACAGGTCGTGGAGGCCGCTGAGAGGCTGCGACCCGACATCGTGTTCATGGACCTGTCCATGCCGGTGATGGGTGGGTTCGCGGCTACGGAGGCGCTGCGTGCCGCCCGATCCACAGCCCGGGTGATCATGCTGACCGGCGACGGCTCCGAGGCGCGCTTCCAGGCCGGGGTTGCCGGTGCTCGCGCCCTGGTGCCGAAGGGCACTCGTCTCGGTCCGCTGCTCCGCTGCCTGCGCACGGTCGCCGCCGACGGCACGGGCTGTCCCTACTGCCTGTGATGCCGTCTGGCACCTTCTCGGCCCCTACCGTCGAGGACATCGGCCCTCGGCGACGGAGGCAGCCGGCACGCGGCAACCGGAGGTGTCGCACGCGCTGGCCGTTGCCGCTGTCGCTGAAGCCGCCCTCACGGCGGGCTGGCCGCCCGCTGTCCCACAGCGGTCCACTGAGGGACAGCCACGTCCTGACAGGGGTTCGTCGATGACCATCGCCGGGCGGCGGTCGGCCGATCCACGCGGCTGACGCCGATCCACGAGGAGGGCGGGACCGGTCGCCGTCCCCGAGTCCTCACGGACGAACGCTGATGATCGTCTTCCCCCTGCGTCGCTCGGTCGCGTTGAAGGCGGCGACGGCATCGTCGAGGGTCGCGACGTTGCCGATGTTCGTCCGTAGTCGTCCGTCCCGCACCCGCTGCACGACCTCACCCAGCTGGGCTCGATCGGACTCGACGACGAAATCGACCGCCAGTCCGTCGGCGGGCCGTGCTTCGGCCGGTCCGACGACGGACACCAGCGTTCCCCCGGCTCGGACCAGACCCGCCGACCGCTGCTGGACGTCACCGCCCATGACATCGAAGACCAGGTCGACTCCGTGGACGTCTTCCAGCGCGTCGTCGTCGAGGTCGACGAACTCCTGCGCGCCGAAGTCCAGCGCCTTCTGACGGTCGGCCGCGCGTCCGGTGCCGATGACGTGCGCCCCGAACTCCCGCGCGAGCTGCGTCACCATCGCCCCGACTGCGCCGGCCGCGCCGTGCACGAGCACGCTCTGCCCCGCCTGGAGGCGGCCGTGCTGGAAGAGGCCCTGCCACGCGGTCAGCCCTGAGATCGGCAGGCTCGCGCCCACCGTGAAGTCGACGTCTCCCGGCAGCGGCGCGAGGTTGCGAGCCTCGACGGCCACGTACTCCGCCAGGGTGCCGTCGCGATGCCAGTCGGTGAGGCCGAACACCCGCTGTCCCACCGACAGCCCCGTCGTGCCATAGCCGAGGGCGGTGACCACTCCGGCCAGCTCGTGCCCAGGGATCGACGGTGTTCGGTCACGGTCGCGGCGATCGGTCCAGGTCGAGGGCCACGCCAACTCGGTCGGGACGAATCCCGACGCATGGACCTCGACGACGACGTCGTTGATCGCTGCCCGCGGCTCTGGCAGCTCCACCAGCGTCATCCCGGCCGTGCCCGCCGCCTGGTCCGTCACGACGATCGCCTTCATCAGGCACCTCCCTGCGTCCAGTCCGCTCTGCTGCACCCTGGGGCCTGCCCGGTCTTCGCGAGCGTCGTCCGCGTGGCGAGGGGTGCACCCACACCCTGCCTCGGAGCTCCGTACGGTCGATCGCTGCAACGAGACGACTGCTGGCCGGACCGGGCCTCAGCGGGGGCGGGCGTTGGTCGACACCGGATCGTGGGCGACGACGTCCTCACCGCGGAGGACCTCCTGACGATCGAGGCTGAAGCCGCCTGGACGGCGACCGCGTCACCGACCGGGTGCACCATCCGTCCACGCGGTGGGAGCGACGACCACATCGCGCCTCCGGTCGGTCAGAGCCTGGCCCAGGCCTCCGTCAGGACCGCCCGCAGGACCTGCTCCATCTCGTCGAACTCGGCCTGGCCGCAGACCAGCGGCGGGGCGAGCTGGATGACGGGGTCGCCGCGGTCGTCTGCCCGGCAGTAGAGGCCGGCCTCGAACAGCGCGCCGGAGAGGAACCCGCGCAGCAGCCGCTCGCACTCCTCCGCGTCGAAGGTCTCCTTCGTGGCCTCGTCCTTGACCAGCTCGATCCCGTAGAAGTACCCCTCGCCGCGGACGTCGCCGACGATCGGCAGGTCCAGCAGCTTCTCCAGCGTGGCGCGCAGGGCGCCCTCGTTGTCCAGCACCCGCTGGTTGAGCCCCTCCTCGTCGAACAGGTCGAGGTTGGCCAGGGCGACCGCGCAGCTGACCGGGTGCCCGCCGAAGGTGTAGCCGTGCGGGAAGGACGCCGTCCCGCGGAGGAACGGCTCGACGACCCGGTCGGAGGCGATCATCGCGCCGACGGGGGAGTAGCCCGAGGTCATCCCCTTGGCGCAGGTGATCATGTCCGGCACGTAGCCGAACCTGTCGCAGGCGAAGGTCGCGCCCAGCCGGCCGAAGGCGCAGATGACCTCGTCGCTGACCAGCAGCACGTCGTGCCGGTCGCAGATCTCGCGCACCCGGGCGAAGTAGCCAGGGGGCGGCGGGAAGCAGCCGCCGGCGTTCTGCACCGGCTCGAGGAAGACCGCCGCGACCGTGTCCGGCCCCTCGACCAGGATCGCCTGCTCGATCTGGTCGGCGGCCCACCGGCCGAACGCCTCGGGGTCGTCGCCGAACACCGGCGCCCGGTAGAGGTTGGTGTTGGGCACCCGGAACGTGCCCGGCACCAGCGGCTCGAAGACCTCCTTGAGCGCCGGGACGCCGGTGATCGACAGCGCCCCCTGCGTCGTCCCGTGGTAGGCCACCGCCCGGCTGATGACCTTGGTCTTGCCCGGCTTGCCGGTCAGCTTGAAGTACTGCTTGGCCGCCTTCCACGCCGTCTCCACCGCCTCGCTGCCGCCCGTGGTGAAGAAGACCCGGTTCAGGTCGCCGGGCGCGGCGGCGGCCAGCCGCTGGGACAGCTCGATCGCCGCCGGGTGGGCGTAGGACCACAGCGGGAAGAACGCCAGGTCCTCGGCCTGCCGCGCGGCCGCCTCCGCAAGTTCCCGGCGCCCGTGCCCGGCCTGGACGACGAACAGCCCGGACAGCCCGTCGAGGTAGCGCCGGCCGCGGTCGTCCCAGATCTCCGCCCCGCGGCCGCGCACGATGACCGGCGGCGGGGTGTCGCGGTAGGCGCCCATCCGCGAGAAGTGCAGCCACAGATTGGCGGTGGCGTCCGCGCCGACCGGCTGACCGAGGGGGGTGACGTCCTGTGCCGTGGTGGTCATGACTGCGGATCCCGTCGTCGGGGGAGGGGTCGGAGTGGCGGAATCGTAGCCAGAAGCCACCCGGACAGAGGACCCCGTCCGCGGCGAGCCTGGATACGATCCGCAGAGCCCGGAGCCGCCGGGACGACGGACCGTTGGCGGGGAGGCCGGGGAGTGAGCATCCGGGGACAGTTCGTGCTGGACGACGTCTCGCGCGCGATCATCGAGCAGCTCCAGGAGGACGGCCGCCGCCCCTACGCCCGCATCGCCACCGCGGTGGGGCTGTCGGAGGCCGCGGTGCGCCAGCGGGTTCAGCGGCTGCTCGACGCCGGCGTCATGCAGATCGTCGCGGTCACCGACCCGCTGCAGGTCGGCTTCTCCCGGCAGGCCATGGTGGGCGTGCGGACCGGCGGCGACGCCCGCGCCGTCGCCGACCGCATCGCCGAGTTCACCGAGGTCGACTACGTCGTCATCACCGCCGGGTCGGTCGACCTGCTCGTCGAGGTGGTGTGCGAGGACGACGACCAGCTCCTCGACACCGTCACCCGCATCCGCGCCGTCCAGGGCGTGGAGTCCACCGAGACCCACCTCTACCTCGGCCTGCGCAAGCAGACCTACGCGTGGGGCACCCGGCGGTCGCCGATGCTGGCCGCGGAGCCCGGCGACACCGCCTGAGCGGGGCAGCCCACCCCCTGGCGCACGCGGCGGCCCCGTCCTCCCTGTCCGCCCCGAGCTCGCGGGAGCCGGGGAGGACGGGGCCCTCCTTCAGTGGCAGCGCTTCGGGGACGGGGGCACGTCGAGGGCGGGGTTGCGGTCGAAGAACCCGACCGGCTTGAGCGAGAAGGACACGACGTCCACCGGCATGACCGGCCAGTCCTCGGGCCGGGTGATGTGGTGGATGCCGAACACGTGCCACAGCACGATGTCGGTGTCGGCGATCGGCCGGTCGGCCTTCGTCCACTCCGGCAGCCCGGCGTCCGCGCGGCTCTGGTTGCAGAACTCGCCGGAGGGCCAGCGCTCGTCCTCGTCGAACCGGGTGACCCACAGCGTGTGGTCGATGGCCTGCGCCCGCTGCCGGAACGGCGCGTTCGGGTCGGCCAGCGCCGGGAGGGCGCCGGAGGGGACGAGCTTGTAGCCGGTGGGTGTGCCCAGCCGGTTGGTCCGGTGGCGGTTGACCACCTTCCAGCTGCGCTGGCTGGCGAAGTCGACGTCCTGCCGGCCCTCGGCCTCGGTGAGCAGCGGCCGGGTGCGCTGCACCAGCGCCAGCCCGTGCGGGTTGTCCTCCGAGACCGGCAGAACCTCGCTCTCGGAGACGACGACGGTGTTCTCCGGTCCGTCGACCTCCATGTCGAGGCGGGCCACGATGAAGTGCTGGTGGAACGGCGCGTAGGTGCGCTCGTCGACCACCGTGCCGTACGGCGGGGGAGCGCCGTCGAACGCGCTGGTGACCATGATCCCGGTGGCGCGGACCTCGCACTCGATCGTGCCGTCCTGGTAGAAGCGCCAGTAGGTCAGGTACTCGTAGTTGGCGACGGTGGCGTGGAACGAGACGACCATCCGCCGCGACCGGCGCACCTCGGCCCCGGACTGCTCGTCGACGTGCTTCCACAGCACGCCGTCGTCCTCCTCGTGCAGGCAGATGGCGTTCTTGATGGCGTAGGGCTCGCCGCGGCTGTCGTGCAGGACGGCGTCGACGTAGGTGATCTCGCCGAGGCAGTCGCAGCCGAGCTCCAGCGAGGTGGTCATGAAGCCCAGGCCCCACTCGCCGATGTCGAAGGCGGTCCGCCGGTGGTGGTCGGGGCTCGGGTCGCGGTAGGGGACCACCATCTCGGCGAAGGAGAGCCGGTGCGCGATCGGGCGGTCGTCGTAGGCCACCCGGTGGATCACCAGGCCCTCGCGGTGGTTGAAGCCCAGCCGCATCGTCCAGTTCTGCCAGCGCAGCTCGTTGCCGTCGAGGGTGAAGGAGACGCCCTCGGGCTGGGTGATCTCCAGCGTCTTCACGTCGGTGCGCTGCTGCAGCCCGGGCACGAGGGCGGGGAGGTACTCGCCCATGACGTCCGGGCGGGCCGGCGCAGAGGTGTCCTCGACCTGGAGCAGCTCCATGGTGTTGAGGTCGACGACGAAGTGCAGGCCCATGACCGGGTTGGCGTACGGGTTGGCGCCGGGGGCCGAGCGCAGCCAGACGTCGGTCCAGCCGACCCGGCGGTCCTGCAGCCCCTGCGGGATCAGCGAGTGCCCGTAGGCCCAGGTGTCGATGAGCACCAGGTCGAGGTCGGTGATGCCCCGCTTGGCCAGCGCCGCGACGACGTCCGGGTGCTCGATCAGCACCTCGTGGGCCTCGTGCCACTCGTCGAGGGTCATGTTCGCCTGCTCGCCCGGCACCGCCTCCCACGAGAGGACGGCGTCGTCGGTCAGCGAGACCACCGCCTTGTACGGCGTCCCGTCGTCGCGGCTCCAGCAGGTGACCCGGGCCGCGCGGGAGATCGGGTCGCCGGGCCGGAAGGCGCGGACGGCGTCCTTGGCCGGCTCCCGCAGCTCGATCGAGGCGAACCGCCAGCGCTCGTCGACCCCGCGGTCGCGGCGCAGGATCCCCGCGGCGGCGCGGAACTCGTCGGCGGTCAGCGGGTCGAGGGGATGGGCGCTCACGGCTTCTCCTCCGGGGTCGGGCGGTCGGCGAGCAGGGGCAGGGACGGGTTCCAGCGGGTGCCGTCGCGGGCGTCGCGGCGGCGGCGGGCGATCGCCGACAGCGCCTCGAGGACGACCCGGTTGGCCAGGGCGGCGGTGATGTCGGCGTGGTCGTAGGGCGGGCTGACCTCCACGACGTCGACGCCCACGACGGGGAGCTCGAGGCAGATCCGGCGCACCGAGTCCAGCAGCTGCCGGGCGGTGAGCCCGCCGGGCTCCGGCGTGCCGGTGCCCGGCGCGTGCCCGGGGTCGCAGACGTCGATGTCGACGGAGAGGAACACCCCCTCGCACTCGTCGGTGGCGATGCCGAAGGCCTCGGTCAAGCACTCCTCGAGCCCGCGGTGCCCGATCTCGGTCATCTCGTAGGACCGCATCCGCTGCGCGGCCATCCAGTCCAGCGTCTCGGGCGGGGGCCAGTAGCCGCGCAGGCCGATCTGGAGGAACCGGTCGCCGCGCAGCGCGCCGGACTCGATCAGCCGCCGCATCGGCTGCCCGTGCCCCCACAGCGAGCCGAACTCGATGTCGCCGGTGTCCGCGTGCGCGTCGAAGTGGATCATCGACACCCGCCCGTGGCCGAGGACGTTGGCCACCCCCTTGGCGTCGGCGAAGGCGATCGAGTGGTCCCCGCCGAGGACCACCGGGATGGCACCGGAGCGGGCCACCGTCTCCACGGCGGCCTCGAGCGCGGGCAGCGCCGTCTCGATGTCCCCGGAGTACATCTCGACGTCACCGGCGTCGAGCACCCGCAGGTCGCGCAGCCCGTCGGTGCGCAGAGCCAGGCTCGGCCGCGAGCCGTCGTGGGCGAGGTAGTCGGTCATCCGGATGGCCTGCGGGCCGAACCGGGTGCCCGGGCGGTGCGAGGTCCCGCCGTCGAAGGGCGCGCCGAGGACGACGACGTCGGCGCCGGCGAAGGACGCCGGGTCGTCGAGGTCGCAGCGGTCGATGCCGAGGTAGGTGATGTCGGGCCCGTACTGGGCGCCGTAGCGGGGCATGTGCGTCGTCCTGGGGTCGGGGGTGGTGCCGGGGGAAGCTCACCACCCGGCGTGGAGGCGGTCAACGGAAACAGAAGGCATGTCCCCGTCACGCACCCGAAACAGTCGCTTGCCACAGTCTGCACGCCGGGATCCGTGCGTATCGCCGTGCCGGACCGTCGTCCCCGACGGCACCGGGTGTACACGACGGACCCTTCCCGGCGGGGCGGCCGCCTGGCTGGCTCCCAGTGTGAGCCCCGGCACACGGCCGGGGTCGGGCGCGCCGCGCGGGCGGCGCCGACGAGGAGGACCGCATGACGCTGGACCAGCGGCCGGCGACCGGCCACACCGACCTGCGGGCCAAGGGCCTGTCCAAGAACTCCGTGGGACTGCTGGCCAGCGTCGTCCTCGGCGTGTCGAGCATCGCGCCGGTCTACGCGCTGACCGCGACGCTGGGCCCGACGGTGGCCGAGGTGGGGCTGCAGATGCCGGCGGTCTTCCTCGCCGGGTTCCTGCCGATGCTGCTGGTGGCCTACGCCTACCGGGAGCTCAACCGGGAGGCGCCGGACTGCGGCACGTCCTTCACGTGGACGACCAAGGCGTTCAACCCCTACGTCGGCTGGCTGTGCGGCTGGGGCGCGCTGCTGGCCACGATCATCGTGCTGTCGAACCTGGCCGGGGTCGCGGTCTCCTTCTTCTACCTGCTGCTCGGCGAGCTCACCGGCTCGGAGTCGGTCGCGGCGCTCGGCGACGACAAGCTGGTCAACGTGCTGACCTGCGTGGCCTTCGTCGCGCTGGCCACCTGGGTCACCTACCGCGGCGTGGAGGTCACCAAGCGGCTGCAGTACGTGCTCGTCGGCTTCCAGATGGCCGTCCTGGCGCTGTTCGCCGTCCTCGCGCTGGTCAAGGCCGGCGACGCGCCCGGCGGCATCTCCTTCGACGTCTCCTGGCTGGACCCGACCGCCATCGGCTCGTTCAGCGCCTTCACCGCCGGCCTGTCGCTGTCGCTGTTCATCTACTGGGGCTGGGACACCTGCCTGACGGTGAACGAGGAGACCGCCGGCAGCGCCCGGACGCCGGGCCGCGCGGCGCTGCTGACCATGCTCGTCATCATCGTCACCTACCTGGGCGTGGCGATCGTGGTGCAGATGTACGCGGGCGTCGGGACCGAGGGCACGGGCCTGGGCAACCCGGACACCAGCGACAACGTCTTCGCCGCGCTCGCCGGGCCGGTCATGGGCCCGGGGCTGGCCTTCCTGCTGTTCCTCGCCGTCGTCGCGAGCTCGGCCTCCTCGCTGCAGACGACCTTCCTGCCGCCGACCCGCACGATGCTGGCCATGGCCGCCTACGGCGCGCTGCCCCGGCGCCTGGCCGAGGTGCACCCCCGCTTCCTCACCCCGTCGACCGCCACCCTGGTCGCCGGCGCCGGGACGGCGGTGTTCTACGTGGGGATGACGCTGATCAGCGAGAACGTCCTCATCGACACGATCTACGCGCTCGGCCTGATGATCTGCTTCTACTACGGGCTGACCGCCTTCGCCTGCGTGTGGTACTTCCGCCGGGAGCTGCGCCGCAGCGCCCGCGACCTGCTGTTCAAGGGCGTGCTCCCGCTGCTCGGTGGGCTGGCGCTGGCCGCCGTCTTCGTGCAGACGGCGGTCGACACGCTGGACCCGGCCTACGGCAGCGGCTCGTCGGTGTTCGGGGTGGGCAGCGTGTTCGTCATCGGGATCGGCCTGCTGCTCGCCGGGGCGGTGCTCATGCTGCTGTGGCGCTCGCGGCACCCGGAGTTCTTCCGCGGGCAGACGCTGCGCCACGACACCCCGGCGCTCGTGTTCGACGAGTGACCGCCGGGTGCGGCCGGTCCCGCCGGGCGCCCAGGAGCCCGGCGGCCGGCACCGCACCCGGGGTCATCCGTGGTGCGCGGAGACGGACGACGCGCAGCGTGTCGTCCGTCTCCGCGCGGGCCGTGTCCGGGCGTGTTGACCCGCGGCGGACGGGCGTCCAGCGTTCGTCGTGGACGGCTCCGGCGAGCCGGCACCCGATCCCTCGTGCAGCCGTGGCGCAGCACCCGCCAGTCCTCCCGCCGGACCGGTGGACCGGGCCGTTCCGGACGGGGCGGCGATGACCGACCCCTCGGCACCTGCCGGCCCCGCCGCGGCCGACCGCGCCCGGTTCCCCGCCGAGGGAGGAGGGCCGCCCGCGCGGTCGGGGAACGCCCCGCCCGCCCGATCGGGCGATCGGGTGCGGCGGTCCACCCGTCCGAGACACTCCCAGGAAGGGAAGGGCCATGGCTGCTTCCCGCGCCCTCCGCGGGGTCGTGCTCACCGCGGCCGCCTGCACCGGGCTGACCTCCCTGACCGGCTGCGCCGTCCAGCCCGCGCAGTCCAGCACCGATCCGCCGTCCGACAGCGGCACCTTCACCAGCCCGTCCCAGGCCCTGGGGAACGGCAGCGTCGCGACCTACGTCGTGGTGGACGACGGCGCACCCAGCGAGGTGGGTGTCCGCATGACGCCCGCTGCGCTGGAGGGGCTCCCCGAGCAGGGCCTCACGCTGATGATCGACTTCCCCGACCAGGCGGCGGACACGGCGTTCGACCACGTGATGTTCAACTGGAACCCGCAGGGACACGAACCCCTCGGACTGTTCGGCCGCCCGCACTTCGACTTCCACTTCGACACGGTCGACATGGCGACGATCGAGGCCATCACCCCGGCCGACCCGGAGTACGCGGCCAAGGCCGAGCACTTCCCGGAGCCGCGGTACGTGCCGCAGGACTACGTGCTGCCCCCCGGCGGGACCGCCGCCGAGCAGGCCGTGCCGGGCATGGGGGTGCACCTGGTCGACTCCACCGACACCAGCCTCGTCCCCGGTCAGTACGACTTCACCCAGATCATCATCAACGGCGTCTGGGACGGCCGGTACGTGTTCGCCGAGCCGATGATCACCCGCGACTACCTCCTGAGCGGCCCCGACCTCGAGGCGCCGCTGAAGCTGCCCGAGGCCTACCAGGAGACCGCCTACTACCCGACCACCTACGGCGTCTCCGTGGACGAGGAGACGGAGGAGTACGTCGTCTCGCTCGAGGACCTGACGATGCGCACCGCCTCGTAGGCCCGGGGCAGGTCACGCGTTGCTGTAGACCCGCACCGGCTGGACGAGGACGGCGGTGCGCCGCTGCTCGACCATGACGCGGTCGTAGCCGTCCCAGTCGTCGTGCCGGCCGCCGGCCGCGGTGAACACCTCGCGCAGCAGCAGGCGCAGCCGGTCGGCGTCGGTCAGCCACGGCTGGGGGTCGTCGGGCCCGGCCAGCTGCGCGCGGCCCTCGGCCGTCGCCCACTGCCAGCCGTGCCGGAAGGTCAGCGTGACCTGGGGGCGGGCGCGCAGGTGGGCGAGCTTCACCCGGCCGTAGGTCACGAAGCCCAGGACCCGCTCACCGGTCGCCGGGTGGGGGAGCAGCCCCGCGTTGACCACCGAGGCCTGGATGGTCGCGTCGGCCCGGACCGTGGACACGACCGCGAGGTGGGACTCCTGCGCGGCGAGGGCGGCGACGTCGTCGAGGCTGGTCATGCCCGGACCCTGGCACCGCACCGGCCCCGCCCGCGACCCGGTCGCGGTCGACCCGGCCGCGCCGTCACCGGTGCCGCGCGGCGTGGCGGTACTCGAGCAGCGCGTTGAGATCGGCCTCGGCTCGCTCCTGGCGAGCGAGGCCGAACCGGCTGTTCGTCCTGGTGCAGGCCAGCCGCGCCGCCCGCAGCTCGCCGAGGGCGCGCACGATCTGGGCGTCCAGGACGGCGAAGCCGTCGGACGGGGGAGCGAGGGTCGTCATGGCGGGCCTCCCACCGCTGATCACGGCTCGGGCGAACCGGGTGCGGGCGGGCCAGCGGGCTGCGTCCCCGCCCGACCCGAGACTGGCCCGTCGAGGACGGTGCGGTCATCGTCCGCCGGAGACGACCGCGGCGCCGGGGTCGGCGCCGGGGCCGGCGCGGGGGAGCCCGCACGCCGGCGACGACGGCCGGACCCGGCCGATCGCTCCGGAGCCGCTGACCCGCCCGACGCCCCCGCGAGCAGGACCCGCGCCCAGCGCCGGTCCGGGTCCTGCGCCACCAGCACGGCGACCAGCAGCAGGGTGAGGGGGATCGCGAGGATCGCGCCCAGGGGCCCCAGGACCACCGTCCAGACCAGGACGGACAGGAAGGTCAGCGTGACCGACAGGCCGACGGCGTCGCCGACGACGACCGGCTGGATGACCGACTGCAGCACGAAGTTCGCCGCGCAGTAGAGGACGACGACGAGGAGCGCCGTCCGCGGGCCGCCGTCCAGGAGCGCGAGCAGGGTGGGCGGCGCCAGCCCGAGGAAGAACCCGATGTTGGGGACGTAGTTGGTCAGGAAGGACAGCAGGCCCCACAGCAGGGCCAGAGGGACCCCAAGCAGCACCAGCCCGACGTAGTCCACGACGGCGACGGCGAACCCGAAGACCGTCGTCACCACCAGGTAGCGTCGGGTGTTGCGGGCGAAGTCGCCGAGGGCCGCGCGCAGCCGCCAGGTGCCGGGCACCGCGGCCAGCCGCTCGGGCATCCCGGTGGCGTCGGCCGACATGAACAGCACCGTGGCCAGCACGAGGACCAGAGCACCGACCGCCCCGGCCACGCCGGCCAGCAGCCCACCCACCGCGGAGACGACCGAGGACAGGTCCAGCGAGCCCACGACCTGCTCCACCTGGTCCCGGCCGACGCCCGCTGCGGCCAGGGCGCCGCGCACGTCGTCCACCCACCGCTGCCACTCGTCGGCGTACTGCGGGAGGACGGTCGCCAGCTGGCCCACCGAGACGACGAGGGCGACGGCGAACGCGATGAGTCCGCCGTCCACGAGCACGACGGTCACTGCCACCGCGAAGCCCCGCCGCACGCCGCGGCGGACCAGCGCGCCCACCAGCGGGGAGGCGGTGACGGTCAGCACGAACGCCAGCAGGACGGGGGCGAGGAGCCCCGCGTAGGTCGAGATGCCCCAGAGCGCGCCGGCCGCACCGGCGACGCCCAGGACGACGCTGAGCCACAGCGGCAGGGCGCGGCGGGCCTCGGGCTCCGGCACGCCCCCGTCGCCGGCCGCGGCCGCCGGCGCCGGCGGCCCGTCGGGTGGGCGAGCCGGCCGCTCAGTCATAGAGGACCGAGGTCCGCAGCAGGAGGTCCTGCACCGAGCGGTTGTCCCGGCTCACCAGCACCCAGACCAGTCCGACAGGGACGAGCGCGCAGAACACCGCCCGCACCGCGGACCGGCCCCAGCGCAGCCGGGCTCCCCGGCCGTCGGCCACGCGGAGGCCGAGCAGCCGGTCGCCGTACGTGGCGCCGGCCTCCACCCAGGTGACGGTGAAGTAGGCCGCCTGCACGCCCAGGCCGAGCAGGAGCAGCGTCGCCCACGGCAGCACCGGGAACGAGAAGGTGGTCGGGCTCAGCAGGAAGCGGGTCGCCGAGACGCCCGCGTACCCGCCGGCCACGAGCACCGCCACGACGATCAGGTCGACGACGTTGGCCAGCGACCGCGTGACCAGGCCGGCGCGGGTCCCCCGGATGCCGGCGCGGGCCGCCGAGACGACGACCGGTGGAGGGGCGTCGTGCCAGGGACGGCCGGTGTCGGGAACGGGCCGCTGGCCTGCCGTGGTCACCGGTCCGCCCCCGGCCTGTCGGGCTCGGTCGTCCGGTCCGCCGTCGCGGTGCGGCGGCCGTGCCGGTGCAGCAGCCGGTCGACGACCCGCTCCACCGCCCGGTCGGCGTCCGCGCCCTGGTCGCGCACGGTGCGCACCATGTCGGAGGTGAGCGAGTCGCTCGAGGCGCGCAGCAGTGCGGGCAGGTCGATCACCGCGACGACGTACCGGGCCAGGCCGGCGATGTCCGTGCGGGCGATCACCCGGTCGATGTCGGCGCGGTCGACGACGGCGTCGACGTCCACGCGGTCGAGGATGCGGGCGATGTCGACCCGGTCGACCGCGGCGTCGAGGTCCACCCGGGCCACCGCGGCGTCGAGGTCGACCCGGTCGACGACCCGACCGACGTCGACCCGGTCGATGATCGCGTCGAGGTCCACCCGGTCGAGGACGCGGTCGATGTCGGCGCGGTCGACGACGGCGTCGACGTCCACGCGGTCGAGGATGCGGGCGATGTCGACCCGGTCGACCGCGGCGTCGAGGTCCACCCGGGCCACCGCGGCGTCGAGGTCGACCCGGTCGACGACCCGACCGACGTCGACCCGGTCGACGATCGCGTCGAGGTCCACCCGGTCGAGGACGCGGTCGATGTCGGCGCGGTCGACGACGGCGTCGACGTCCACGCGGTCGAGGATGCGGGCGATGTCGACCCGGTCGACCGCGGCGTCGAGGTCCACCCGGGCCACCGCGGCGTCGAGGTCGACCCGGTCGACGACCCGACCGACGTCGACCCGGTCGATGATCGCGTCGAGGTCCACCCGGGCCACCGCGGCGTCGAGGTCGACCCGGTCGATGATCCGTTGGACGTCGACCCGGTCGATGACCGCGTCGAGGTCCACCCGCGCCACCACCGCGTCGACGTCCAGCAGCGCCGCGAGCCGGTCCAGGTCCACGTACTCACGGACGAGCGCCAGGACGTCGAGGCGGGCGAGGACGGCCCGGGTCACGTCGGGGAGGAGGCGGTCCGCCATCCCGGCCAGCGCGCGCACGGCGGCCGACGCCGGGTGCGCGAGCCCGTCCGGGAGCGCAGGGAGGTGGCCGACCAGCGGCAGGCGGGAGACGACGGCGCGACGCGCGTGGGCGGCCGTGTCCAGGACGTACCGGCGGAGGGCCGCCGCGACCGCGAGGACGGCGAGGGCACCGTCGACCGCGTCCCGTACCGCGTCATCGCCCCGTCGTGTCCGGGCGGCCGGCTCGGGGGCGGCCGGCTCGGGAGAGGGCGGCGGGGCGCCGAGCGCGTCGGGCGGCTCGACCGGCCGGAGGTTCCGGACCGGCGGGTCCACCGGGTTCACGGCCACCGGAGGCCGTCGTCCACTGTCGGGATCATGAGGCCTCCCCGGCCGTCGGAGCAGTCAGCATCCGTCGAGGACGGCGGGTGGCCCCTCATCCGGAACGGGTGAGCCGGTCACCGCGTGCGGCGCGGCATGCTCCACGGCGTTTGCGCGCTGTTCACCTGGCGGCGCATCCGCCGGGACCTTTGGCTCTGATTGGTTGCGCACGACCGGACGACGCTGAGGCGCGGGCCGAGCGCACATCCGGCGGCATCGCGGGGGGAGGGGCGCGAGTTCGGGGAACGGCCCGGTCCGCAGGCGGGAGGAGGAGCCATGGCGAGGTCGCCGGACCACGCAGCTGCTCCGTCCCCCACGGCACCGGTGGCCACCCGGCAGGGCGTCGCGCTGCTCACGTCCAAGCTCGCCCCACCCCAGCCCGCGCACGCGACCGTGCTGCGGCCCCGCCTGGTCAGCCAGCTGTCCCGGGCCGTGCAGCGTTCCCCGCTGACCCTGCTCAGCGGGCCGGCGGGCTCCGGCAAGACCGTGCTCGCGGCCACCTGGCGGCAGAGCCGGGAGGACGGCCGGCCGGTGGCCTGGCTCACCCTGGACGACTACGACGACGACCCCGCCACCTTCTGGAACTACGTCGTGGGAGCGCTGACCGCCGCAGGGGTCCCGTGCACCGGCCTGCCCGCGCTCGTGCCCGGCGAGTCGCCGCCCAGCTGGTTCGTCCCGCAGCTGGCCGCGCTCGTGACCGCGTTGCCCCGGCCGGTGGTGCTCGTGTTCGACGACGCCGACCACGTGACGGACCGGGCGATCACCCAGGGTCTCGACCTGCTCGTCCGCCACGGGGGGAGCCGGCTGCGGCTGGTGCTGTGCGCCCGTGCCGACCCGCTGCTGCCCCTCCACCAGTACCGGCTGGCGGGGACCGTGTCCGAGATCCGCGGCGACGAGCTGGCGTTCACCCCGGACGAGACCCGCGACCT
The DNA here is from genome assembly GCF_054050155.1 of Geodermatophilus sp. SYSU D00703. Taxonomy (NCBI): domain Bacteria; kingdom Bacillati; phylum Actinomycetota; class Actinomycetes; order Geodermatophilales; family Geodermatophilaceae; genus Geodermatophilus; species Geodermatophilus sp. SYSU D00703. The sequence continues at coordinate 3,210 of NZ_JBJGYU010000017.1, read as the reverse complement.
GCTCACCGCCATGGGCGTCCCGGTGTCGCCGGAGGTCGCCCGCGCGCTGTGCGCCGAGGCCCAGGGCTGGGCGGTCGGCCTGCGGCTGGCTGCCGCCCCGCTCAAGCAGGGGGCGCCACCGGAGCACCTGGTGACGGGGCTGGCGCACGACGACGGCAGCGTGGCCCAGTACCTGTTCGCTGAGGTGCTGCAGCGGCAGCCGGCCAGCGTCCGACGGTTCCTGTTGCGCGTCAGCGTCACCGCGGAGTGCTGGCCGGACCTGGTGGACCGGCTCTGTGGACGGCCCATCGGCCGACGGGTCCTCGCCGGGCTGGCGCGGGCCAACGCCTTCGTCGAGGAGTCACCCGGGGCACCCGGCGGGTTCCGGATCCACCCGTTGTTCCGGGAGATGCTCCAGGCCCAGCTGGCCTACGACCACCCGGGCGAGGTCGCCGGCCTGCACCGCACCTGCGCGGCCTGGTACGCCGAGGCGGGCCGGTCCCCGGAGGCGGTGGGCCACGCCGTCGCCGCGGAGGACTGGGGCTTCGTCACCCGGTTGCTCATCGACGACCTGCTGGTCGTGCGCCTGCTGGCCCACGGGTCCGACCCCGCGCTCCGGGGGATCCAGGCGCTCCCGGCCGGGTTCCCCGGCCCCGAGGCCGCCGTCATCCGCAGCGCCGCCGCGCTGGCCGGGGGTTCGGCACCCACGCCGGCCGACCGCGCCGTCGCGGCGACCGCCCGGGGTGAGGGCCATCCGACGACGCTGCGCGTCTCGGCGGCGCTGACCTGCCTCGTGGCGGACGCCGAAGCGGCCACCGACGCCGTCGCGCTGCTGGCCGAGGCCGACGCCGCCGCGTCCCTCGTGGCCGCGCTCCCCGACGAAGACCGGCGCGAGCACCGGGAGTGCGTGGCGGTGGTGAGCACCCTGCGCGCGATCGCGTGCCTCGGCACCGACGCACCGACCGCTCAGTTGCTCACCGGGCTGCGCGCTGCGGCAGCTGCCGCCCAGACGGCGGCCTCCCGCCGGCTGCGCAGCCGCACCCTCGCCCACCTCGGGGTCCTGGAGGCGCTGGAGGGCCACCTGACCCGGGCGGCCCACCTGGCAGAGGAGGCCGACGCCCTCGCGAGCGAGGGGGGCCGGGACGAGGCCGACCGGGAACCGGCCGCGGCAGCCGCCCTCGCGTGGGTCCACCTGCGCCGCTACGCCCTGGCCGAGGCGCGTGAGTGGCTGGTCCGCGCGCGGGCCCGCACGCGGGACCGGGGCCACGAGACGCCCTGGTCCTCCACGACACCGGCGCTGCTGTCGGTGCTGCAGAGCCAGCTGTTCCGGCTCCGGCACGAGTACGACTCGGCCGAGCAGTGCCTGAGCCCGCACCTGCGCGGACCGCGACTGCCCCGGTGGGTGGCCGAGGAGGTGGTCACCGAGGTGGTCCGGCTCGCCGTGGCGCGCGGGCACGTCGACGACGGCCTGGCGATCCTCCGGGACACCAGCGGTGACGAGCCGTGGAGCCGGCGGCTGCGCGCGACGGTCGGGCTGCTGTCCGGCGACCCGGCCTCGACGGCGCCGACCGACGACGAACCGCCCGCGGTCCCCGCAGCCGCGGTGGAGGCCGCGGTGATCCAGGCGTGCCAGCTCCTGGAGGCCGGTCGCGTGCCCACCGCGGCGGATCAGCTCGCCGCGGCGCTGGAGCTCGCCCGACCGGAGCTGCTGCGCTGGCCGTTCATCGACACACCGCCCCAGGCACGCCGGCTGCTGCGCACCCACCCCCGGCTGCAGGAGCCCGCCGCGTGGCTGAGCCCGTCGTCGACCGCCCAGCCGCGCCCCGACGGGCACCGCACCGCGGCGCACCTCGATGAGTCGCAGGTGATCCAGGACCTCAGTGACCGGGAGATGGAGGTCCTCCAGCACCTCGCCGGGATGCTGTCCACGGCGGAGATCGCGGCGACGATGTTCATCTCCGTGAACACCGTCCGCACGCACATCCGCAGCATCCTGCGCAAGCTCGCCGTCAGCCGGCGCAACCAGGCCGTCCGCCGGGCGAGGGAGCGCGGCCTCCTCTGAGGACGGTCATGCCCGGCGGACGAGGCGTGCGACCGGCGGTCGCGCCATCGTCGTCAGGGTCGCACGGCACGTGGCCGGCGGGGCCGGCCAGGAGGGAGCGGTGGCCATGGAGGAGGCGCGGAACCGGTTCGAGCTGCGGATCGGGACACTCCTGAGCCCGGCGGCGCTGGCGACGTTCCGGGTGCCGGTCAGACCTTCCAGCGTGCCGCGGAACACGGTGCGCCGGCTCCGCGTCCCCGCCGACCGCGACCTCACCGACGTCGTGCACCGGCTGATCGAGCGGCACGTGGAGCTCCTGGAGATCCGCCGGACCCCGGAGCCGCCGCGCGGCGGTCGTCGCCGGCCACCCGGGGACGAGCGCGACGTCCCGGGCCCCGCCGACACCGGGGCCGACGTCGTCCCCTTGCGGCCGGCTCGCCGCCGCCCCAGGCCCTCGTCGCCCGGCGAGGACACCCACCCGGTGCTCGGGCAGGTTCCGCACGACCCGGCCGGGTGAGCGGTCGAGCCGTCGGAGCGAGGAGAGCGCCCGCAGTGGGACCGCCGGTCATGCGGTCCGGACGATGCCGGGCCGCCCTCACCGGCCGCACGCTGCTGACGCACCAGTACCCAGGACCTCGCCCGCCCGTCACCCCCTTCCCGGGGCGGCCCGGAACCGAGGCCGGACCAAGGAGGACAGGCACATGACGGACACCTCGAACCGCCGCTCGCCGGTGACCGACGAGAGCTACGAACGGGGACCCACCGCCTGGGCGGGCTGGGTGGTCTTCGGCGGCGTCATGCTGATCATGCTGGGGACGTTCCAGGCGATCGAGGGGCTCATCGCCGTGTTCGACGATGGCTTCTACCTGGTCCGCGAGAGCGGCCTCGTGGTCAACGTGGACTACAACGCGTGGGGATGGGCCCACATCATCATCGGCGTCGTGGGCGTCCTGGCCGGGATCGGCCTGCTGGCCGGGAACATGGCGGCCCGGGTCGTCGGTGTCGGGATCGCGTTCCTGAGCGCCCTGGTGAACCTGGCGTTCATCTCGGCCTATCCCGTGTGGTCGGTCATCCTGATCGCGCTCGACGTGATCGTGATCTACGCGATCATCGTCCACGGGCGCGAGCTCAAGAGCGACTACCGCTGAACCTCTGGAGGCGCGGGTGCCCGTCCCCCCGGGGGGACGGGC